>JBAZJV010000004.1:0-87576 GCA_041651095.1 Patescibacteria group bacterium
GGTTGAGTGATTTAAGGCTCGGATTCTCATGACTATAGTTTAGCACGCCTCTGCGAGCCGTGCTAAACAAGGAGTCATTCATCCCCGCACTCGCTGGGTGCTCGTGCGGGGTTTCCTGACCTTTTAATAAAAGCGCTTAAAAATATAAGCGCTTTTTTATTATCAATAATATTTATATTGCCGCGGCGGTGCTATTCCGGGCTTGGCGTCTCTACCAGCTTCCCGAGGAGCCGCCGCCGCCCGAGGAGCCGCCGCCGAAACCGCCGAAACCGCCGCCTGAGGAGCCGCCGCCGAAACCGCCCGGTCCGCCGAAAAACCAGAAACTGCTCCGCCGGCCGATCCGTGATTTAGGCTGAGGCAGGAGGCGGGAAACCAGGAAATCGAAAAACAATCCGAGTCCGCCGACTAAAGCCGGCAGGATGATCAGCAACAATAAGGTGCGGAAAAAAATCAGAGCGATAAGCAATCCTAAACCGACGCCGATGACGCCGCCCTCCCACCACTTCCGGCTCTTGGCCAGATAACGCCATAAAGCCGCCAGAAGATTAAGCAGGACAAAACCCAGGAAGAATATGGCGTCAAAACTTAATTTGCCTAAACCGCCGCCGGACGAGGATTCGACCTCCGCCTGATATTCTCCCCGTGTCGCCGCGATTATTTGGTCGGTGGCCCGATCTATCCCGCCGTAATAATCGCCGGATTGGAAAGCCGGGCGCATGGTCTTGGTAATGATCTGATTGGCCGTCGCGTCCGGCAAAGCGCCCTCCAGGCCGTAGCCGGGTTCGATGCGCATCTTCCGGTCGTTTAGCGCCACCAACAACAGAATGCCGTTGTCTTTTTTGGCCTTACCGATCTGCCAGTCGGCAAACAGCTTATTCGCGAAATTTTCTATGGTATCCCCTTCCAAACTCTTAATAGTCACGACCGATACCTCGTTACTGGAGCTGGCATCAAATTGCGATAACTTATTTTCCAACGCGTTTTTCTGCTCCGCGCTCAACAGGCCGGCATAATCATTAACAAAACCGCCCGGTTGGCCGGGATTATAATAAGCCCCGACCGTCCGAGCGGCCAACAAGAATAAAATGCCTAATAAGATTGCCGCTAATCGCCGCAACATGGCCGTCAGCGTTATTTGTTCAGCTGCAGATCGACCGTCGGCGCGGTAGCCGCGGTATCAGCCGCCTGGAAATAGGTCTTTTCCGAGAAACCGTACATTCCGGCCAGCATATTCATCGGGAAACGCTTGGTCAGGACGTTGAAATTCTTGACTTCTTCGTTGAAACGGCCGCGTTCGACATTGATCCGGTTTTCCGTGCCTTCCAACTGAGCCATCAGGGTCTGCACCGTATCGACTGACTTGAGTTGTGGATAATTTTCCATGATGACCAATAAGCGTCCGAGCGCGCCTTCCACTTGGGAGGCGGCCGCGGCCTTATCGTTTACGGTCTGAGCGCCGCTGTAATTCTCGCGCGCTTTGGCCAGATCGCCGAAGACCTGCTGTTCCTGGCTCATGGCCCCTTTGACGGCGGCGACCAGATTAGGAATCAGGTCGAAACGCCTTTGGTACTGGGTCTCTACCTGCGCCCATTGGTTATCTACGGCTTCATTCGCCGTAACCAGGCTATTGTAAGAGCTCCAGAACCAGGCGCCGATAAGGACGACGGCAACCAGGACGATAATGATGACTAAGGAAGTTTTTTTCATATTTTTGTTAATTATTATACGGCTCATTATAGCATAAAAAACTATATTTGCCTAATGTTTGGCCTTGAACCAACGATCGAGCCAGGTGATAAATTCGGCGCCGGTGCGCTGTCCCGGCCGTAAACGTTTCAAAGCCCATAGATCGGACTTGTCTTGCAAAGCGCCCGGATTGACCGAGACCGCGGCCAGATAACCGCTCGAGGAAGCGAGGCCTTCATCGATCTCATTGAAATAGCCGTAAGGATAAGCGAGGGTCGTTACCGGCCGACCGCTGATCTTAGCCAGCTCCTCCCGGCTATACCTGATTTCAAAGTCCGCGTCTTTTAATTTCTTGGCTCTGAGATCCGGGTGGTTGAAAGTATGGGAACCGATTTCCACCAGTCCGCTCTCGGCCATTTCCCTAACCTGCTGTCTGGTCAGATAACCGGGCGTATCCAGGCGGTTGATGATCACATAGAGCGTGCCTTTTAGGCTATAGGCCTTGAGACGCGGGAAAGCCTGGGTATAGAAGTCTTCATAACCGTCGTCAAAACTCAGAGCCAGAGAGCAGCTGGGCAGTGTTGAGTCATTATGGATAGCCGAGGCCAATTCGGATATGAATAAAGTATTATATTTATGCTGGCTGATAAGTCTCAACTGATCCTCGAAAATAGCCGGCGGCACATACAGGCCCGGCAAAGCGGTCGTGGCCGGCGCGGTCTCGATATAGTGGTACATCAGTATCGGCACATTCCAAATGGTGGCGGCGCGCCCGGACCCGGGAGCGCAAAAAAGACTGGCAGCGGCAGCTAAGAAACTGATGGCTAAATATTTAAATCCGGGCTTCATAAATAGCGGAAACTGATCAGATTTCGGTGATTAACCTGATTCTTATTCCCTTTTTGCCTTGACGCGTTCGTTTTCCGTCAGATACTGCTTGCGCAGCCTGATGCCCTTGGGCGTGATTTCCAGATATTCGTCGTCGTTCATGATGCTCAATCCGGTTTCCAAGCTTAATTCCAGCGGCGGAGTCAGCAGTATGGCTTCATCCGAACCCGAGGCGCGGACATTGGTCAGCTGCTTGCCTTTTATCGGGTTAACGGTCATTTCATTGCCTTTAGCCACGTTGCCGATAACCATGCCTTCATAAACCTCGGTATTCGGCTTGATATATAAGACGCCGCGGTCCTGTAGATTCCACAAGGAATAAGCCAGCGCCTTGCCGGAAATCATGGAAACCATGGAGCCGAGACGGTTCCGTTCGATCTCGCCGGCATAGGGCTTGAACCCGACGAAGTGCGTGCAGAGGATGCCTTCACCGCGGGTATCGACGATGAATTCGTTACGATAGCCCAGGAGGCCGCGGGTCGGAATCTCGAAAACCAGGCGGGACTGGCCGTTATGCGTCTTTAAATCCTTGAGCTGGCCGCGCCGCTTGGAAACTTTCTCCATGATGACGCCGGTCATGGCTTCCGGCACGTCGATAGTGATCTCTTCGAACGGTTCTAGCTTTTGTCCGTTCTCTTCCTTGATGATGACTTGCGGCTGCGACACTTGCAGCTCATAGCCTTCGCGCCGCAGGTTTTCCAACAGTATAGCAATATGCAATTCGCCGCGGCCGTACACTTTATAAAAACTAGGGTCAGCAAAATCTATGCGCAGGCCGACGTTCACTTCCAATTCCTTACGCAAACGCTCACCGATCTGCCGGTTGGTCACGAATTTCCCTTCCCGGCCGGCAAAGGGCGAATTATTGACCAGGAAATTCAAAGAAATGGTCGGCTCGTCAATCTTAATAGCCGGCAGCGGCCCTTGTTCAGCCGCCTCCGCGATAGTTTCGCCGATATAGATATCCGGCAGACCGGCGACCATGACGATATCGCCGGCGACCGCTTCGCTGATCTCTTCCCGGCTCAACCCTTTGAAAGTGAATAGCTTGGTCGTCTTGCGCGCCCGGGTTTCACCGTTTAAATTTTCCACATAGACCGGGCTGGCGGCTTTTATCTTGCCCTCGTAAATCCGGCAAATAGCCAGACGGCCCAGAAAATTATCATAAGCCAGGTTGAAGGGCTGGGCCAAAAGCTGCCGGCTCTCCGCTTCCGGACTGGAAGCGACCGGCACGTGTTCTAAAATCAAGTCTAAGAGCGGATCCAGATTAGCCGACTCATCAGCCAATTGCCGCTTGGCAATGCCTTGCTTGGAAGCGGCATAAATGACCGGAAAGTCCAACTGTTCATCGTTAGCGCCAAGATCCAGGAATAATTCGTAGACCAGCTCATTGACCGCTTCCGGACGGGCGGCCGGCTTATCAATCTTATTGATTACCACTATCGGCTTCAGCCCCAATTCCAGGGATTTTTTCAAAACGAATTTAGTCTGCGGCATCGGGCCCTCCTGGGCGTCAACTAAAAGCAGCACGCAATCTATGGAACGCAGAATGCGCTCCACTTCCGAACTGAAATCGGCGTGGCCGGGCGTGTCGACAATATTGATCTTGGTATCACGATAAAAGACCGAAGTATTCTTGGAATAGATCGTGATGCCCCGCTCTTTCTCCAAATCATTGGAGTCCATGCTGACCGAATCGTCGGTCATCCCCGTCTGGCGCATCAAGGCATCGGTGAGCGTGGTCTTGCCGTGGTCGACGTGGGCGATAATGGCGATGTTTCTGATTTCCATAACTAGCAACGCTAAAATGATTAAGTTTCGGTAATAAAAAAATTACGCAATTTGACGTAATTTTTGATTAAGTCAGCTATATAATAACGCTTTTTTGAGCAATAGTCAATGGCTGAACTAAGATTAAATAAAAAACCCGCGCTTTAGGCACGGGTTGTATTGGCACGGATTATTCCGGAAGCTGGTCAGACGGATTTCCTGTCTGATAGCACCCAATAATTTCGCTGAATGTTTTTATGGTTGATAAATATAGACAAATGGCCTGATCGTAGCTGTAGGTCAGGCGGAAAGAATTCGTGGCGGCTACTACTCTTTGTGATAAAGTAGTCTGTCCTTGCTGCCCCTTCAAGATTTCCACGAAACCATCATAATCTTCTGGATCACTAAGCGTCATCACCCGGAGACAGTTCTTGGCCGCGGCGCGCAAAGCGCTTGGCCCGCCGATATCGATATTGCCCCGGGCGGTTTCGAAAGTGCTGCTCGGGTCATCAATCGCTTTTCTAAAGGGGTAGAAATTTATGACCACCAAATCCATAGATACGGCCGCTTCTCTTTGCAGGTCGCGCTGGTGAGCCTCACAGTAGGTTTCCGTGAGATAACCGAGAAAAAGTTTGTGGTGCAGAGTTTTTACTAAACCGCCTTCAGTTTCCGGCTGGCCGGTGTATTGGCTGATTTCAACCAATTGGTTAGCGGCTGATAGTGGCAATAAGTCATTAATCGCTTTATAAGTATTACCGCTGGCATAGATTTTGACTCCCGGGCAATAGCTGAGCAGCCCGTTGATCAAAATGTCTAACTTGTCCTTGTTAGACACGGAAATGACCACATGTCTTATTGGGACGAGATCATCGATTTTTGTTACTGGTCTAATCATGTTTTACTCCTGAATTGATTTATTTTTTCGTAACGCCTGATAACTTCCTCGCCGTATTTTTCCAGCAGATCAAACACCCGGTCATTGAACTCTAGCCTGGTCTGAAGATCTATTTTAGCGTCTTTAACGGCTATCTTCTGAATCAGTTCTTCATAGTTACCGGGATTGGTCACTACCAGGACATTGGCGTAGGCTCGCACGCTTAGCCAGAGCAGATTTATGCCGTCATAATCGATGTGTTCGGAAAAATCGGCCGGATTACCTTCTTCTGGCAAAGGCCTCAAATCCGCAACGACTAAATCGGGGCGCAGCGTATCGCTTTCTTGATCAAAGAGAATTAGCATTCTCTCCAGATCAGCCCCGACGGCTTTACAGGTTGCTTCATAGTATTGGCTCAACACATAGATCTTTGCGCCCGGGCAATACCTGAGCAGACCGGAGACTAGTTCGCGCAGATTACTGGTGTCCGTCATGGCAATCAAGACTGTTTCTATGCTGATTAAGTTTTGAATTTCCATGTTTAACTCCTATCATGTTATTAATGTGTTTACTTTTTTCATCATGCCTTCTAATTGGTCGCGGAGGAAATTCATTGATTCATAAGCGTTCAAGAGGCGGCAACGAGCACTTAAAGCACCGTTATTACCACGTAATCTGTCAATCAGGCCCTTATATACATCAAGCCCCGGACTGACCAGAATTAAGGTGCGCTGCCAGTTTGTAGCCATAGTCATAATTAGATTAAACCGCTTGTCGTCAATCTCGGCTGGCTGAGACAAAAACTTTTCCAAGTCATGGCTTAACGGACAGGGATCAATAATCGCCAGGTCAATGTCGTCATCAAGCGGCTCGAACCTCATATTATGCAATTCGCCGCCCTTGATCTGTCCCGGCTTATCGACCAGGATGTCATGGATGACCTGATAAGTTTCTCCATCGGCGTAAACCTTGACGCCGGGGCAAGTTTCCAGTAATCCGAAAACCAGAATGCGCAGTTTATTGGGATTATTATCCGCTAAAGATATAACGATCTTCTTTACTGGGGTTAATTCGTCAACATCGATTTCTTTCATTGCTTCCTTCCTTGTTAGTTTATTGATAATCAAATGTTCCATAACTGGTGTTTAGCACTACGCTATTTTTATCCTGACTACTAGCCCCGACAGCACAGACGCCGAGTTCATACACGGGAACCATAGTTTCTGCGGAAACTTCTTCCAGAACTTCTTGCAACAGTGGATCGTCGGGAGCGATGATATCAATACCGACGCCGCAATTGAAAGTTTTATACATATTATCCCAGCTTTCGCCGGACTCTGACTGGATCAAGCGGAAAATTGCCGGAGCCGGAGGCATGTTTTTCATATACATGATGCCGCCGTTACCAACGTGCTTGATTTTGGTGGCGCCGCCCCCGGTATTAATGCTGATGCCGTGGATCAGGTCAGCTACCCTACACCCACGAGCCGAAATTTTTTCAAAAATCCGGTTAATCAGGATTGGCCATTGCCGGGTCGGTGACATCAAGGCTTCGCTGACTGACATGCCTAAGGGCTCTGGCTGATCATCGACTTTATAGCGTCCGACGTAGAATTCGCCTGCACGTTTCAAGTCTGGAAAATCTTTGTCATAAATGGCTGACATTAAACAGGAACGCAGCAGAGTTAAGCCGTTGGACATGATTCCTGAATTGTCGGCATTTTCCCAAATCGCTCGGCCGTCGCTGGCAAAGCCCCAGATCTTATCACCGAGACAAACATTACCCTTAATCACGTGCCCGGCTTTAGCATAAGCGGTTAAGGTCATGTCAAAAGTCGAGGAACGGACTTGATCGGGCAGATCTGCAGTTTCGCCGCCCATAAAATGCAATTCAAATCCTTCGGCCTCATAAAACTCCTTTAATTCCAGCCAACGCGCGGACAGACTGTCCATCAATAACTGCTTGAATTCAGGGGCGAGACTGGAATTAATTAATTGCGTGACTATCCAGGGTCCGTAAACAAAACCGCTGGCGGCAATGTCCGAACCGTTCATAGCTAAGGCATCATCAAGCGCATAGCCAAGCGTATTTTCACCCGTGACCGCCAAGTGGAGCAGACGCTGGACCATCTTGCTGCCGTCACCGTCCTGGTGTTGGGTCACCACCTTGCGGAAAGCGCCCAGGCCGAGATACTTCAGGATATTATTGGTTGTGCGTGATCCAGGATCATAGATAATATTGACGAATGACCCTGGAAAATCATTTTCAATAATTCCCTTGAAGCTGGCCCGGACATTTCCCTTGTCCGAATCAACTCCCAGTTTTGCATACTTACTAGTGTCTTTGGTGCTCATGATTACTCCTAAAATGTGACTAAATATGGTTTATTGGTTGATTTCATTATTCAATTGTCAAAGAATCTATAAAAGAACCTTTTATTCTACTATTTTATAGTGAATTTGTCAAAATACCTCACTATTGACGTATTTATATAAATTTGTTATATTAATATGTTCAGTTCTTTATAAAATTAGCGACCAGTCGGGACCCGAGCCTTGGAGTAAAAAATACTAAGAGGCCCGGGAGTAGAAAACTCGGGCTGTTTAATTATTAAACCTATGTTTAAGACATTAAACGGTTTCCTGGCAATAATCGTTCTGATTATTGTCTTGAAATGGGCGCTTCCCCCGGAGGCAGTCGAACTGGCGGGCCAGATCTTAGTCAAGGTATTAACCTTGATCAGAGATTTGCTCCAACAGGTCAATATGCCTCAATAACAATTTTAAAAAGAACTCTTTTCCAAGAGTTCTTTTAATTTATAAAATGTCGGCAATTAAAGTTAATCCGCCGGGCAAAGCCTGGGCAAGCACCAATAAATTGACGCAAAACGCCTTTTAACGATAAAATCTTAATAAACACCTATGATCAATCCCCGCTTTTTATTTCTTGGTCTCGGCTTATCGGCCATCGCCATCATCTATCTGATCATCTGGGCGCTCATGAAATCAGGACCGAAGGCCTACCGTTTTATTAAATCCCTGGCCTTTTCTTTATGGCCAGCCTTGCGCCAGAACGAATATATCGCCGAATTCATCTACCAGCAACCCCGGCTGAACCATTTCATCAAGAAACGCTCTAGCCGCCAATCCTTCGTGGGCCTGCCGCTCACTATCCTGGGTCTGGCCTTTTTATATGTACTATTCGCCTTCCTGGGGCTGGTAGAAGATTTTATCACTTCCGACCAGATTGTCGCCATCGACTCTCGGCTGAACAATTTCCTGTTGCTTTTCCGCTCCGAGCATTATGTTAAGATCTTCCTGGCTATTACTACGCTCGGACGCGCCAGAGTCATTATCAGCTTGTTGCTGGCCGCCAGTCTGCTCTTCTGGCTATGGCGCAAAAGAGCCTATATCCTGCCGGCCTGGTTGAGCTTGGGCGGAGCCAGCTTGCTTAATTTCCTTAGCAAATGGGCTTTCCACCGGCCGCGGCCGGCGTTTCCGGTCTATATTGAATCCAATTTTTCTTTTCCGAGCGGCCATGCCACCGTCGCTGTTGCAGCCTACGGCTTCCTGACTTATTGTTTGTTAAGAAATACTAAAAAATTGCCGAATCGCGCTTTAGTCTTCCTGGCTGGTTTACTGATTATCGCGGCTATTGGTTTTTCCCGACTATATCTCGGCGTACATTATTTGAGCGATGTCCTGGCCGGCTATCTTTTAGGCGCTCTTTGGCTGACCATGGGCATCAGCCTAACTGAATGGCAGCTGGACCGGCAAAAGCGCCAAGAGACGGAGGCTGCGCCTAATTAAAAACCCGGTCTTTTGGATCGGGTTTATTGTAAAATTTTGAGAGATTCACCGGAAACTGGCACATAAACAATTGGCCTCCCACTCTTCTGCGCTATTATCCGGTGCAGCCCTGTAAATCATTTCTGCCAGCATGACATCTCTAAGCTCTTTAGCTCGCCGGCACAAAAATGTAAATGCCTTACTTTTTAGGGCGCCGGCTCGACGGGATTTATAAACTTTTAAAACGAAATAAAATGTCCCGTAAGGGTGCACGATGACAAAACAATTCACCAGAAAGAAAAAAAATTTTTTCAAGTGACCTCCGCTTTTAATGTTTTAGATGTTAATTAATTAGCGCTAAACAAATATCGCAAAGATAGCCTAAGCCGACTCTGTGGTATCTTAAAACGAACAATTTGCGCTCCGCTTCTTTACGAGCGATGCCTTTTTCGGGAAAGGAAAAATAAATCGCTTCAATTTCCGAAATAGTATTAACCATGTTGAGCTGCCATAAAGAATATTTATCCCAGGCAACCAGTATGTTTCTTTCTTCTTCGCCGCCGATAGTAGCGGCCAGATAAGCCTGTTTGTAGGCTTCAGCGTTTGGCAAATTGATTTCTTGAATCATTTTTACCTCTATTGTTAATTTACGAAATAATGACTTATTTTATAAAAAAATAATAACATAACTTTATAGTTATGTCAATGATATAAAAATCCTAAATATTCAAACAATTTACACGTCTTTTTTTATTTCCCGTACCTTCTCTGCCGCCGGCCGTATTCCCTGATCGCGGCAGCCAGATCCCGGCCGCTAAAATCCGGCCAATGTTTTTTTACGAAATATAGCTCGCTATAAACCGACTGCCAGGTCAGGAAACCGGACAAACGCTGTTCGCCGGAAGTCCTGATGATCAGATCCGGGTCGGGCCAGCCGGCCGAGTCCAGATTCCGGCTGATCAACTCCTCGGTAATCTTGGCCGGTGATATTTTTCGGGCCGCCAGTTTCCGCATCGCGCGAATGATTTCGTCGCGGCCGCCGTAGCTCAAGCAGATATTCAGGACGCCGCGTTGATTATTTTTCGTGGCCTGTTCCACGCGCTGCATGGCCGTTTGCAAGGAGCGGTCAAAATCCTGCCGCCGGCCGAAAAAATTCAGCCGTATTCCCTGGCGGGCCAGATCGGCTGTGCCGGTACCGACGAACAGCCTGAACAATTTTAAAAGATAAGCGACTTCCGATTTCTGTCGGCGCCAATTTTCAGTGGAAAAGGCATAGACAGTCAAAACTTTCACGCCCTGCTCAAAGGCGGCGACGGCAATCTCCTTGACCTTATCGTAACCGCGGCGATGTCCCTCCAGAGTCGGCAAACCGTGCGCCCGAGCCCAGCGACGATTGCCGTCTAAGATAATACCGATGTGAATAGGCGTTTTCAGTTGGCTGGCTTTGTTAGGTGTCATATGTAATAGCCGATCTTATTGGTAGCGACGACGGCCGACAATGCCGCCGGTTTTACGAAGACAAAGCTTTCAGATCCTCTCTGACCGCGGCAGCTAATAATTCCGGGCTGGCGAATTTTTTGACCTCGCGCAATTTACGGCCGACCGTCACCTGCACTTCCTGGCCATAGATATCTTCATGAAAATCCTGGATCAAGATTTCCAAAGATGGCGGCTCGTTAAAAACATCCTTGAAGCCGAAATGCAGCAAGCCACGATAATTTTCGCCCTTGACCACGATATCCGCCAGATAAATGCCGTGCGGCATGTCCAGGTCGGTCTTGTCCAGATTGGCCGTCGGGAATCCTAGTTCCCGGCCCCGGCCCTGGCCGCGGATGACCCGGGCCGTAAAAGCGATCTTCGGCTTATCCAGATAGGAAACCTGGAAGAAGGCCCACAGCAGAACCAAGGCGGCGACGATCTGTACCGGCGTCAGATAATTGTGATTGAAAACATAGTCCATGATCAAGGCGGAAAATGGCCAGAACAATTCCAGGATGGTGGAAGCGGAAGCGGATACCCGGCGCAAGCCGAAATAATAGACGAACATGGCCCCGGCGCCGCTCGTGAACAGGATCAAAACGAAGAAACGCCAATGCATGGGCGTAATCTGGCTGAAACGGAAGACATCGCTGTTTAATAGGATAAGAACCAACCCCATGACCGCGGTGACACCGAAGCGCAAAGCGGCCACGGCCCTATAGTCCAAGTGGTTGGCGATGCGCTTGCCGAACACCGTGGAGGAGCCGAAAGCGAAGGCGGCCAGGAAGGAAAACAACGCCGCGTTATGCCACCAATTAATCTCAAAAATATTCAGTCCGGTCTTGGCAAAAGCGATAAAATAGCTAGCGACGATGGCGATCGCGGTCCAGGCATAGAAACGCTTCGGCAATTTTTCGCCCAAGATAATACGCGCCAATAACAGAGCGAAAATCGGTTGAAGTTTCTGCAGAATCACGACCGTCGCGAAAGTAGTCTCGCCGTCAAAAGCAGCGAAGAACGCCTTGGTAATCATGATTGTTCCGATAAGTCCACCAAACAAGCTGATCCAAATAATCGCGCCCCAGCTTTTGCGGCTTAGCGCTTTGATCTTATTCCAATAGATAAAAATAAACGGCGACAAGACTAAGAATCCAAGGGCATGTTCGACAAACACGACCAAAGGAGCCGGCAGGATATAAAAGCGAGGACGGATGAACAGGCCGTCGATGCTCCACAACAAGGCGGCCAACATGATGGCCAAACTACCTAATACCGTATATCTGCTCCGGTTGGCAAATAATTTTTTCATGGTTTTATAATTAATTTCCACTGTCAGACATCGATGAACAAAACAGCCCGCCGGGCGGGCTGTAATTTGCCGCCATCTGCGGCTATTTCCTTTTCGGCTTCTTATTTGCGCTCGCCTGGACGACTCGCTGCCAATTCTGCTTGCCGATAGAGTAGCCGAGGATAAGGCCGATAACCAGCAAAGCGAATTTGACTAGCGGCGACAGGTAAGAATTCACGCCCAGGAAACGATAGGCCTGCGGCACCAGGCCCTGAGCCAGGATCTGCCTGATATACAAGGCTTCAAGCAGACTCTGGAAAATGGCGACCGGCACCAGCGTTAAAAAAATAAAAAACAGGAAGTAGTTAAGCTTATCGATCTTCAGGTTTTGGAGCATACTTTAATTTTTAAGTTTTGCCCTTTTTTTGAATTATAACAAAGATTAGATTAAAGCTCAACTTTATTTTGACAAATTGCCCTGATTATATTAATATAGAGCATTACTTTAAAAACATCGTTCTTAAAACCAGGCCATTACCGTGGCCGCATTACGGAGGATATTATGAATACCATTTCAACCAAAAACGGCACTATCACCATCAACGGCGACCTCTACCGCCGATTATTCAGCGAAGCGCAAATCATGTCTAGAGTTGGCGCGCTGGCAGCAGAGATCAAAAAAGATTATATATCCGAGGAGCGAACGCCGATATTATTATTAGTACTAACCGGCGGATTATACTTTGGATAGATCTATCCAAAGCTTTGTCAGATATCGGATTAAATCACCACCTGGACACCGTGGGGCTTAAACGGTATAGCGCCGATGAAAAAGGCGGCGCCGTAGAATTGCTGAGCCGGCCGCACGCCGATTTGGGCGACCGCGATGTCATCGTGGTAGAAGACGTGGTCGATAACGGCGCGACCATGAATTTCTTGCATGACTACCTGTCATATCTGCCCATCAAACCACGCTCCGTAAAATACTGCTTCCTGGGCATCAAGAATAATCACGGTCCGTTGAAATTTTCCACCAACTATCTGGGTTTCGATATCGAACCAGCCTGGATCGTCGGATACGGTTTAGATTCCGGGCAAAGCTACCGCGGTTTAAGAGATATTTACCAAAAAATTGAAAACCCGGAAGCATAAATTTCGCTCGCAAAACCTCGTCTTTACAGGCGGGGTTTTTAATTTTTACTAAATACAGCTCAACCGGTTATTTTATATATTTCAAAGGATCCAACCAATCCGCTAAGTCCGCCCGGTCGGCAACATAGCCGCGCAAATTTATACTAGGCCCTTGATGAATGCCGAGGTGCAGGTGTTTGCGCTCGCCGTCAGTTTCCTGGCTATACCCCTGCCCTAGGATGGCAATCTGATCGCCGGATTCCAAAGTATCGTTAAGCTTGTGGCTGATCGAGGAAAGTTTTAGGTGGCCGTAAAGCACGGTAACACTTGCCCCATCCAATTGGCATCGTTCCACGGCGACGCCGCCGTAACCATTAACATAATTCTTATAAACCAAGAAACCGCTACAAACCGCATGGATTGGCACTTCGTCATCATCTTCTCCGGTAAAAATTTCAAAATCCGCTCCCGTGTGATAGCCATAAAACTTTTCCGGACTGACGGGCGAATCTTGCGGCGAAACTTTTAAGCCAAACGGTTTTTTGGTTACCCGCTTTGGCGCATCACTTAGCGGCCAACTTAAAGAAGCGGCGGCCGGAGTAACTTGACTAGCGGGAATTATCTGGCTCATTGTCGTTTGTCCGTCGGCCGACACTGGCCGGTTTGGCGCTCCCGCGAGATTCGAAGCAATGTCAGGAGCTTGATTACCGGACGGCGCCTTAGTGTGATTAAAAAATAATAATCCCCAGGCTGCTAACATCAGGATTATTATGATTAATCCGAATATCAAATCCTTATTTTTCATAAAGCTGTCCACGGCCAGCAGCCCTAGCGGCCAACAGTCCGCCCGCAACCGTATCCCCAGAACAGCCGAAATATGACCAATCTGGCTTTGCCATGTTAATCATTTATAGTCTATAAATTTAATAACAATATCCAGTTATTGTTCAGGCGCTAGCGATTACTTCGACCAGAGGTGCCGAGGGCTGATTTTTTATAGCGCCAACTAAGGAGGTAAAGCAGCCCGACAATCGCCGACGGCAAGGAGATGGCGGCATACCAGCTCCAAGGCCGTCCCCAGCCGACCATCACGATGTAGAAAACGGCGAAACCGAAGAAGATGACCGCGCCGACGAGGTCATACTTCCAGGCTACTAAGACGGCCGCCAGCAGAATAAGCATGGGGATCAGGTGGATTAAAAACGGCAGAACGGCGCTCCAACCGCTATACTCCGTAAAAACGTCCAGCGCAAACAAGGACAAAAACAACACGAAGCCCAGGCTGAGAATCCGGGGCAGCCAATAAATAGCTTTATGGCTGATTTTTTGGTCCATAGGTTTTTATGTTAAATATTAAGCAGCTTATTAACATTATACCAAATATAACACCGGAAGACGATTGCTGCGCCATCAGGCCCAAGTATTAAAAAAGAAGGGCGTTTGAATTCCCTTCTTGGTTTCGTTAAAAAATATTAAATGTCGCCGAGCATTTCGACATAATCTGTCAGCCTGGCTTTGCCGCCAGCGACGATTTCCGGGGGCCAACCTAGCTGCTTGATTTTGGTCTTAGTATTTTCACTTAAGCTGTCATACCAAGCACTATCCCCAGACTGTCCGCCGAGTTGTTGCTGTTCTTTATCGATTTGATCGATAAATTGCTTTGTTTCTACTTTGTTCATTTTGATCTCCTACGCTTTGATTATAATTTAGTTTTTTATACCTTTTTCATCAACAAAATAGCGCTATTTCTATACCGGTCAACCCAATTATCAAGATAGGCGAAATCATGACCGGCTAATTCACGGACGACCTGCTTAACCTGGTATTTCTTTGACCTAAAGACTTCGATGCCGCCGTAATGCAAGACAATGAAACCGGTTTTTGGTTCATAACTCCATTTGGCCCGGCGATAATCGATCTGGCTGCTTTTTACTATTTGATTGACGGCGAAATTCAAATAATAAGGGTTAGCGCGGTACTTCTTAAAGGTTCGCGCAATATGATTCCTCAGCTGGAAACCAAGCAACAGCTTATCTCCCGGCCGGGTATTGCTCTGAAAAACCTTAAAGATTTCTGCTTGGTCACGAGAATTTCCAATCGTGTTCCCGACGCAGATATGAATGCTGTGCTTGGTCTGACCGAGATCCAGACGGGATCGATCCAAATTCTGAAATATATCGCAAATCAGATTGGCGCTAATATTTTTTCGCGGATATTCGATCTGCTTAGCTGCCAGTTTGCCGGCAAAAATATCCAGGAAGTCCTGACTGACATCAATGGCATTAAGTTTGACCGGCGACCGCGATTCGATCTGCCAGCGCACCAATTCCATCTCGGTTTCGGCCGTACCGATACCGTAGTAGACTTGGGTGTGATTGGCAATCTGCGGATAAATGGACAACCGATATTGCTCCAGGATAGCCAACTCGTTATTCCCGCACTTATAATGTACGGGGTTACAGAAAGCTACCATCAACCAGTCGCGGGGATTACGATACCACTGTTCGCCTTGTAATTCATGGCGACTCAATTGGTCATTCAGCCTTTGATTTAATATTTCTTCCTTTTTGCGGCTAGCATAGGCTAGCGGCGCCAAAGCGATGACCGGCTGCGGTTTCAGGTATTCGCCAACTTTCCGGCTCTTGATGACCAGCCTGGTTTTAACTGGCACGGTTCGCGTGTCGTCAAAGCGATCAAGCCCGGATCTCATTTTTATGGAATCAGGATCAGAACCTGATGGGAAGGCATATTCCATCATATCCTTGGCTATTATTTTCCCGTGCCGCACCAAATAAGTGCCTAATGGACTGGATTCGATCACTTCACCGTCGCCCAATATATAGTGAAGATATGGACCGGAATATAATTCGGAATAATTCACCGTATCAATGGAGAATAAGCTGAGCAAGAAAACGAAAAAAACAAATAAGGCTTTAATGGCCCGTACTGCCTGAGTTTTGAACTTTTTCATTTTGACCTCTTTCGGTTTATTGATTGTTAAAATACTTTTTTAGTTTCCTATTAATTTACAATATTAATGATTTTATGTCAATAATAATTAAAATAAAAAGGCGGGCATCAAAGATACGCCGCCTTATTTGTTGTCCTGTAGATACAAGATTAACGAGTGGCCCCGGTTATATTGTTCCATTCCGATTTGCCGTTCTTACAACGACACCAACCAGTAAACCGACCTCCTTCACATTCGTATTCGTAACGACCAATTGTTACCCAGTAGTACATGGGTCCTCCTCCTTGATTATACGACTTTGTTAAAGAAATTAGTTAACTTTACTAAATCTACTGTTATATTGCTAACATTATTTGATAATAACATATAAAATATATTATGTCAATTAAACTAATTTTATATTGTATTGACAACAATCAACTTATATGATATAGTAACCAGTTACTCATGTTCTTAAAAAATTAAATAACAATAAACAAAAAACGGAGGAACCCGTGAAAATATTATTAGCTTTCGTTAAAGTGGCGGTGGTTTTCCTGTTTATCTGGAACACCGGCATTTTCTCTTATTTGACGCGGGGCATCTCTAAACAGGAAGTTTATGACCCCGCAACTACTCAAAAAATCCGGACTTTCTGTGTCCAACGGTATCAGGCGGCCAAAGCTCAGATAGATGCCGGCGGTACTTACTCGCTAGCTGAATACTTCACTGATCTGTCAGCCATCAAGAAACTACAGGACAGCCTGCATTGCCATGGCGGCTTCAATTGCGGCTATGGCGGTATTAATGAGTTGTGGGCGCTGTCCTTTGCTCAAAGCAAAGATCTCAGCCGGGAAGAAATCGACGCGGCTAGAGAAAAGTACCTGACTTATCAGCCAGAATCATTAAAAAGCGATCCGGCATTTTCGTGGCTCAAGCTCTTGATGACTATTCTCCATGGACTGACGACCTTGTATCTTAAGAATCTTCCCTGGGCGCTCTTAATGATGTTAATTTGGCTTAAAGAAGAAAACGCGGAACAAAACAAGCAGCTCCGTTTGAGAAGTCCACTAAGTTTCTTGATTAGCCTGATTCTCTACCCCATATTTTTCACCGTCGTCTTCATCCAAAAGTTCAAAAGTATCGGGCGCGGTTTTCTGGCAGCGGCGAGCATCCAGCAGACCAAAGAGAAATTCTTCAGCCTGTTGTCGCCGGATGAACTAACAGCGATCAGGCAATTTGCCAAAAGCAATATCAAGTTGCAGACTTTCCGGCAGAGTTTAGTCGCGGAAGGCTTAGTAAGCAGACGATCATTCGCTCTGGCTTCCCTATCACTAATCTTGTGCCTGTTTATCATTAATAATAGCCAGGCGAGCCAAAACACAAAAATTCCGACCAAAGCCCCGACCATTACCGTACTTGATGTCGGAAGCGGCAACTTAGACAAGCCGCCGAATCTTAATGATGAGGTACCAGCTCAAAGTTTTGCTGTTTTAACGGCAACGCCGCAGTACTTTGTTAAAGAAATTGGTAGAATCTATGAACAGAGGATAATGTCTCTGTCAACGCGAATACGAAAAATAGAACATATTCCTATACTCCGGTTAGTAAACCAGTCAATCAACTATTTACTAACCAAAAAGGGAAAGGAAAATGAAAACTATTATTTCAATATTGATAGCATTAGCTATATTTACCAGTAACTCTCTAGCACAAACTGATTCCGCCATCACCGCCAGCAAATATTTAGGCGTCTTATATACCGGTACCTACGATCAGGACACCAACCTCAAGAATAATGTCAGCCTCAGGCTGGGAAGCGACGCGGTCCTGCCGATAATGGATCAATTGAACCTGAACGTCAGGGGCGGCTACGAAACCGGAACGGGCGGCAATTCAGCCTTCGGCAAATTCTATCTGGAATGGTCACCGGAATTTCTGAAATGCTATTTAGGCTACGCTCCCAGACCGATTACCCTGGTTTTCAAGCCAGCGCCGCTTAGCGCCGACGGACAGCTAGGGCGTTCCGCTTTAAAGCCTATCCCTGGATCCAATCTAGGCGCCTATGCAGCCAAAGAGATCATTCCCGGGAAATTAAGCCTGATGGCCGGTTCATATTTCCTGGCACCGTCTAAATCAGTAGAATGGGACGGGTCAATAAAGTACAAGCCGGGAGCCATAGAATTCCTATTGAGCGGCTATACCAGCCGAATCAATAGAGGCTTGGCCGTTGGATTCAAAACCGCGGCAATCTCGGTAACCGGGTTCACGACCAGTGATTCGCTCTGGACGGCTTGGCTCAATGTCAAGACCAAGGTGCTCAATCCTTATGTCAGCATCACTTATAACCGCAACCGACATAAGTATGGGCAGATAGAACTGGGCTGGGATAAGATCTTTTCCCTGCCCTACGGTGGAGCCAAGGTAAGAGCGGGTATGAGCTATGAATGTCAAGCTAAACTCCTTAATACTTTTGTACAAATGTTCTTATAAACCAAAGGCGTTCCCAAAAATCGGAACGCCTTTTTTATTTCTTCCAAGTTATCCTCTGGCCGAGCAGCCGGACCAGGTCCGACTACCTGTTGACGATAAATTCCACTAGGGCGAAAATCAGCCAGAAAGCCAGGAGGCCGCCCGCCTCCCGCCGGCTGATCGTCCGGCCGGAGCGCATGAAGCGGAACAGGACGAACGAAGCGACCACCATGAACAGGCCGGTAACATAAATGATCTTCGGCGGGAAATAGAAAGGATTGATCAGGGCCAGCAGGCCGACCACGATGGTAGCGTCCGCCAGCACGGTCCCCAGGATGTCTCCGACCGCCAGCGAATCATCCCGCTTCCTGACGGATTTCAGGGAAAAGAAAAACTCCGGCATGGTCGTACCCAGGCCGACTACCAGCATGCCGATCAGGATCGGGCTGATGCTGAAGTAATTGGCGATAAAAGTAGCGGAAACGACTGTAAAATGGGCGCCGATGAGCAGGACAGCCATGCTGAACAGGAGCAGCCAGAAATTTTTCCCGCGGCTTCCGTCGCCGTCTAAAGGCACGGTGCCGTCCGTTCCCTCTCTTAGCGCCAGATAATAGAAAATGCCGCCGGCCAGAATAAGCACCAAGCCCTCCAGACGGGAAAAATGGCCGTTGAAGCCGAGTATCAGGGGCAGCAATAGGATGAGCGGATAAACGACATGGTTCTTCAGGATCTTGCTTTCGATTTTCAAGCCCCGGCCGGCCAGCAGGATGATGACGGCAAAAACCAGGGTCAGATCCGCGATATTGGATCCGAACAGCATGCCTAGACCGAATGAGGGAATGCCTTTAACGGCGGCGTTCAAGGAAATGAAGGTTTCCGGCAGAATGGAAATCACCGCGACGATGATGAAGCCGACCGTGTATTTAGACAGCCGGTAGCTTTCGGCCAGCCGCGCGGCATAGCGCGTGGCTAAAGTTGCGCCCTTGATTACCAGGAAGAGCGCGAGGGCAAAAATGAATAAATTATTGAGCAAGGTCTGAGCCATATATATGCGTCTATTTTAACAAAAATACCCATTTTGGCAAAATTCGCTTCCTGGGGGCAGACTTTTGCCTCAGACAAAATAAAAAATGGCCGCCTTGAATGGGCAGCCATTAATTTCTAAGAACTTAGGCCAGAGCCAGTAAAACACAGAATAGAGCGACGGTAATCACCGTCTCGCTCCGACTGGCCTGCTTACGGTAAATCAGATGCCAGGCGGTCAAAATAAAGAGGATGACGGCAATGGCGACCATAGATTGTTGGAATAAATTGCCGGTGAATCTTAGTAAAGACAGCATCATCGCTCCCACGATCAGTAGCAGGCTGCCAGCTATTTGAAGGACTTTATCCGTTCCCAGCACCATCGGCAAGGTCACCCGTCGGCCGTTATTGGCAATGATGTCTTTGACGTCCTTAATCATCTCCCGCGAGAGATGGGCTAGGGCGGCGATAGCCAGCGCCCAAGGAACCAAAGGATGGGTAAAACTCCCCGCTTGCCAGCCAATCGCAACCGGCGTAGCGCAGACCAGGCTCATCGTCAGATTTTTCGTTAACCAATGGGATGATAGTTTAGCTGAATAAGCGGCGACGGCAATGGTGTTGAACAACGCGATATACACGCATTGTTTGGGTAGCCACTGGACCGCGATAAAGACAGAGGCGCAAAAAATTACCAGACCGGCCAGCATCACCACCTGGGGGTCTTTGAATTTCAACCGTTCGGATTTGCGGGCATACATCCAATTCGCCCCGCCGTAATGGTAGAAACTGGCGCCGACAGTGCTAAGCGCCATGGTCAGGGCGGCAGCGAGCGACGAACGGAAATCTGCCCCGCAGGCTTGGGAAACTATCCAGGCGGCCAGACCACCGGAAATGGGCAGGACCGGCCTG
This sequence comes from Patescibacteria group bacterium, assembly GCA_041651095.1. Taxonomy (GTDB): domain Bacteria; phylum Patescibacteriota; class Patescibacteriia; order Patescibacteriales; family UBA12465; genus UBA12465. The sequence goes on from JBAZJV010000004.1 coordinate 20,260, forward strand.
ATAAGCTTATACGTAAGGTACCACATGGGTTACTCCTGGTTTATTTAAGAAATAATGAATTTTGATTTTAAATAACTATTAAGACAACGAATTATTCTAGCATATACCGAAGAATCGTCAAATGGCGATGGGCTAATCCTAGCGCCCGCCGATCCGGCCCAGATGCGTGTCTTTGAACCCGCTCTCCAATTTCAAACCGTAACCCAGAGCCCGGTCCAGACCGATATGGCCCAGCCAAATAAGCGCTAAGCGCACGGCGGTATCTGAAGCGGCGATCACCCCCCAGGCTAAAAGCAGGCTCGGCAGCAGGTAGCTATGCCCGATATTATAAACCAGCGCCCCGATCTTATTGTTGATGAGATAGCCGGCCATAAAGAGGTCCGCGGCCAGCAGCAAAAGCACGAACCATAGAAGATTGAACCCGAGCGCCCAATAGACAAGCGCCGAAATCAGGAATATTCCCAATCCCTCTATTCTCTCGTAACGAACGATGGTCGGCATATATTTATTATCCGTTATTTATTATCTATTATTTCTCGGCTAGCGAAACTAGGCCCGCTAGTCAACAAAGTTTTCCGTTTCATCGAATTGGCCGGTAATAGAGCTGTTCCCCGCCGCCCGTTTCAGGATCACCTGCGGTTCACCGCGATAGGTTATATCAGCGTTATCGGCCGCGGCCGCTTCCAGCCTGTCCTTCACCCAGATCTCAGCGTCGGCAAAATCCCCGGCATCGACTTTCACCTGATCGGCCGCGAAGTTATAGCCGTCAAACTGGCTGTGGCCCTGCAGGCTGACTTCTAAATTCTGGGCGCTGCCCGCTAAATCGGCATCACTAAAGATATCGAGCGCTAACTTCACGGACTGAGCCGAGAGATCGTCGGCCGAGAGGTCGGCCGAGCCGTCCATTTGGATATCCAGTTTGCCGGCCGAGCCGCTTAATCGTAATTCGCTGCCCACGCCGCTCAGGCTGGCGCTTAAATCCTGACCTAACAATTCCAGCCGGGCGCTCGCGGTTTCACCTAGACTGACATAAAGCGGCTGATCAAAGCCTTGCAGCTCGGCCGAGGAACGATTGACGCCGACGAAGGAGTCTAGGCGGGGCATGACGATCTCGCCGCTGATCCGCCGGTCGAAGCAGAAGACGCAGATGCCCCGGTTTTCCCGCGGCCGCTGGCTTATTTGCAATTGGCCGTCCTCGATCTTGAAAGACAGGCGGCTCAGGTCCTCCGGCCGGCCGGACAGATTGATCGCGAAGGCATCCCCTTTGACCACCCGGATATCCTCCTGGCCGCTCAAATACAGCTTATTAAAATCCTGGTAGCCAAAACTCTGGCTGATTGTCTGCTGCCGGTTGATCTCTTCCACCCTGGTCTTGACCAAAGGCAGAAAGTTAACGGCCGCGACCGTGAAAACAGCGATAGCCGCCATCCAGACGCCGATCAGAATGCCGGAACCGACCAAATTTAAAGAATTTTTCCGCCGAATAGCGGTCAGGCCCAGAGCGGATAAAAAGATAAGCGGCAGAGCGCAAACCAGATATAAAGAAATCACGCTGACGTAATAATTGGGCTGGCTGGCGATTTCTGCCAGAGGCAGATCCGAGACCAGATACGGCGAATTGATATTAAAAATCATTAAGGCCGCGGCAATGCTCAGGCCCAGGATCCCGAATAGCGAGGCGATCAGAAAGACCGTCCCGATCAGGACGCTGATTACCGGCAACAGGAAACTTCCGGACCGCTTCAGGAAGAGAAAAATCGCTTCTATGACCCGGACCGGAAAATTCAGCACCCGGCGCAAAGTGCCGTTGCGGCGCAGCTGGCCGATCGCTTCCCGCCCCTCCGCCTCGATCAGCTTGGATTTTTCCTTTACGGCTTGCTGGATTTCCGCCAGATTGACCGGCTTGCCGCGCATCTCTAATTTTTGGGTGCTGGTGGTCGCTTTCGGCATAGCGATCCAGAAGACGATGTAAGCGAGGATGCCGAGGCCGTTCGCCAGAGTCAGGATGACGAAAACCAGACGGACAAAGACCGGATCAATGCCGAAATAGGCGGCGATGCCGGAAGCGACGCCGGCGATGATCACGTCATCCGTATCGCGGTACAAGCGGCGCCGGGCGCCCGACGTTTCGGCCACGGTTCGAGCCGGTTCAGCCGCCTCTTCTTCCGAATCGGTTATTTCCTCTACCGTCCCCATGACCCTAATGACCTCTTCCACGTCCGCCAGGGTAATGATCTGTTTCGCGTCCTTGAGCTGACGGCTGAATTTTTCCGCGATGCTGGATTCTATGTCGGCCATAATTTCCGCTTCTTCTTCCGGCGCGACGTAATGCTGCTTGATGGAATCCAGATAGCCCTGCAAGCGCTGATAAGCCGCTTCTTCCAGGCTGAAAGCCAGGCCGCCGAGGGTGATGTTGATACTTTTTTGCATATGATCTAATTATTTAAACTTCTTAACCAGCGAGTTAATCGATTTATCCAGCGACCGCCAGGTGAGCGTCAGCTGTTTCAGGGTCTCTTTGCCCTTAGGCGTCAGAGAATAATACTTGCGCGGCGGCCCGCTCGGCGATTCTTCCCAATCATAGGACAAAAGGCTGGAGTTCTTCAGGCGGGTCAGGAGCGGATAGACCGTTCCCTCCACGACCAAGAGGTCGGCTTCCCGCAAAGCGCCCAAAATATCCGAACAGTAGACCTTGCCCCGCGAAATAATGAGCAGGATGCAAAATTCCAAGGTGCCCTTGCGCATCTGCGCCCGGGTGTTTTCCGTATCGATTTGATGCTGGCTAGTCATAGTTATCCACAACAGTTAATAAGCTATTTTTATTATAACACCTAATACTATGTAATACAAGGTAGCTGAGGAAAAATGGCCAGCGACCGGAATCGGCCACCGGCGGCGCCCAGGCGATCCGGCTTATTTAAAAACCCCGGAATAAATTCCAGGGTTTACTGACGGGACAAATTTGAAAGACCTTTTAAGAGGACGGCTCGGCGTTGTTATTGGCGATCAGAGCCCAAACTTCCTCCTCATAACCTGCTTGCACCAATGCCAGATTCTTACAATGACGGGAGTAAATCGGGGTACGGGATTCGATATACTGTTCAGGAATAGAGTCGAATTCCCTGGTGTGTCCCATCCAAATGGCGATGTTTTTACGGTCGTTGCCAAAATAAGAAGAATCAACCAGCTTCAGGATCATTCTGGACCCATGAATCTTTTTGCAATTATAAATCGCGAAATTAGTCCTTTCAATAAGTAGATCAGCCGTCACGATATCACCAGGTTCGACATCGCTTTCCCTGGATACCAGGTGATACTTCTGGTTGTACATCTTACTGGCCAGGACATAACCGTCTCCCCGACCGTAAGTCACTTCACGAATTTCAATCATCAAGACCTCCGTAGTAAGTTTATCCCTCGGTTAGTTATCATTGTCTCGGCTATGAGGGACCAAGTTTGCCGATTTTTTTAAAAGAAAAGTAATAAAAAATAATACCACGAGGATATTATTTTTGTCAATTCCTTAGCGAATATAGCCTTTACTTCAAGATAAATTTGAATAACATTATTTAATGATAAGGCTTTTTAGAATCTGCTCAAAAATAGGGGCATTGTCTTCCCATTTGCTTGCTAAGCTATTAAAATTAAAAATCCAAATATCGTCGCCGCGGCCTGTTACGGCCACGGTCAAGATTTTAAAGTCCGCATTATTTTGCCTGACATAGGCTTCTGTCGCCAAGGCCGCCTGGCCGTTTATGGTCACGCTATTTTCGTTATCAAACACGATGCCGGCCACGGATTTCTTTATCTCGTTTTTCAAGTTGTCAAAATATTCATTCAATGTGCCGCCTGATACCTTATCCCGGCCGACTGATAAATACGTTCTGAAATCATTGAACGGCGCTTCGTTGATATTGATATAAATTGACTGCCCGTCTCCCGCTGTAGCCGCCTGCCAACCCGCCGGCAAAGTCAGACTATAATCTGAAGTCTTTATTTCCATCGGTTTATCCGTCTGCTGATCCGCCCCTGTCTGTGGCTGCCCACCGAGCTCTTTTTTATAGACAGCCACGATCTGATCACAAGAGACGTCGGAAATACGATCTCGGCGATTAAATTGGATCACTTTGTAGACCAAACCCTGGGACGAATCTTCAATTTTATCTATCGCCCCCAATCTGATAACGCCGCCACTTTTAAAAGCGATGATTTGATTGATTGCTAGGTCATCTAAAACAAAACATTTATCAAAGATAACGGTCTGCCCGCTCTTGAAATTCGGCTCCATTGAATCGCCCGCGACTCTGAGAGGATAGGAACAGGCCAAGGTCGACACCTTATTATCATCCCCCAAGATACCCATAATATACCTAGCGGGCATGAAACGAAAAGCCAAGAACAATAAAACCAGCAAGGCGATGATAATTGATAAGATGACATAGACCTTTTTCATATAGTTGATTTTATGAATAAATGTCTCTTTATATTATATCAAAAAAACCATTAAAATAAAAAAATAGCAAAATAATATTCTTCTTAAGTAAAAGAAAAAACGAGTTCTTCACTCGCTTTTTCTAGAGCTCCCGGGGTGGGATTCGAACCCACGACCAATTGGTTACACTTATCCTCATGTTTCCATGCGGGGTGGACTATATCATCATCCGCTGAATACGGATGCGGGGCGCTTCGGGCCGCCCTATGGGCGGACCTACTCCCTTTCGGGATAGTCTCTGAACCTTCTCTATAATAGAGCTTGGCTGCTGATTACCATATCCTTTCAGATTTAGGCTTCCAGCAATTCACCTCGTTTTCACCCTCTGATTGCTCAAAGGGGCTGCGTTTATGTTCACAGCCAACTGCGCTACCGCTGCGCTACCCGGGAATATTAAGTTGTTTTTCGGGTTGGCGCTCCTGGCGCCCGGTCCCAAAAATAAAATATTTCAAACGAAATATTTACTAATATGATAGCAAATACCGGAGTTATGTCAATAAGCCTATCAGCCGCCCGGCCAGCCAGCTAAGAGCCAGGACCAGGAGGGCGATGCTCAGGTGTTCGGCGATCATATTGAACGGCTTTTTTCCGTTTACTTTGGCAATATAATAATTCAGGAGCACTAGAATTAAGATGCCCCAGCCGACGGCAACCACCAAGGCCCAGGGCATCGGCAACGCTAGTACCGGCACCAGAAAACTCAGGCCGAAAACCAGCTTGGCAACGAAAGTATAACCGGTCGCTTTCCAGATCTCCTGGTGGCTGAAGTTCCCTTCTGATTCCTTGACCAAGTGGACGCCCAGGGAATCGGAAAACGCGTCGGCAATTGCTATCGTCATGATGCCAGCGGCCACGGCCAAGCGCGATCCGGTACCGGTCTCCAAGCCGATGATCAGCCCCAGGGTCGTGATGCTCGCCGAAGTCAGACCGAAGCTGATGCCGACTTTTTCTGCTTTATCCATTTTATTGTGATTTAGCTATTTTCTTAACCCAGCCCACACCGGCATCCAGCTCCAATAAATCCCCGTCCTGAAAAATCTTGGTGGCCGCCTTAGTGGCGATCAGGCAGGGCTTATTCATTTCCCGGGCAACGATGGCGGCATGACAAATGATACCGCCCTCATCGGTTACTATAGCCGCCGCTTTTTTAAGCGCGGGCATAAAATTGGCCGTGGTCATAGGCGAAACAATGATATCTCCTACCTTGACCTTGGCCAAGTCATTAGTGGTATATAGCAATTTAGCCGGACCGATGACCTTGCCAGGACAAGCGGTTTGGCCTGTTAAGACTCCACCGGAACCTTCTACAGCCTCCTCTATAAACCGATAGCCGGTCTGCTCAGCATACTCCTCCAACGTCTGGATCCGGCTATACCCGTCAGAGACACAGACGTAGTGTTCATAGCGCTGCTGCATTTCCGCGACGCTCGGCATCCGGTCTAAATCATTGATACAGACGGCGTTGACGTAATCCTTGATTTGCGGGAACAGTTTCCGCACGGTGTTGACAAAGACTTTATTGGAAGAGGAAAAATAGTGGTCGCCGTCTCGCAAAGCATAGGCGCGCTGCTTGACTGCGCCCTTGACCCGATTCTCGTAGGAAATATAGAGGATGAACAGGTCGCCAGCCATATTGTCCCGGACCGCGGTAATAAAATCCTTGAGATCTCTCAGGCTGTCTAATACGCCGCGCTGCCAGACTTTCTCGAGCGGCTCTTTCTTATCTACAAAACGCTGCAGAAAATGCAGCGCTGCTTGCGGCTGAGCCTGGCTGAACTTGGCAAACTGGTCCTTGATATATTTTACCGACTCATCGTTCTCCCAGATTTCACAGGAACCGTGGTACAGGTAATCGACGACCGAGGGACGAAAGGGATTCTTAGGCACGATTTCGCTTAGCCCTTCTTCCATGCTTATCGGCCACAGCTGCTGCAGGATCATTATTGTATCCCGCGTGAAATTCTTATGAAAAGTAAAGGGCTGGGCCATAGGTTTTGATGACTAGTAGTCCCTCAGTTTCTCCAAGCCCTTGAACTTGCGGATCTTCTCCAGGGCCTTGGACTCTATCTGCCGGATGCGTTCGCGAGTGACTTCAAATTCCTGACCGACTTCTTCCAGAGTATGGGCCACGCCGTCAACCAGCCCGAAGCGCATTTCCAGAATCTTCTGTTCGCGCGGCGAGAGCTGGGATACGATGTTTTTGACGTAATCACGGAGCAGCTGCAAAGCGGCCGCCCGATCCGGGGTGACATTCTTCACGTCTTCGATGAAGTCCTCCAGGGTGGAGTCTTCGCCGTCATCGCCGATGGTGGTCTCCAGAGAAATGGTATCCTGGGAAATCTTCATAATGTACCTGACTTTCTCCAAAGGCTCGCCCATTTCCGAAGCGATTTCCTCGGCTAATGGTTCGCGGCCGAGTTCCTGGATCAGGTTACGCTGGACTTGCTGGAACTTGTTGATGTTTTCCACCATGTGGACCGGAATGCGGATGGTGCGGGATTGATCGGCTAAGGCGCGCGTAATGGCCTGGCGGATCCACCAGGTGGCATAGGTTGAAAACTTAAAGCCCTTGCGGTATTCGAATTTCTCTACCGCCCTGAACAAGCCGATATTCCCTTCCTGAATAAGGTCCAGGAGGCTCATGCCCTTGGCGCCGGCGAATTTCTTGGCAATGGAAACGACCAGGCGCAGATTGGCCTCGATGATTTTCTTTTCCGCTTCCTTATCACCCTTTTCCTTGCGCTTGGCCAGCTCCACTTCTTCTTCGCTGCTTAACAGCGGCACTTTGCCGATCTCTTTCAAGTACATCTGGATGGAATCGGCGCTGAGTTTCGAGAGATCGATATTCAGGGCGGCCTGATGCGCCGCGGCCTTGCCGGTTAAAGGCGGTTCCTGGGCTTTCTTTTCGGCGGTATCCAGGATGCGGCCGGAGTCTTCCATGATGCGCACGCCGCTACGCTGCAGCTCGCCCAAAAAGACGTCAAAGTCATAGACGTATTCTTCCACTTCCGGAAAAAGATATAATAGTTCGGTCTCGGTAATGAAACCGCGCAGGCGCCCCTTATCAATCAGTTTTTTCATCTGCTCTTCCGTCGGTCTCGCGACCTGATGCTCTTCGCGGCTGTGCTTGATTTTAGGCTTGGAGTTATGATGCGGCTTCTTGGATTTATTTTTGCTATTTTTAGCCAATTTATTTCCAAGCGGCCTCTTGGCTTTAGTGGTCGTATGCTTGGCCTTGGTCGCGGTCTTCTTGGTTTTTTTAACGGCTTTCTTAGCCATAGTGATAAGTTATAAAGTCATTAAATCTTTTAATTCGCCCATCAGCTTGTTCAATTCTTCGCTGTTCCCGGTTTTCTCGGCTTGGGCAATAGACTTTTGCAGTTTCTGGATCTTTTTCTGCCGGCCGTATTTCTTTAATTCGCCGATGATACCGACGATTTCGGCCTTGGCCTGCGCCGGCTCGAAATTATAAAAATCCTTTTCACCTAAAAGGATGAGCTTATCCAATAATTTTTCATCCCCCGCCCCTTGCTCTTCCAGATACAGCCGGAAATTATCATAGTCCAAAGAGGCAGTCTTATTATAGTAGATTATAAAACCCTTGTAAAACCGGGAAAAATCATGGCTCAGGTAATCCGGCTCCAGGTTGCTCACCCCGTAATTGACGAATTCCGGAAACTTGACGAGGAGGGACAGGAATAGTTCCGCCAATTTGTCTTCCCGGCTCAGTTGCGGCGCTACCGGAGCCGCGGCCTTAGCTACTACGCCGCTCGCCGGCCCGTTCTTCTTCATGAGCGCGCCCAGCTTCTCCCTCAATTCCTGCTCGTTGGCGCCGATTTCCTGGCTCAGCTTGGTCAGCCAATAACTGCGCTCGATGTTGTTATGGACATTGGCGAGCATCGCGAGCATCTGGCCCTCTATTTCCCGCCGGTCTTCGGTCTTATCCAGATCCAGTCCGGCGCTTACTTTATGGAAATAATACTCCAGCATGGGCTGCGCGCGTTCTACGGCCTCCTTGAAATCATCCGGATCGTTGCGCAGACATTCGTCCGGGTCCTTGCCCGAGGGCAAAGTGATCACTTTCAGGTTCATTTCCTGGGCCAGACATTCCTTGATGCCCCGGTCGGCGGCCATCTGTCCGGCTTTATCCATATCGAACAAGAGGGCGACGTTTTCCGTGAAACGCTTAATAAGTGTCACCTGCTCGGTGGTCAAGGCCGTACCCGAGGAAGCGACCACGTTCTGGAAACCATGCTGGTGGCAGCTGATTGCGTCCATCTGGCCTTCGACGACGATGGCCAGATCAGCCTCGCGGATAGCGCTCTTCGCCTTGTTCAGGCCGAATAAGACCCGGCTCTTGTCATAGACCTTGGTTTGGGGGCTATTGATGTACTTGCCCATCTTTTCCGTCTTTTCCTTTTCCGGATTGACCCGGGCGGTAAAAGCGATAATGTTATTGTTGCTGTCCCAGATCGGAAACATTATCCGGTCGCGAAAGCGGTCGTAATAACCGCGGCCGCCTTCTTTCTTGGTAATCAGTCCGGCGGCGAAGATCTCTTCATCCGTATACTTCTGGCCGCTTAATGGCCGCTGTTTCAAAAAGGAATATAATTTATCCCAGGCATCCGGGCTGTAGCCTAATTGCCAGTCCTTGATGATTTCCTCGCTCAGGCCGCGCCTGGTTAAGTATTCCCTGGCCTTGGCGCCCAGCGGTTCGCTAAGCACATGGGCATAGTATTTGCCGGCCAGCTCCAAAATATCCAGCAGACGGTTGCGCTCGGAATAATCGCGGCTATTTTCATAATGCAGGGTCACGCCGGCTTTCGGCGCCAGGAGGCGCAGGGCTTCCATAAAGCCCAGGCCTTCTTTTTCCATGACAAAACTGAAGACGTCTCCACCCCGGCCGCAGCCGAAACAATGCCAGATCTGCTTTTCCGGGGAAATCACGAAAGACGGCGTCTTCTCGTTATGGAACGGACACAAAGCCTGGAAGTTCGCGCCCACGGCCCGGACGGGCACGTATTCACGGATCACTTCCACGATGTCCAGTTTGGATTTGATGTCTTCGGCTTGGCCCATGTTGTCTAAACGAATAATTGATTGATCAACAGACTTTTTAATCTCTCTATTTCCCGCTCGACTACTTCCCCGTCGTATTCGGCGTTATGCCGGCTATAGCCCTCGTAGCCGGGGCGTTTCTGGTCCAGGTGCAGATTGAAAGTGATCTGCTCGTCGCCGCCGTCTTGAGGCGCGCTGGTAAAATAGACATGGAAACGGGGGTAAAAATCACGGCCCAGGCGGCGGGCGAAACTGGGCTGCCCGGCTTCCCGATCCGGGACCAAAGTATAGCCGGCCTGCCGGAGCCAGAGTTCCGGCGCGGCGCCTAATTGTTTCTTATTGACGATCAGTTTCATTTTCGCCGATTTTAAAAATAATGAATTTATAGACCAGGAAATTAACGACGGCCAGCACCAAGTTGACGATGATCTGGGCCAGGATGTACCAGGTCTGATACTTATTGACCAACAAATGCATGAACCAGCCGTTCAAGTACAGGCCGATGAGCGCGTTAATGATATATAAGAAGAGCTGGTGCAGGACTTTCTTCTGGCAATAATTGCGGAAGGTCCAGAATTTCTGCAAAGTGAAGCTGATCAGGAAAGCGCAGATAAAAGCCAGGCTGGTCGACAGGACGATGTCCAGACGAAATAAGCCGTGGAAGACGAAAAGCAGGACAATGTCGGCGCCCCCGGAAAAAGAACCGGCGATGAAGAATTTGATGATTGATTTCTGGGGTTCGATTATTTTAAATATTCTTGGAAACTTAGTGGAAAAATAAAGACGCAAACGGTCGTAAAGCTGACGGATATGGGACATAATTTAAAACGTGATTAAAATAGTTCTTACCTTTTCCAATTATAGCTGTTAAATACCCAATTAGCCAGGTACTTGCTCTCTCTGAAACGCTCGTTCTTGCCGTCCGAATTAAGGATGACGGCAATAACTTCCCGGCCGCTGGCGTCTTGGAGGCGGCCGACGAAACAGTAGCCGGCCTGATCGGTATAGCCGGTCTTGCCGCCCAGGACTTGCAGGCCTTTCGGCACCGGATCGAAAAGCAGATAATCCGTTGAGTCTATCTGCTTGTTCCGGCCGTCCTGGGTCGTGAATTCATAGGTGCTCTTGGTGGTCGCTTCCCTGATCTCGGGCGCCTTGAGCGCGGACTGAGCCAGGAGCGCCACTTCGCGCGCCGTCGACACGTCTTTATCGCTCAGGCCGATGGGATCGACGAAACTGGTGCGGGCTAAGCCTAAGGCTCTGGCCTTGGCGTTCATCCGGCTGACGAAATCCGCCTCGCTCAGGCCGGAGGCATGGACCAGCGCCAGCGTCGCCCCGTTATCGGAAGCGACCAGGCTGGTATAGAACAGGTCGCGCATCGTCACTTCTTCGCCGCGGAACAGATGCCATTTGCCGCCTTCCACTTCGTCGTCAGGCGTGATCTTATAGGTCTCTTCCCAGCCCGGATTATTCTCCAGGAAGACCAGGGCGGTCATCAGCTTGGTGATGCTGGCGATAGGCTGGACTTCGTCGGCGTTCCGGGCGAACAGGAAGAAACGGCCGTCAGCGGACAGGACCGCGCTGCGCGGCGCCCGGATTTCCGGTTGCGCCGCCGCCGGGCTGAGCGTAATCAGCCGGACGTCGGAATTGACGCGCGGCGCCAGACCGTTGAACCCGAACAGCAAAATCAATATTAGATTGGCTATGGCGTTCCAAAACATGGACTGATAGATTTATTTTTCGTCTTCGCCGGCCGAGAGGACCGATTCAATGCTTTCCGTCCGGTGCAACTTCTCGTAATCTGGCAAGGCGGCCACTTCGCTCAGGCCCAGGAAACGGACGAAATCATGAGTAACGGTATAATAATATTCGTTTTTGCTCTTTTCAAATTTCTCTTCGATCAGGCCGCGCAGGAGCAGATTGCGAATGATGAGCGCGCAATTGACGCCACGGATGCGATCCAGTTCCAGCTTGGCGATGGGGCCGCGGTAGGCGATTATCGTGAGCGCTTCCAGGCTGGGCTGGGACAGTTCGCCGCTGGTCTCGTCTTTCAGAAATTCCTTGATCAGGCCGGCATTAGCGCCGGCGGTCGTGAGCTGGTACTGGTTATTATTCTTGACCAGGGCCAGGCCGCGTTCGCCCGTCTCATATTCTTGAGACAGTTCGCCGAGCGCTTCCTCCACTTCCTTGGGCTTGGTCTGCGTAAGATTAGCCAGGTCCTTAGCCGAAAGCGGCTTGAGAGAAACGAATAACAAGGATTCTAATTGGGATTTTAGGGGCATATGTGATGTTGTTTAATCGGTCTTACGGCTAATATGGATCTCGCTGAACAATTCTTCCTGTTCGAAAAACAGCTCCTTCTGCTTGGCCAGCTCCAGGACGGCTAGGAAGCTGACGATGATTTCGGTTCTGGACTGGGCGGCGGCCAAAAGGCGGGAAAAGTTGACCTTGAGCTTATCCAAAAGCAGCTGCTTGATCTCGCTTATCCGGTCCTCGATATTGATTTTCGGTTCCAGGGTGGCTTCCGGCAATTTTTCTTCCTGCTCTTTTTCCAAGCGCGCCAATAGAGCCAGGAATTTCTCATGCATTATAGCCTGGGTCAGCTTGGCCGGCGGCGAAAAGACCGGCAGATTGAACTGGCTGCGCCGGCTCCTGGCGCCGACTAAGGGCGGCAGATAGAGCCAATGCTGGCCGCCGATGATCGCCTTGATGTTCTGGCTGGCCGTAACGAATTCCTTATACATCCTTAATTGGCGTTCCAGGTCGCTGATCTCTTCCTCTTCTTCGCCGGTATAGAGATACGGCAGCAGAGCCTTGGATTTGATGAACAGCAGCTTGGCGGCGATCACCAAAAAATCCGCCAGCTCCTCCGGATCGATGTCTTTGGCGGCGCGGATATAGGCCACGTATTCATCGGCGATCTTGGCTAGCGAGAATTCGGTGATATCCAGCTCTTCCTGTTCGATCAGGTTCAGGAGCAAGCCCAAAGGACCGGAAAATTTTTCAGTCTTTATTTCCAACATAGCTTAATCCAACAGCTTGGCTTTCGCCGGCAAGACGTACAGGTTGCCGGTCAAGCATTGGTAGCCGGCCCGATGGTTCTTGCCGTCCCCGACATAGGAAACCGGCATCCGGCCGTTATCGGTCGCGCTATCCAGACGGAAAGTCGCGCAAAATTCGAAGCTCTTATCACCCAGCTTATGATACGCTATCGGCGCCTTGGTCTCCGGATCGACCAGCATATCGCTGTTCAAGTAGATGTTGGCGTCGCCCTGAACCGCCGCCAGGTCATCCGGCAGCTTCTTATAGCGCTCATAATAGTTATTGACTACGGCTTCCAAATTGGAAATATTATTAGTGAGCGCCTGATCCAGACGCCGGGCCCGGGCGATTTTCGGCGGCTCCACGAAAAACCAGGCCGCGATAAAGACCGCCAGGACGACGACTAAAGACGCCCAGAAATAAATCGTCACGACCTTATCTTTCTTATCCGGATCATTGCGCTTGATCTCGTAGAAATAATACGAGAAAGCGGCGGCGGCGATGACAAAGATGGTGAGCGCCTTCAGGATGAAGCGGCTCGTCAGCTCCCCGCCCAGGAAGACGTTGATCGTGCCGATGAAGACTCCGAGTACGACCAGCGAGGAAATGAGCAGGATGAAATAGGTCAGCCAGCGGCGGATCGCCGAATCCTTTTCCAGTTCCCCGCGGCGCAGGCCGCGAGCGATTAGCCAGGACATGACATAGAAAATAGGCGCGGCGATGAACAGGGCGGAAATGGCGAATTTCAACTGGCTGTCGCTGCCGCTGTAACTGACCAGGACGTCGGCGACGGTCTGATTGATGATGCCGAAACAGATCATGCCGACCGCCTGGGCCGTGAAGACCAGGGCGACCAGGGACAGGAGATAATAAAACGCGTATTTGGCGTTGTGCTTGTTAGACATATGATTGTTTTCGTCGCGGGCCGCCAAGGCCAGAGCAATGACCATAACGGTCGCGACGGATATGAAAATAGCGAAAAAAATACTCATATTAGACGGTTAAAATTCCGCGTTCTTGGGCGTGCGCGGGAACGGAATCACGTCCCGGATATTGGCCATGCCGGACAAGTACATGATCAGGCGCTCAAAGCCCAGGCCGAATCCCGCATGCTTGACCGAGCCGTACTGGCACAGGTCCAGATACCAGGCATAGTCTTCTTTGTTCAGCTTGAGTTCGGCCATCCGTTGTTCAAGGTTCTCCAGGCGCTCTTCCCGCTGGCTGCCGCCGATGATTTCCCCCACGCCGGGGACGAGCAGGTCCATGGCCGCGACCGTTTTTCCGTCGTCATTGAGGCGCATATAGAAAGCCTTGATCTCTTTGGGGTAATTCGTAACGAAGACCGGTTTCTTGAAGACCTGATCGGTCAGGTAGCGTTCGTGTTCGGTCTGCAGGTCGATGCCCCACTTGACCGGATAGACGAATTTTTCACCGGATTTTTCCAGTCGCTCGATAGCCTCGGTATAAGTAATACGCCCGAATTCGGAATTCAGGATATTATCCAGACGATCCTTGATACCCGGATCGATGAACTTATTGAAGAATTCCATTTCTTCCGGCAATTCTTTCAGGACATGACTAATCAAATATTTAAGCATCTGCTCCGCCAGGTCCATGTCTTCGCGCAAGCCGGCGAAAGCCATTTCCGGCTCCATCATCCAGAATTCGGAAGCGTGGCGGGTGGTATTGGAATTTTCCGCCCGGAAGGTCGGACCGAAGGTATAGACCTTGTTCAGACCCATAGCCAGGGCTTCGGCGTTGAGCTGGCCGCTTACGGTCAGCCCCGCTTTCTGGCCGAAAAAATCTTCGGCGTAATTTATTTCTCCGGCTGGCGTCAGCGCCGGTTTTTTCAGGTCCAGAGTCGTCACCTGGAACATCTCGCCGGCACCTTCGCAGTCGCTGGTGGAAATTATAGGCGTATGGACATAGCTGAAACCGGCCTCATGAAAAAATTGATGGATCGCGAAACTGAGCTCGGAACGCAGGCGGAAGACCGCGGAAAAAGTATTGCTGCGGCCGCGCAAGTGGGCGATGGTGCGGAGGAATTCGAAACTGTGCTTCTTTTTCTGGAGCGGATAATCGGCTGGCGCCAGATTGACGATTTCTATAGTTTTGGCCTTGAGCTCGAAAGCCTGGCCGGCGGCCGGCGACTCAACCAGTTTCCCGCTGACCATTATTGACGAGCCGACGCTGGCTTTTTCCGCTTCGGTGAAGTTCGGCAAATCCGTGCCGAAGACTATCTGCAGGCCTTTGAAAAAAGTGCCGTCATTAATCTCAATAAAGCCGAAGTCCTTGGCGCTGCGCGCGGTCCTCACCCAGCCGGCGACGCTGATTTCTTTGTTCAAATGTTCAGTTGTGGAACGATATAAAGATTTGATGCTAGTGATTGGCATAAGGCGTTGCTTAAGTGATAGCGCCGAGCTTACTTTTTCTTCCGGACCGGCGCGATATAGAGTTCGTCTAATTGCTTAGGGCTGACTTCGCTCGGCGAATCGGTCATCAGGTCGCGGCCCTGGCCGTCTTTGGGGAAAGCATAGATATCGCGGATAGAATCCCAGTCATTCAAGACCATGAGGATCCGGTCGATGCCCGGGGCATTGCCGCCGTGCGGCGGCGCGCCATAGGAGAAAGCGTTGATCATCGCCCCGAACTTATGGTCTACTTCTTCCTTGGTGTAGCCGGCAATAGCGAAAGCTTTATACATGATTTCCGGATCATGGTTACGGATGGCGCCGCTCGACGCTTCAAAACCGTTAATCACCAGGTCATATTGATAGGCCAGAACCTCCAAGGGAGCCTGCTCCTCTAAGGCTTTCAACCCGCCTTGGGGCATGGAAAAAGGATTATGTCCGAAATCGATGCGGCCTTCTTCTATTTCCGAGTAATCGTACATCGGGAAATCTACGATCCAGAGCCAGGCCGCCAGATTATTGTCTTTCAGGTTCAAACGGTTGGCTACTTCGCTTCTAACCACGCCTAAGACCGCGCAGACCGTGCGCCAGCTGTCGGCGCCGAAAAAGACGATGTCGCCGTCCTGGGCAGCGCAAGCTTTGACAATAGCCTGCAATTTTTCCGGCGTCATAAATTTCACGATCGGCGAACTTAGCTCGTTATTCTTCAAGGTCAGATAGGCCAGACCCTTGGCGCCTTTCTGCTTGGCCAGTTCGGTCAGCTCGTCTATTTCCTTGCGGGTGAATTTCGCGCCGCCGTCTATTTTCAAGGCATGGACAACGCCGTTATTTTTCAGAGCGTCGGTAAAGACCGAGAAGCCGCAGTCTTGCGCTAATTCGGAAACATCCTTGATCTCCAGATCAAAGCGCAGATCCGGCTTATCCGTGCCATATTTATCCATGGCGTCGCGCCAGGATAGTTTTAAGAAACGGCCGTCCGGCGCCAGCTTGACAATCTTCTTCCGGCTGAATTTCTCGGTCAATTCTTTCATGAGCGGTTCCATGACCTGAAAAACGTCTTCCTGTTCCACGAAGCTCATTTCCATGTCCAGTTGGTAGAACTCGCCATAGTGACGGTCCATGCGCGGATCTTCGTCGCGGAAGCAGGGCGCTATTTGGAAATACTTGTCCACGCCGCCGACCATGAGCAACTGCTTGAACTGTTGCGGCGCCTGCGGCAAGGCATAGAACTTGCCGGGATACATGCGGGACGGCACCAGGAAGTCGCGCGCGCCTTCGGGCGAAGAATTAGCCAGGATCGGAGTCTGGACTTCCACGAAATCCAATTTATGGAAGTAGTCGCGGATATAAGCGATGAACTGGTCCTTGACGCGTAGCATTTCCTGGAGTTTGGGCCGGCGCAGATCAATGAAGCGGTATTTCAGGCGCAAGGCCTCGTTCGCTTCGGCGTTCTTTTCCTCGTTGATTTCAAAGGGCAGAGTCTTGGCCTGGCCCAGAATCTCAATTTCGGAAGCGATAACTTCTATTTCGCCGGTCGAAGTTTTCGGATTGACCATATCAGCCGGGCGGGCCTTGACCTCGCCGCTAACTTTTATCACCCATTCATCATGCAATTTACCGGCCGTAGCGATATCGGCCTGGCTGGTGGTCTCGTCGAACCTGACCTGGGTAAAGCCGTAGCGGTCGCGCAGGTCCACAAAAATCAGAGCGCCGTGGTTCCGGACACTGTTCACCCAGCCGGCCAAGACGACTTTTTGGCCAACTTTAGATTTATTTAATTCTCCGCAAGTGTGGGTTCTTAACATAGCTTTGTTAATAAAAAACTAACGAAAATACTCGTTTATTGAACCAATCTGTCTTATTTTGCTGTTAAAATTTTAACTGATTTTAAGGATTTAAGCAAGAAAAAAGGGCGGCTACAAGTTAAGATACTATTTCTATTGACATTATTTATAATATATGTTATTATATCCTAATGATCTTTAAAATCAGGGAATAAATAGGTTGGTGATTTCAGTTCCCTTACCGACCAAGGTGTCTGAAACCACTAACTTATTTATTTACCAACTAAACCAGGAAGAGCCATGAAAACCAGAATCATCACTTTCGTTCTTATCCTTATTACCATTTTATTAACTGCTTCGATTTCCAGCGCCCAAGAAGAATACAGCGGCCCGCTCGGACACGGCACCGGATATTATACCAAGACTGCCGATTCAACCGCGCACAAATATTATTTCACCTGGAAATCTTACACGAACTCGGATGGCTATATCCAGATCGAAATGGATGTGGCTATTAAGCAATCTGATGCGAACGTCATTAAAAAATTCCGCGATCAGATGAATCGTGACGGAGTCTGGGATGCAACGGTCACGCCCACCAATTCCACCACCTGGATCGGTACGTCTAATGACATTTTCTGTCTTGATCGCCTCAGCAAAAAATATTTTCACCTGGGTAAAGAACAGAAAGTAGCGGGCGGCGGCACCACAGCACCATTAATCTTCCACTACCGGACTTTAAAAAGGGATTATCTCGAAAGAATCAGCCGGGCTCTTAATAACCGACTAATCTTCTACGTTGCGGAATTGGGAGAAACAAAAGGATAAGCTTTCCGAGAATTTATCAAAAACCGTCGAATGCATTAAGCAAACGACGGTTTTTAAATTTAATGCTATTTTTACAAAAACGGCCAGATCGCTCTGGCCGTTTTACATTTTTAACAGTTACTTTTACTTTTTTAAATGCTTGCCGGCCGCCCTGATAATCAAATCCGGACTCAGATTAGAAGAGCCAATCAATTCCCCGTTATCGTCAACGTAATATCCACTATTCGGCGTCCAGGCTCGGTCGTAAGTGCCGCGGTTCTTGGCATATGATTCTCTCGCTTTTTTGTGGATAATCCGTTCCGTCTTGGCATTAGACCAGCGGACTGGATCGCCCAAGATGAGCATGACATCAGGAGTGCCTAAAGCGGCGGCATAGTGTCCCAAGCCAGTATCAGGAGTTAACACAACATCGGCCATAGACATTATCGCGTTGACATTCTCCACCGGCTCCTTGACTAAACTAACCCGACCGGTATCCTTAGCCAGTTTTTCCACCAGCGGATTATAGCGTTCTTGGCGCTGCTTATTCGGGTCTTCCATGAACAGTACCTTGGACTTGGGGTGTTCTTTCAAGATGCCCTTGATCGCTAGCGCCCATTTTGCCGGCTCATATTCCTTAGGCATGACGCCGGAGCCGGCCGAAACAACGATAATATTTTCATCATCGGCAACCTTATATTTCTTTTTCAATTCAGCGGAGATCTTATCGTGATCTTTGCCCTTCTCCAGATAGTGGTCCATCTTGTTGATATCCGGGAACAGTTTCTGGCCGAACATGACTTCGAAATTCCGCATAATCCGGGCTGGGATCGGATCGTATTTTTCCGTCAGGCCGCGGCGCTTAGGTATTTCTTCCTTGACCCAGCTTGACCAGTCAACCGACATCACGTGTGAAGGATCATCCGAATCGTTATCGTCCAGATTGAGCAGCCCATACTGCTCGAACTCTTTATGGGCATTAATGATGAATTTTTCTTTATGGTCATTGGCGAAAGCGGCGCGCAGGGGCCGGAAATTCTCCGCCTCATTCTCATTGCGCCGACCTAATTCTATCAGTTCGACTTTGCCTGGGAACTGGTCGACTAGGCATTGGAACAGTTTCATTCCAGTCTTCGATACCGCCAATTTGATCGGCTTGTCGAATTTATTTTCCTCCAAGTAACGCTCAACCGCTAAAACGATCGGGGTAGTCACGACTTCGTCGCCGATCGGGTCGTCCAAGAGTATCACTATTTCTTCCGCCCGTTCAATACCTTTAACAAGCGGTGACTCTTTATAGAACTCCGGCGGGAACGGCTTGTCGCCGACCTTCGCTTCGCTGAGGAAAATATTATCAATCTGGTTTTGCAGCCGGCCGATCTGCAAGCCGACATAATCTTCAGCGCTCAAAGGAGCGCCACTATTGCGCTGCTCATTGTAATGTCGGCAATCACCGGCTATTTTAGTTTTGTCTGCTTCGCTCAATTCGTCATAATTTACGTAGAATCTTAGCTGATCAAGCACGAAACCATATTTCTTATATTTCGGATCCTGCTTCAGAGTCTCTACCAATTTAAGGAATTTATCTCCCTGGTCGCGGTAATCCTGCAATTCCCGATTATCGCTCTTTAATTTGACGCTCGTATCGTAATTACTGTTATCCAGAGTAATAAACAATGGCTTACGCTTCTTGCCGGCATCCTGTTCAGGGGCGGCCTGAGTATCGGTGCTGAGAATTTTTTTCAAAGCCACCAAATCGACATTGCTCGGATTGCCGCGATACAGCTTCAGCTCCTGGCGGTCTTTCTTCAGGCTGCCGCTATAGCCGTAATAATCGCCATAATAGCCGGACGGAAATTCTATCGGCTCGGCCGCTTTCTGCTTCTCTAACGGCGTCCGCCAGCCGACCGGAATAAACGGCGGCCAGTCGGTATCGCGACCCACGTCCAGCAAAGTCGCCGTGCCTAAGTCGGGCGGCGTATTGACGACCTCGCTGGCATCGACGCCTTTCAGGCCTTCGCCCACCGCGGTGGCAAAGACATGGACATTCTCCGCGCCGTCCTTGCCCAGACCGGCGGAGACGGCCACTTCGGCAAATTTGGCTTTGAGCACGGCATGGCCGTCCTTCTCGCCGAATAATAATTTGCCCAGCTCGCTGCCTCGTTCCACGCTGATCTTGCCGGTCGTCGGATCGACCGGAATCTCAATTACCTGATGCTGCGTGCCGCTCGATAGCGAGAATAAAAACTTCATCTTCCCTTCCTTGATCAGCTCCGCGGCGTTCTCGCTCAGCTTGACGCCGTTAACGGTTTCAAACGAACCGTCCGGCGTCATCCGGATGGCCGCCATTTCATAGCTATTAGTCTGCAAATTGATGCCGCTCCCCTTATCGCCGGCCCAGGTTTCGCGCAGTTCGTTCAAATCCGCGCCGTGCCATTTGCCGTCCGCCCCCTGATACATCGGGGTATCGTTGGCATACCACAGGCCGCGACGCACTTCCTTGAACATTTCCGGATGCTTATTGACATAGTCTTCCGGCCCGATATGCGTTTCCGTAGTGACGCTATGGCCGGATTCGATCAGATACTGGCTATCGCTGACGCCGATATGCTCATTAGCTAAAATCTGCTTAGCTTCCTCGGTCAAGGAACCGTCCGGATTGACCTGCAAATGCTCGGCTAAAATTTCCGAACCGCGCACCAGATTGAATGAGCCGTCTGGATTAGGCAGCCAGCTGCAATTGGCCGGCATTTTGATCAAACCGTGCTCTACTGCTATTTCCTGCAGCTTGCCCGGATTGCTATGGCCGGTCAAAAAATTCTTTAAACTCTCTAAAGCCGTATCGCGGTCGCCGATCGCCCGGTTATTGCCCTTAATCAAGTTTTCTGCCAAACCTTCCTGCTTGTCACTGAGCAAAGCAAAACCTTCCTGCGCTACTAAACCGATAGTGAGGCCGGCGACGGTGCTCTGAGCCACCTTCTTAAAAACTTCCTTATTCCTATGCTTATTAAAAGCCTTGTCTTTAACGGCTAAACCGGTATCGGCATCGCCGATCAGATCATTGCGATATAAAGCTGTCAGATCTGCCAAGCGCTGCTCCCAGCCTTGATTAAGCCCGGCCGGCAGCTTGCTCAACTGCTGTTTGGCCTGCCACTTGGCCTGCAGCAGGGCCTGCCGTTCGGATTCGACATTAGCCAGGCCGGAATAGCTGATCAAATCTATTTTCCTTTCATTGGACAGGGCCAACCGGGCCTCGATTTCCGCCAGATTGTTCAGGGCTTTTTCCATTTCCTCGGCCGTTTCCGGCGCCTTGGCCAGGCTGGCGGTCAAATCCTCGTGCAAATTAGCGGCGCTCTTTTTCCGGTAGATAAAGCTGGCTTGAGAATCTAATTTTTCTTTTTCCTGCTGCAAACTCTTGAGATTCTTGTCTATCTTCTTAAGTTCTTTCTTATCGGTCGTCGTCTGCTTGGCATTTTCCAAGGCGCCGATCTCGTCAGCCAGGCGGTTCCTGTCCGCCTGGATATTTAAATCCTGGACGGCGGAACGCGCTTCCAGAGTCTGGCGCTCCCGCTTCTGCATCTGGCTTTCCTTGATGCCGGTATAGAGTCCGGAAACGCCGGCCGCGAGGCCCAAAGTGCCGATGGCGGCGGCTTTGGAGCGCAAGATACGTTGGGATACGAAAGCGCCGGCCGAATAGGCCAGTCCGACGCTGACAGCCAGCGTGGTCTCATTGACCAGGCTGCCTAATTTGGTCCGGCGCAGTTTCTCGACGGTTTTCTCCGCGATATTATAATGGGTTTCCGTCTTGACGCCTTCCTTGGCGCGGCCTAAGACCAGTTCGACGTCGAAATCGAAAGCGGCCAGCTTGGCCTGATGGTCGGCCGCCTGCTTGATATTATCCTTGATCTCCTTGACCTGTTCGGCAATGGCTAGAAAATTATCGACGTACATCTCGCTCTGCTTGATCGTCGTCTGGTCGCCGCTTTTTTCAATGGCGGCGAAAATCTGCCGCTTCTCGCCCTCGAAAGCGGCTTGGTCCAATTTGCCGTCGGCGTAATCATTGATGATGCGCTTCAAGTCGGTTTTTATCTTTTGCGTTTCCGGATTATCAGCCAAGCTTTCTTTCTTCTCGCCCAGATTTTCTTCGACTAATTCCTTGATATCGGAAGTAAAGCGGGACAAGATCGCCGTTTCGAAATTCTGCTGCATCGCCGCCTTATCGGCTGCGCTTGATTTCTCTCCGGCGTAGAGATTGCCGGTTTTTAAAATTTCCTGCTTGCTCTTGACCCGGGCTTGCTCATGCAGATACTGCTCGGCATAATTATATTTCCAAATCCGCTTGATCGCTCCCTTGAAGCCTTTGAGTTCCGCTTTCTCCGCGGTCATAGTCTCGGAAGCGGCGCGATGGGCCCGGCTGCGCAGGATCTCAGAGGTATCGACCACGCCGGCCTTAAATACCAGCTTCTTGGTCTGATCCAACTGGTTCAGGGAATCTTGCTTGGCCGTGTCCAAGCCAACGGCAGCATCACCAATCGCTGCCTCGGCGTCCGGTTGCTGCTTAGCCGGCAAATCCTTGGCTTCCACAGCGGGCGGCGTCAATTCCCGGCCTTTGATTGCGGCCGCCGTAGCGTTCAGCTGCTGTTCCACGGCCGCCGACTCGGTTTCGGAAACTGCCTGGTCCGGCCGTGATTTCTGTTCTTTAAGATTGAAAAATTTTTTTAAACCAGAATAAAATTTATCCATATATTTATAAAATCCGGCCTTAAATAAGCCGGATTATTCCTTACTGCTTCCTAAATCGCTTCTTAACTGCGCCAGCCGGTCCTGGTCGGCTGCTTGCAACAGCGCCGCCAACTTGGCGTCGCGCTTGGCTTCGATAACCGCCACGCGCCGCGAAAAATCCTGATAGATATCATTGATCAATCTGATTTTGTCCTGATCCGATAAAGGCATAATTAATCAAGATTTTTTTAACCTAAATAAGAAGCTCGAAACTCCATCAGCGCCTGGGCGACCAACTGCTCCAGGTCCGGAATGCTGGCCTTGATGAAAGACTGCAGCGCCTCGGCGTCAGGCTGTTCCATCAGCCGGTTGAACTCTTCCAATTTATCCGCCGGGATATTGTCGAAGATAGCCGCCTTGATCTTGTCTTCGGCCCGAGCGGCCAGGTCGGCTTTGGCCTGTTGGAGCGTTTCCGGCTCCAGATTAGCCAGCTTCTTCTCGGCCAATAGGCGATCGACGAACTGCTCGACGGCCGGAGAGAAATTTTGATTGCTCATATTAGTCAAATTAATTTTGCCCTTACGGGCGATAAATTTTGCTTATGATAGCTATATTGATTATAACATGTAGCGGTGAAAATCAGAAATTATAATCCAGGAAACGGCGGGCTAAATCGATTATCTCTTTATTCGTCTTTTTATCTATCCTGACCTTGGTTATTTCGGCCAAACTATACCCCAATATAAATCTGATCATTTTAACACAATTATCGGAAACTGTCAATAAATAATTACTATTAAAATCCGGCCGTTTCTGATCGGCCAGAAAGCAATCCGGACAGATTAAACCGCCTTTGAGCAAATGAAAATAATTAAGGCCCGGCTCAATGGGCTTATGGCAATCCAGACAGCGATATATTTCCGGCTGATAGCCTAATTCCACTAATAGGCGCCAGATGAAAAAAGATAAGAACAGGTCCCCCTGCTCCGCTCGGAAGCCGGCCAGGCATTCCAAGGCGTTGAGCCAATCCGCCAATAAAAAGAACAGGCATTCTTCCGCCTGGTTCTCGCCGACCCGTTGGTTCAGGATCCGCAAGGCTTGCCCGGCATAATATAATTTATTCAGATCATTCCTGATACCTTGATAAAATTTCCGGCCGCTGGCGCCGGCTAAGTAATCAAAGCCTTTGCCGGCCACGATCATGATATCGGACAAGGTGAGCGGCTCCAGGTGTCCCGCCAGCTTGGAGCCCGGCTTCTGCGTGCCGCGGGCGACCAGGCTGAGCTTGCCGGCTGATGGGCTATAAACCGTTACTAAGGAGTCGGCCTCGCGGTAAGGCTGGCGATTCAGGATAAGGGCGGCGGTAGTCCTGGTATTTTCCATATGATCTCCGGGAATTAATGCTCGTCCAGATAGTCTTGCAGGATAAGCGTCGCGGCGATCTCGTCGCGCTGGGCTTTCTCGGCCTCGCTGCCCTCCAGGGAATCGGCCGCCTGACTGGTCAGCCTCTCATCAGCCAGCTCCACCGGCCGGCCGCCACGCTCCCGCAGCTGGACCAGAAAATCCTGCCATAACGGATTATCGGCGGCGGCGCCGTTCATTTTTTTCGGCGCGCCGAGCACGATGACGTCTATTTCCTCTTCTTTCACGGCACTCAGCACTGCCGCCAGGGTGCTCACGGTCCTGAGCGGCAAAGCCAGGCTGACTTCGCTGTCCGCCGTAGCCAGGCCGATGCGTTTTTCGCCCCAGTCAATGCCGAGGTATTTTGTCACTTTCTCCATATGGCTTATTTGGTCAGGATCTCATTGCCCGACGCCGTGATCGCGACCGTATGTTCGAAATGCGCGCTCAAGGAACCGTCGGCGGTCAGGACGGTATAATCGTTATCGGCCATCTTGACCGCCCAGCCGCCGGCGTTGATCATGGGCTCGATGGCAATGACCAGCCCCGGTTCCAGGACGATATTTTCCGGCGATTTCTCGCTGATCTCAAAATTAAAGACGTCCGGCTGTTCATGGATGAAATAGCCCACGCCGTGGCCGACCAGGTCACGGACTACGCCGTAGCCGTGGCGTTCGGCGTGCCCCTGAATCGCTCGGGCGATATCATTCAAGGTATTGCCCGGCTGCGCCGCCTTAACGCCTAAAGCCAGACATTCCTGCGTTACTTTAAGCAGTTTCCGGGCCGACGCGCTGATGCTGCCGGCGCCGATAGTCAGGCAGGTGTCGGTAAAGAAGCCGCCGTGCTTGGAAAAAGGATTGAGCGGCGCTTTGAATTCCCGGCGCGCTTCCGGCGTAACCGGCCATTCCATGCCGATATCCAGGTCCACGATGTCTCCAGCGGCGATGGCGCGCGGCGGCAAGGCCGCGCCGTGGACGACCTCGTCGTTTAGGGAAACGCAAAGCGTCGAGGGAAAGAAGATATCGCCGCCCATGGGATAGTCCTTGAAAGCGGAACGGCCGCCCGCCTCGATGATCAGATGGTTGGCCAGATCTTCCAGGTAATCGGTGCGCACGCCGGGCTTGACCTCGGACGCTAGGCGCGCCAAAACCAAGGCCAGGCGACGGCCGCCTTCCCGAATAACGCGTATCTCGTCCGGCGTTTTCAAGCGGATCATACAATTTTAAATTTTAATCCCGGCCGCCTTGGCCTCCCGGTTGGTCTTGATCGACAGGAACAGAAAAATTCCCAAAAGGACGAACATATTGAGCGGCGACAGCCAGAATGGGAATTCCTGGCCGAAGCTTTCTAAAATCATCACAAAGCCCAGGGAGCCGATGGCATACATGGCGCCGTTCTTCAGGTAAGCGAATTTGGTAATCAGATCGATGCCGCGTATCGTCATCTCCCGCACGACCAGGGCGCCCAGCCCGTTGCCCAGGATGATCAAGGGGACGCTGATCGTGAAAGCGAAAGCGCCGATCACCCCGTCGATGGAAAAAGAAGCGTCCAAGACTTCCAGATAAAGAATCTTGCTCCAAGCGCTCATATTCGGATCCAGGAGCTGCTTTTCCTTCTCTTCGGAGTTCTTCTTGAAACCGTCGGTGATGAAGAAGGCGGAAACGCCGATAGTCGCCGCGAGCGCCAGGATCGGGTTCTGTTTCAGGGAAAAATAGACGATGAGCGTCGTCAAGACGGAAGCGAAAGCATAAAACCAGACTCCTTGGCGGTGGATGAAGCCCTCCACCAGGAAAGCGTATTTTTTCTCTTCCAAAAACAGCCAGGCCAAAAAGACGAAGAACAAATAGACGCCGCCGCCTAAGAGCAGGAGCGGTTTGGATTGCTCGATATAATGCGTGATTTCCGGGCTGCCGGAAAAAGTGGAGCTAACGACCTGCCAGAGGGATAAGCTGGGATTAGCCACCCAGACAATGGCGAAGGGTAAAAGCCCGCGCATCACGAAGACCGCGAACAAAAGACCCCAGAATAAAAAAATCTTCCGGTATTTCTCCGGCATGGTCTTGAGGATATGGGCGTTCACGACCGCATTATCCACGCTGCTAATAACTTCGAACAGGCACAAGCCGAGGATAACCACGGCGAAATTCCAAAACATAGTTTTATTTATTAAGCTTTAACGGACCGAGGCTGGAGCCGCGCCGGCCGCCCGGACCCAGATTGCCGCTGCTCTTCTGCAACCGGGCATAGGCGTCTTCCTGCAATTTCCGCGCCGTTTCTCCGCTGCCCAGGCGCTGCATCTTCTGATATTTCATGGCATCGGAAACGGCGGCGCCGCGATTGATCGGCGCGGTTTGCCGGAAAAAATTCGGATCGGCCTCGTGCGCGAAATTCGGCCGCCGGCCCGTAACCTTAGTTTCATCCAATTCCCTGTTAACCGCCGGCTTGACCGGCTCGGGCGAAGAAGCATCTTCCTTGCGGCCGCGGGCATAGTGATCCAACAATTCCTTGACTTTGTATTTATCCTGCTTGGTCAGGGATTTATCGCTCTTTATTATTTCCGACAGCGCGCTCTTGCGCTGCATCCGGTCCAAGCCGCCCTTCATCCGGATGATGCCGGCCCGCTTGCTGATGGCTTTATTGATCGCCTCGCGGTTGTTCCTGAGCATGCCGAATTCGCCTCCCTGATAGTGCGTCAACTTATTCAACTTGGCTTTGAAATTGCCGGCGCCGGTGCTGGTTTTAAAATTGATGCCGCCTTTCGGCAGGATATTCAAGCCCATATTAATAATCTTTGAAACTGTCCAATAATTTATTGATCTGTTCCAGATCTTCCGGCGACAGGCCGAGCTTGAAGCGATTCTGATACAGGCGGTATTTGTCTTTCCGAACCGTAGCATCCGAGGTCCTGATGCCGTGCCGCACTTTTTCCTGATACTCCTTGATCATATCCATGATCAAGGTCCGATTGGCGGCGCTCAGGTTCTTATAGCCGGGATTCAGGCGCATCATTTTCTCCATGCGCTGCGCCAGACGGTAATTGTTCTGGTCCGTGATATCCTTGGTTAGGTCTTGTAAATCCATATAGTTATTGATGATATTTGCTATTATACTACAAAAAAGCCGGCTGGGAAAGCCGGCTAGCTAAAATCAGCTAAAATATAAAGACTATAAACCGTCGTATTCCCGCATAGTCAGCTGTGACTCAATCTGTTTGACCGTCTCAATGACTACGGCCACGACGATGAGCAGGCTGGTGCCGCCTACCGACAAAGCGTCAATACCCGTGAAATAACGCATCACTAGCGGTAAGACGGCGATCAGGCCCAAAAATAAAGCGCCGACCAAAGTGATCCGATGAGTCGTCGAAGCCAGGTAATCGCTGGTTGTCTTGCCGGGTCGGATACCCGGGATGAAACCGCCTTGTTTCTGGAGATTTTCCGCCACCTGAGTCGGATGGAAAATCACTTCGGTATAAAAGTAAGTGAAGGCGAAGACCAGGATGAAGTAAACGACGCCATAGAACAGCTGGTTATTGAACAGGACAATAGTGCTCTCGGCCGCTCCAGCGATCCAGGCGGTCTTGGCGTGAATCAGGAACTGGGCGATCATCGACGGGAACAAGACTACGGAAATGGCAAAAATGATCGGAATGACGCCGGCCATATTGACCCGCAAGGGCAAATGCGTGCTGGTACCGCCGAAAGTCCGGTTGCCGCGAACCTGGCGAGCGTACTGCACCGGAATATTGCGCTGCCCTTCGTTGATGATAACGACGCCCACGACCGTGATCAGGCCGATCGCCACGAAACCGATCAGCATGAAAAGCTGGGTCTGATCAAAAGTGACGAACAGGCGCTGGATAGTCGTCGGCAGCGAGGCGACGATGCCGGCGAAGATGAGCAGCGAAATGCCGTTACCGACCTTCTTCTCGGTAATGAGCTCGCCCAGCCACATCAGGAAAATGGAGCCGGCCGTAATCGTTATCAGCATGACGCCGAAATCAAAGGGCGAAATTTCGCCCAGGATGCCGGCTGATCCCCGGCGCAAGAGGGTGATCATGCCGTAGGCCTGGAATAAGGCCAGCGGCACGGTCAACCACCGGGTCCATGAATTTATCTTTTGGCGGCCGGCTTCCTCCTTCTGCATTTCTTCGATGCTCGGCACGATCATGCCCAGGAGCTGGAAGATGATAGACGAGGTGATATAAGGAGCGACGCCCATCATGACTAAAGAAAAATTTTCCATGCCGCCGCCGGAAAACAGGTTCAACAAACCAAGAATCTGGTTGGAAGCGAACAGATTTTTCAAAGCCACGGTATTGACTCCCGGCACCGGAATATGGGCGACCAGGCGAAAAATTACCAGCATCACCAAGACGAAGAGGATATTGTTCCGCAAATCTTTGGCTTTCCAGATTTGTTCTAATTTATCGAACATAGGGTTGGCTTAATAGCGAGGATTATTTTAATTGTTCAGTCAGGCCGGCGCTCATCTTTATCTTCTCAAATTTGACCTTGACCGTCAATTTCTCCTTGCCCAGGATCTTGACCGGGCGCGCCAAGGAAGAAATCAATTTCTTGGCCAGGAGCGAAGCCGGGCTGACTATTTCCTCATCCTTGAAATTATGATTGATCGCCCGGACCGACACGACTTGGTTCTTCGGGCTGAGGGATTTGAAGCCGCGGGCCTTGGGAATCTGCAATAATTGCTTTTTCAGGCCCAGCCGCTTCAAGCCGGAGACGCCGGAACGGGACTTCTGCCCTTTCAAGCCGCGCGTGCTGTAAGTACCGTGGCCGGAAGCGTTGCCGCGGCCGACGCGTTTATTCGCCTTAGCGCGGCCTTTGGCCCGGGTGATGGAATTAAGTGATAACATATTTTTATTTTTCCTGGTTAACTTCTTTACTAGCTTCTTTCTTCGCCTCCTTGGCCCCGTCCTTCCCTTCTACCCGCCGCAACTGCTGCAAGGCCTCGATGGTGCAACGGGCGTTATTGATCTTATTCTTGGAACCCAGGGTCTTGCTGGTCACGTTCTTGACGCCGGCCAGTTCCAAGATCGCCCGGGTCACGCCGCCGGCGATAACGCCGCGGCCCTGCTTGGCCGGTTTCAGAATCAGACGCGCCGCGCCCATTTTATGGCTCAAGGCGTGCGGGATGGTCTCGTTGACCATGGGCACGTTGATCATAGTCTTCTTCGCTCGATTAACGGCCTTATTGACCGCCATGGTCACATCCGCGCCCTTGCCTAAGCCGACGCCGACATTGCCCTTCTGGTCGCCGATAGCGACGCAGGCCCGGAAATTCATCCGTTTGCCGCCGGCCATGACGCGCGTCACTCTGGCGACTTCCAGAATCCGCTGTTCGATATCGTCTTTCGGGCGCTCGCCGCGAGCTTGGCCCCGGCCGCCGCGCCCCCGGCCGCCTTCCCGGCCGCCGCGCTTGGGCGTGTTGCCGTAAACGTCCTGGGCCGCGGTCTTGGCCGCTCCCTGGGAAACGGCTGCCGCCTTATCTGCGCTGGTTACTTTTTTGTCTTCCATATGATATTTGCTATTTTACCAAAAGCCGCTTAATTAAAACTCCAGGCCGCCGGACCGGGCGCCTTCCGCCGCGGCCTTGACCCGGCCGTGATATTTATAAAATCCGCGATCGAATACCGCCTTGGTGATCTTTTTCTCGGCCGCTTTCCGGGCGAGCAGCTGGCCCAACTCCTGGCTTTTAGCCGTCGGTTTGCCGTCCGCCTTGACTTCTTTCAAAGAAGCGCTGGCCAGGGTCCGGCCGGTCGTATCGTCGATAAGCTGCAGGAATAAGCCGGAATTGGAACGATAAACGCTCAGGCGGGGTCGCTCTGCCGTGCCGGCGATCTTGGCGCGCACCCGGCCGTGGCGTCTTGCTTGCTGCCGATTTTTGGCTGTTATTTTATCCATATGATTACGCTGATAAACTATTACTTAGTCTTGGCCGCGGCTTTGCCGGCCTTGCGGCGGATAATCTCTTCGGCGTATTTGACGCCCTTGCCCTTGTACGGCTCCGGCTTGCGGATCTTCCTGATCTGCGCGGCGGTTTCGCCCAGGAGCTCCTTATCGGCGCTTTCCAGGGTAATGACATTGGCGGCCACGCTGGCCGTCACCCCTTTGGGCAGCGAAAAATCGACCGGATGGGAAAAACCGAGGTTCATATTCAACTTGCTGCCGGCGACCGCCGCCCGGTAACCGACGCCGTTGATTTCCAGTTTGCGGGTAAAGCCGGTGCTGACGCCGACGACGGCGTTGCGGATCAGGCTCCACATCAGCCCCCAGACCGCGCTCGCCTCCTTGGCGGCCTTATCGCGCGGGCTCACCATGATTTCGTTATTTTCTATTCTGACTTCCACTAACGGGTGGAGCGGCAGGCGCAGTTCGCCCTTCGGGCCCTTGAAGACCATTTCCGTTTCCCCGACGGTGGCTTGGGCGGGCGGGACTAATTTGATTGGCAGTTTTCCTAGACGTGACATATATGATGATGCTTAAAAGGTGATTTAGAATATCTCGCCGAGCACTTCGCCGCCGATGTGTTGCTTCTTCGCTTCCTTATTGGTCATCAGCCCTTTGGAAGTAGACAGGATGGCGATCCCGAAATTATGCAAAACCGTCGGGATCTCGTCCTTGCCGACATAAATCTTCAGGCCCGGCCGGCTCACCCGCTTGATCTCGGAGATCTGCGGTTTGCCGTTCTTCCGGTATTTCAGCTGGATTTGCAGTTCGTCAAAGCTGCTGTGCCGCCCTTTCAGGCCGCCGGTTTTGATCGAGACGGATTTGACCCAGCCCTCCTGCTCCAAAATCTTGGCGATTTCGTATTTCAATTTGCTGAGCGGCAAAACGACCTCCGTCTTCCTGACGACGGAAGCGTTTCTAATCCTGGTAAACATGTCTGCGATGGGATCCATCATATTTTTCTTGGTTGCTTAATTATATCTCTACCAGCTGGACTTCCGGATGCCCGGCAAATCGCCGTTGTCGGCGAGTTCGCGGAAGCAGATCCGACACAGCTTGAAATCACGCAGATAGCCGTGATTGCGGCCGCACCGCCAGCACCGGTGGATGGTCCGGGTGGAAAATTTCGGTTTTCTTGACGCTTTGACGATTAAAGCAGTTCTAGCCATATATTTAAATTATTTGCTGTCTTTTTTAAACGGGAAGCCTAAGGCGCGAAAGAGCTCCAATCCTCTTTCCCGGTCGCCGGCGTTAGTGGACAGACAGACTTCCAGGCCGTAATTATTGTCCGCTTCTTCCATCCGGATTTCCGGAAAAGCCGTATAGTCCTTGAAGCCGACCGTCAGGTTGCCGGTGCGATCAACCGATTTCTCGCTTAAGCCGCGAAAATCGCGAACCCGCGGGAAAGTGATATTGACCAGCTTATCGGTAAAATCATACATCCGCTGGCCGCGCAAGGTCACTTTAGCGCCGATGACCAGGCCTTCCCGGATCTTGAAGGCGGAAATCGATTGCTTGGCTTTGGTAAAAACCGGTTTCTGGCCGCTGATCTGCGCCAGGCCTTTTTCCACGCTGGCCAGGAATTCCTTCTCTTTCGGACGGCTGCCGAAACCGACGTTAATCACTACTTTGGTCAGCTTGGGCGCCAGCATCGCGTTCTGGAAACCGAATTTCTTTTCCAGCTGCGGGACGACCTCTTTTTTGTATTTTTCTCGTAATGTCATATGAGTGGCTTTATTCGATTACTTCCCGACATTTCCGGCAGACGCGGAATTTCTTGGCCGGCTGGCTATCGGTCTTGGGGCTCAGCTTGGCGCCGACCCGGGTCGCTTTGCCGCACTTCGGGCAGACCAGGGCCAGATTGGAAATATTGACGAAAGCCGGGAACTCGATGCGCTGTCCCTTCTCCCCTTCCTTGCGCGGCCGCAGATGCTTGATCAGCAAATTCAAGCCTTCCACGCTGGCGCGGCCTTCCCGCGGCAAAATCTGCAAAACCTTGCCGGTCTTCCCCTTATCCTTGCCGGCTAATATTTTTACCGTGTCGTTCTTCTTGATATACATATATTATATACTCTATTTTTTCCTCGCTTCCGTCATTTATAAAACTTCGGGCGCCAAAGAAGCGATCTTGACGAAACCGGCCCGACGCACTTCCCGCGCGACCGGCCCGAAAATACGGGTACCCTTCGGATCCTTCTTTTCCAGATCGACGATGATTACGCCGGCGTTATCGTCGAAACGGACATAGGAACCGTCCGGACGCCGGATTTCCTTGCGGGTCCGGACAATCACGGCTTTCACTACGTCGCCTTTCTTGACGGCCGCATGCGGCACCGCCGATTTGACGGCGGCCACGATGACGTCGCCCACCCGGCCGTAACGGCGCTTATAGCCGCCGAGCACCCGGATGCACTGCATTTCCTTGGCGCCGGAATTGTCGGCCACCTTCAAATAGGTTTGTACTTGCACCATATGTTTACTTGATTACGCGCCAGCGCTTATCCCGGCTTAAAGGCCGGCATTCGATGAACGACACCTTATCTCCGACATGATACTGGTTGTTTTCGTCATGAACCTTGTATTTCCGGCTGACCGCATAGCGCTTCTGGTATTTCGGATGCTTCTTGACGGCTTCCACCTTGACGACGATGGTCTTGTCGTTCTTAGCGCTCACCACCACGCCCTGGAATTTCCGGCTGATCACCGCGGCTGGAGCAACGGATTTTTTCTCTTTGCTGCTGGCCATATTATTTTTGCTTATTTAACAAAGTTAAGATTTGGGCGACCAAGACCCGGGCCGCCCGGATTTCCCGGACGTCCTTCAATTGTTTGTTGGCGTCTTTGAAGCGCAGCTCGCGCAATTTCTCCCGAGTCGCGGCTAATAATTTCTGCAATTCCGGCGCGCTCTTGGCCTTTAATTCTTGTTGGTCCATATGATTATTTATTCCTTGCTGATAAATTGGCATTTCACCGGCAGCTTATGGCCGGCCAGTTCCATGGCTCGCTTCGCGGTCTCCCGGTTCAAGCCTTCCATCTCGAACATGACCGTGCCGGGCTTAACGACCGCCACGTAATGGTCCACGGCGCCCTTGCCTTTGCCCATCGGGATTTCGCCGCCGTGCATCGTCACCGGCTTATCCGGAAAAATCCTGATCCAAATCTGGCCGCCTTTCTTGACATACTGGGTCATCACCCGGCGCGCCGCTTCAATCTGGCGGGAAGTCACCCAGCAAGCGGTCAGGCTCTTCAGGCCGTAGCTGCCGAAACTGATTTCCAGATTACGGCTGGCTTGGCCGCCCCGGCGCCGCTTCTGATCCTTTCTCCATTTGGTTTTCTTTGGCATTAACATATGATTTCACAAATCTCATTTTTTTATCCGATCCGACCCTATTCGGCGATCACTTCGCCTTTGGCCGCTTTTTCCTTGGCAAACACTTCTCCTTTATAAATCCAGACCTTGATGCCGATGGAACCGTAAGTGGTATGGGCCGCTCCCCGGGCATAGTCAATATCGGCCCGCAAGGTCGCGAGCGGCACTTTGCCCCAGACCAGCTTCTCGGTCCGGGCGATTTCCGCGCCGTTCAAGCGGCCGGAAATGACGATCTTGGCGCCTAAGGCCCCGGCCCGCTCGATTTTGCCCAAGGTCTGCTTCATCACTTTTCTAAACGGCATGCGCTTTTCGATATCCATGATCATGCTCTGGACGTTGACTTGGGCGCTCAGGTTCGGCCGGCTGCATTCCTTGATGTTCAGGTTGATTTCCCCTAAACGCAGGTTTTTCAAAAATCTAACGTGCAGTTTCTTCTTCAATTCCTCGGCGCCGTTGCCGCCCCGGCCGATGATGAGGCCCGGCTTGGCGGTCGTAATGTTCACCTCGACCTTGCTTAGGCTGCGGACGATCTCTACCTGATCAATGCCGGCTTCCTTGAATTCCTTGATCAAATATTTGCGGACGCCGATATCCTGGCGGATATTCTTGATATACTTGTCCCCCTTTTCGAACCAGACGGAAGGCCAAGTCTTGGTGATGCCCAGGCGGAGAATTTTTGGATTGACTTTTTTACCCATAGAGATGCAAAATTAGGAAATATTAAAATATTAACCGGCTTTCCGCTGGAACATCTTCCGCTTTTCCCCGGCCGCTTTCTTGCCAGCGGCTTTCGTTGCTTTGGGCGCGGCTTTGGCCATTACCTGTTCGCTTTCTTTGGCCAGTTTCTCCAGCTTGACCGGCTCGGCAACCTGGACGGCCTTCTTTTCTTTTTGGCCGCTGGCTTTGATTTCACCCAAGACCAGAGTCAAGTGGCAGCCGCGCTTGCGTATCGAAGTCGCCCGGCCGTGGGCGCGGGGCATCCAGCGCTTGAGAGTCACTCCTTCATCCGATCGGATTTCCTTGATATACAAATTGCCGCGTTCCAGGTTATAGGTATTTTCCGCGTTGGCCACAGCCGATTTTATCAGCTTGGCGACCGGTTGCGCCGCTAACTTGCCCATGAAGCGCAACTGGTCCAAGGCTGAGTCGACCGGCAGTTTGCGGACCACGTCGATAACCAGGCGCACTTTCTGCGACGACATCCTTAAATGTTTCAAACTGGCTTTTACTTCCATATGATCTTGCTTAAAAATTATTTCTTATCGGCCGCCTGCGCTTTAGCCATCTTGCCACCATGGCCCGGGAACTTGCGGGTCGGCGCAAATTCGCCCAAACGGTGCCCGACCATGTTCTCGACGATATAGACCGGCAGATGCGTCTTGCCGTTATGGACGCCCAGGGTACGGCCGACCATTTCCGGCGTTACCGTACAGGCGCGATCCCAGACCTTGATGACCGATTTGTCGCCCGCCGGCAATTTCTGGATCTTGCTGATAAGCCGGAGGTTGACGTAAGGGCCCTTTTTTAAACTTCTGGACATATGATTATTTCCTCTTAGTTCTGCGGTTAATTATTAAGCGGTCGCTGTGGCGTTTGCGTCTGGTCTTAACGCCGAGCGCCGGCTTGCCCCAGATGGTCTTCGGATGGCGCAAACCGATAGGCTGTTTGCCTTCGCCGCCGCCGTGCGGATGATCGACCGGATTCATGGCCGTGCCTCTGACCGTCGGCCGGATGCCTAAGTGGCGGCTGCGGCCAGCCTTGCCCAAGGAGACATGACGCCGGTCGGGATTGCTGGCCCGGCCGATAGTGCATAAGCATTCTTTCTTGACCTGGCGGATCTCGCCGGACGGCATCTTCAGCTGCGCATATTTACCTTCCACGCCCATGACATAGACTACGTTGCCGGCGCCGCGGGCGATCTTGGCGCCCTGGCCCGGTTCCAGCTCCACGCAGCTCACGGCCAAACCGGCCGGAATGAACTGCAGGGGTAAAGCATTCCCTTCCTTGATCTCAATAAGTTCCCGGGCGCTCATCACTTGGTCGCCGACTTTCAGATCGGCGGTCGCGATGATATATCTCTTTTCTCCGTCAGCGTAGTTCAACAAGGCCAGGCGGGCGCCGCGATTCGGATCATATTCGATCGCCGCGACCGTCGCCGGAATATTGTATTTATCCCGCTGGAAATCGACCAGGCGGACATAGCGCTTGGCGCCGCCGCCGCGATGCCGGACCGTTATCTGGCCGCTGGCGTTGCGGCCGCCGCGCTTCTTCTTGATAACGACCAGACGCTTCTCCGGCGTGAACTTGGTCAAGTCGGAAAAAGTGTCGAAAGTCGCTTCGCGCCGGCCGGGAGTATTCGCTTTTACTTTTTTAATGCCCATATGATGCCTTGAAATGTATTAATTAAACGCCTTCGTAAACCTTGATCGTCTCGCCCTTGGCCAGGGTCACTACCGCGACCTTGCTGTCGCTCCGGGAACCCTGGATGCGGCCGCGCGTTACCTGCTTGCCGCGGCGATTGATAATATTGACGCTCGTCGGCTTGACGCCGTAAAGGGCGCGGACGGCGGCGGCGATACTGATCTTGTTAGCGCCGGAAGCGACTAGGAAGGAATACTTATTATGCTCGACCTGATTAGTCGCCTTTTCCGTAATCACGGGCTGGCGCAGGACGGTCTGGAGGGACGGCTGGAACGCCGCCGGAGATTTTTGGCCGCTCTGAGCCGGGACGGACTCGCTATACAAGTCCTGCATACTGGCCGCGGCCGGCTTGGCCTTTTCCGGCTTAACGGCAGGCTTAGCAGTCGCCGTCTTAGCTTTCGCCGGCTGATCGGTTTTTTTGGAGCCGAATAAAGACATATATCTGGTGATTATTTATTATAGCGATCAGTGAGCAGGTTAACGCCCGCTTCCGTCAGCAATAGATTTTTATAATTTAAAATATCCAGCAGGTTCAGGTTCTCCAGGTTGATGACCTTGACGCCAGACAGGTTGCGGCCGGAATAACGGACCGCCTCGTTCTTGCCGGTATTGACGATCAGGATATCGCGGCGCTCGCTATTCAAAACTTTCTTTTCTAAAGCGCTCAGGATCTGATTAAAAGCCTTAGTCTTGTACTCGGATAACTGCAGTTGGTCCAGGACCAGCAAAGCGCTGGACGCCACTTTGTCGGACAAAGCCATAAACAGCGCTTTCTGCTTCATCTTCTGATTCAGTTTCTGCTTGAAATTGCGGTCTTTGGTCGGGCCGAAAGTGACGCCGCCGCCCCGCCAGAGCGGCGAACGGCTGGAACCGGCGCGAGCGCGGCCCGTGCCTTTCTGCTTCCAGGGCTTCTTGCCGCCGCCGGAAACTTCGCTCCTGTCCTTGGTATGAGCCAAGACCTGCCGGCTATTGGCCTGGCTGGCTACGACGGCCTGATGCAATAATTCATTATTCGGCTTGACGCCAAAAATCTTGACGGGCAGTTCCAGGTCTTTGACCGGTTCGGCGCTTTGATTATAGACTTTTATTTTCATATATTTGAGAACGGTGATATCGCGATTTAATTCTTGGCGTCTTCGGCCTTGGTTTCGGCCGCTGGTTGAGCGGTCTGGGGCGCAACTTCGGCAGCCGGCGTTTCCAATTCCGGCTTAACCTCCGCTGCCGGGGCTTCCTTGGCTTCGGCGGCTTGAGCCGCTACCGGCTGAGTATTGACGACCAGATCGCCCGCTCCCTTGACCATGACAAAACCGTTAATCGCGCCCGGAATAGCGCCGGCGATAAAGAGCAGATTCTTTTCCGCATCAATCGCGGCGATCTTCAGATTGGCAACCGTCACCCGGGAATTGCCCATGCGGCCGGCCATGCGCGTTCCTTTGAAGACGTGCGCCGGGCCTTTGGGGCCGATGGAGCCGGACATGCGTTCCTGATCTTTATTGCCGTGCGTCGCCCGGAAACCGCCGAAATTATGACGCTTGACTACGCCCTGGAAACCGCGGCCCTTGGAGGTGCCGGTCACCGCGACGACATCGCCGACCTGGAAAGTCGCGACCGAAACCTGGTCGCCGACCTTGAATTTAGACGCTTCCGGCGTCAGGAATTCCCGGACATAGGCCGCGGCCTTGAGGCCGGCTTTCTGATAATGGCCCTGTTGGGGCTTTTTGACGTTCTTGGCTTTCCGTTCGCCATAAGCCAGCTGGACCGCTTCATAACCGTCCTTAGCCTTATCCTTGACCTGAGTGATCATGCAAGGGCCGGCTAATACCGGCGTCACGGCGACCACCCGGTCGCCGGACCAGATCTGAGTCATGCTTAATTTTTTGCCGCTGATGAATTTCATATGATGTTCCTTTATAAAACAAAAACTGGCTTCTTGTAACCAGCTCAAAAAAACTAAGAATAAAAAATAAATCTTACCTATTTTTTATTTGTTTTTCCGCCTGCTGATTTACCTCCAATATTTAGCTGATTTTCGCTCAAACACTTTCTTTTGGCTCAGAGTTATTCAAGCGGCGAGCAGCTAATTTAAATTACCTGATAATGTTACTACATTTTTATCTCTACGTCAACCCCGGCCGGTAAGACCAAATTCGTCAAATCTTCGATGGTTTTTTGGGTCGGATCAATGATGTCGATCATCCGCTTATGGGTGCGCATCTCATACTGGTCACGGGCATCCTTATGCACGAAAGTCGAACGGTTAACCGTGTACTTGCGTTTTTCCGTGGGCAGCGGGATCGGACCGAAAAATTGCGCATCGCTGCGCTCGATGGTCTCGATAATGGTCTTGGTGGACTGATCGATGATCTTATGGTCAAAAGCCCGGATCTTGATCCTGATTCTCTGCTTGAAGTCTTTTTCTTCTTTTTTGGTTTCCGACATAATGAACTGGTTATTTTTCTATGAATTATTTTTTAATTATGAATTATTTTTTAATCCTAAATAATCACTACAAACCCGCCCTTCGCGGGAAGAGCGGGTCTAAGTGCTTACTTGATGATCTTGGTCACCGCGCCCGCGCCGACGGTCCGGCCGCCTTCACGGATGGTGAACTTCTGCTTGTCTTCCAAAGCGATAGGAGCAATCAGCTTGATCGTCAAATTGACGGTATCGCCTGGCATGACCATTTCCGTGCCGGCCGGCAAAGTGATGTCGCCGGTCACGTCGGTGGTCTTGAAATAGAATTGCGGCTTATAGCCGTTGAAGAACGGCTTGTGGCGGCCGCCTTCGTCCTTGCTTAGGACATAGACTTCAGCCGAGAATTCGGTGTGCGGAGTGACGGAGCCCGGTTTGCACAGGATCTGGCCGCGTTCGACCTCATTCTTCTTGGTGCCGCGGAGCAAAATGCCGGCGTTATCGCCCGCTTGCCCCTGGTCCAGAGACTTATTGAACATTTCGATGCCGGTTACGGTGGTTTTCTTGGTATCCATCAGGCCGACAATTTCTACTTCGTCGCCGACTTTAACCATGCCTCTTTCAATACGGCCGGTCACGACAGTGCCGCGGCCTTCAATAGAGAAGATATCTTCAATCGGCATCAAATACGGCTTGTCCACGTCGCGAACCGGTTCCGGAATATAGGTATCCAGGGTTTCCATCAGCTTCATGATCGGCTCGGCATCCGGACCGCTCGGGTTTTCCAAAGCTTTCAAAGCGGAACCGCGGATGATCGGGGTGGTCTCGCCCGGGAATTCATATTTCTTCAGCAGGTCGCGGACTTCCTCTTCGACCAGATCGATGAGCTCCTTATCCTCGACCATATCGCATTTGTTCAAGAAAACGACGATATACGGCACGCCGACCTGGCGGGCCAAGAGGATGTGCTCTCTGGTCTGCGGCATCGGGCCGTCGGTCGCGGCGACCACCAGAATCGCGCCGTCCATCTGAGCGGCGCCAGTGATCATGTTCTTGACATAATCGGCGTGGCCCGGACAATCAACGTGCGCGTAGTGGCGCTTGTCGGATTCATATTCGACGTGCGCGGTCGCGATGGTGATGCCTCTCGCCTTCTCTTCCGGCGCGGCATCGATTTCATTGACCCCCTTGTGAGACGCTTTCATGCCTTTGGCGGCGAAAACGGCTAACATCGCGGCGGTCAAAGTGGTTTTCCCATGGTCGACGTGGCCGATAGTACCGACGTTGACATGGGGCTTAGTGCGTTCGAATTTTTCTGCTGCCATGTTTTTGTTGTAAGGCCCCCGTAAACGGGGTTTCTTTCCTGAGAGGAGTCTAAAACGACCCTTAGGAAACCAGCCGAACTTAAATTAATTAATTATTAAAATTATGCTATTTCTTGCGCCTTGTCTTTAACCTGGGGCGGAATTTGCCAACCGTTTTTTGGCTTATTTTCCTCGCCCAAGAAAGACGAAACATCCCGATTTTTCCACATCGAGATCTCGCGATTTATCTTATCAGTTAAATCTTCTTCTGTCAAATTATCAGATTTGGCTGAAATTGGGGATAATTCCGCTGATGCCATGTCCTTCGCGGACGTAGCTGCCGGCTGGGCAGGAGCAACCGGATCATGGCCGGACTGCTTAGCCGCGTAGCTGGCAAAATCCATGATGACATAGGAATCATCCGGTTCTTGGCTGTCAAAAATAATGACCCGGTCGCCTGTCCGCTTGATGAGATCCAAGATTTTTTTCAACTGTTCGGGAAACATATCATTATTTACCTTGCTTTTCCTTAATCGTTTCTAAGATATTCTTCGGCACTTCGGCATAATGGGAAAATTCCATGACGTAATTGGCCCGACCCTGGCTCATGGAGCGCAACGAAGTGGCGTAGCCGAACATTTCGGCGAGCGGTACCTTGGCTTTCACCACCTTGATGTTGGACCGGTCGCTCATCTCTTCTATTTGGCCGCGCTTACTGCTTAAGTCGCCGATGATATTACCCATATAGTCTTCCGGGGTGGTCACTTCCACTTTCATGATCGGTTCCAAAAGGATCGGGCTGGCTTTCTGGCAAGCTTCCTTGAAAGCAAAAATAGCGGCCATCTTGAAGGCGATTTCCGAAGAGTCGACTTCGTGATAGGAGCCGTAGAAAACCGCGGCTTTGACATCGACCATGGGGTAGCCGGCCACCGTGCCGCTCAGCATGGCTTCCCGGACGCCTTTTTCAATCGCCGGAATATATTCGCGCGGAATGATGCCGCCTTTGATCTCGTCAGCGAACTCGAAGCCCTTGCCCTGCTCTTGCGGCTCGACGCGCAAGGAACAATGCCCGTATTGGCCGCGGCCGCCGGACTGCTTGACGTATTTATGCTCCGCTTCCGCGGTCTTGGTGATAGTTTCGCGATAAGAGACTTGTGGATTGCCGACATTGGCTTCCACGCCGAACTCCCGCCGCATGCGATCAACAATGATGTCCAGATGCAGCTCGCCCATGCCGGAAATCAGCACCTGGCCGGATTCCTCGTCGGATTCCACCCGGAAAGTCGGATCTTCTTCCGCCAGACGCTGCAGGGCCACGCCCATCTTTTCCTGGTCGGCCTTGGTCTTCGGCTCGACGGCGATCTTAATGACCGGTTCCGGGAAAATGATCGATTCCAGTAAAACCGGATTGTTCTCTTCGCAGAGCGTATTGCCGGTCGTGGTATTCTTCAGACCGATAACCGCGGCGATGTCGCCGGCATAGACTTCCTTGACTTCCTCGCGATGGTTGGCGTGCATGCGCACGATACGGCCGATCCGTTCCTTGCTGTCCTTGGAAGAGTTGATGATATAAGAGCCGGCGGTGAGCACGCCCTGATACACCCGGACGAAACATAATTTTCCGACAAAAGGATCGGTCGCGATTTTGAAGGCCAGGCCCACGAAGGGCTTGCTGTCATCGGCCTTAACTACCACCTTTTTCTCGGTGTCGCGGACATCGGTCGCTTCTACGTCCGGCAAATCCAGCGGCGACGGCAGATAGTCGTTGACCGCATCTAAGACCAGCTGGACGCCGATATTCTGCAAAGCGGTACCGCAGAACACCGGGTACAGCGCGTTAGCGATCACTCCCTTGCGGATGGCGGCTTTGAGCTCTTCCAGGCCGATTTCCTGTCCGCCCAAATATTTTTCCATGGTCTTCTCATCGCATTCTACGGCTTTTTCCACTAATTCGTTATGATATTGGTCAACCTTCGCCTGCAAGTCGGCCGGCACCGGAATCTCTTCGATATTGACGCCGTTATTGCCGGTGAATTGATAAGCCTTCTTGGTTAGAAGGTCGATGACGCCTTTCAAATCGCTTTCCGCGCCTATAGGCAGCTGCATGGCCACGGCTTTCGGATTGAGGCGGGTGCGGATGGAATTCAAGCTCATGTAAAAATCGGCGCCCATCTTATCCATCTTGTTGACGAAGCACAGGCGTGGCACTTGATATTTGTCCGCCTGACGCCAAACGGTTTCCGATTGCGGCTCGACACCGGCCTGGCCGTCGAATACGGCGACCGCGCCATCCAACACGCGCAACGAGCGTTCGACTTCAACGGTGAAATCAACGTGGCCGGGAGTATCGATGATATTGATCTTGTTATGCTTCCAAAAACAAGTGGTAGCGGCAGAGGTGATGGTAATGCCCCGCTCCTTCTCCTGCTCCATCCAGTCCATCTCGGCCGCGCCTTCGTGCACTTCGCCGATCTTATGCTTCTTGCCGGTATAAAAAAGAACCCGCTCGGTAAAAGTGGTCTTACCGGCATCGATGTGGGCCATGATCCCGATGTTCCTGATGTTTTCTAGCGCGTAATCTCGAGCCATAAATTGATGATATGATAATAGCTTAAAAATTATCCGGTTTACCTGGAGAAATGGGCGAAGGCCTTGTTCGCTTCCGCCATCTTATGGACCGCTTCCCGCTTCCGGGAGGCCGCGCCTTCGCCGTTAGAAGCGTCTAGGATTTCCAGAGCCAGCTTTTCCGCGCTAGAACGGCCTTTGCGTTCCAGGGCCGCGGCAATGATCCAGTTACAAGCCAGGAAATAGCGGCGTTCGCCGCGCACTTGGAACGGCACCTGGTAGTTGGCGCCGCCGACGCGCTTGCCCCGCACTTCCACGAGCGGCGAAACTTTCTTGATCGCCTTATTGAAAACGTGACGCGGATCCTGCTTGGTCTTATCTTTCAAGATTTCAAAAGCGCCGTAGACGATCTTCTCGGCCGCGCTCTTCTTGCCGCGTTCCATGACGTAGTTGATGAATTTGGCGATATTCTTGTCATTATATTTCGCGTCGCCTTCAATAGATCGCTTAGGAGCTGGTTTGCCTCTCATAAATATTTAGAGTTAATTTATTTTTTCGGTTTCTTGGCGCCGTAGCGGCTGCGGCCCTGGCGACGAGCCTCCACGCCGGCGGCATCAAAAACGCCGCGCACCACCTTATAGCGGACGCCCGGCAGATCCTTGGTCTTGCCGCCCTTGACCAGCACGATAGAGTGTTCCTGCAGATTATGCCCCATGCCCGGGATATAGGCGGTCACTTCCATGCCGTTACTCAAACGGACGCGAGCGATCTTGCGCAGAGCGGAATTCGGTTTCTTGGGGGTAGTCGTGGTCACCTTCAAGCAGACCCCTTGTTTAAAGGGCGCCCCCTGGGCCGTATCTTTTTTCTTGCGGTGCAGCGAATCCAAGCTAGTATGCAAAGCCAAGGCATTGCGCCGCTTGCCGATTGACTTCCGACCTCTTTTCACTAATTGATTAATTGTTGGCATATCAAGAATCTTGTCTGCTCTTGCTGGGAGGCGCCGATAAACCGGGCCTCGCTCGCTCAGTTGACAATAATATTATAAAAATCCTGATTATTCAGGATAGGTTTAAGCTACTGAAATTTTTACTAATTCAATTTAACAAAATCTAAAATATAAGTCAAGAACGGACAAATCAGGCGCCGACAATAATTTTAAACAAAAAATCAACTGCCGGGATGATCAATCCACCAGCTAACATCACGAGCAAAATGATCAGGACAAAGCCAAAACGGTCTACGGCCAGATAGCGCGCCCGTAGGTGCTCGGGCAAGAAAACCGCCAGGATCTTGGAGCCATCAAGAGGCGGGAGCGGCACCAAGTTAAAAACAGCTAATATTAAATTAATATAAATAATTACCGCCAGCAGGCCGGCGAAAGTCAGATTAAATATGGGAAAAAATCTTAAAAATAAACCAAAAAATACTGCAATAATCAGATTAGTCAAAGGGCCGGCGACAGCCACTTTGGCATCGCCATATTTACGATCTCGCAAATTATAGGGGTTATAAGGCACGGGCTTGGCCCAACCGAAAACAAAGGGCATCTGGGTTAAAACCATAAACAAGGGTAAAAAGAAAGAACCGAACCACTCCAGATGAGCCAGCGGATTCAAAGTCAGGCGGCCGGCATCCTTGGCCGTGGAGTCGCCCAAATGAAAAGCCGCCCAGCCGTGCATGTATTCATGAGCCACGGCCGAAAAAATCAAGACAATGATCTGGAAAGTGACGCTTAATTCTTGAGACATATACCAGAATTATACCATAGCTTGATTAATTTTAAAAATGCTGTTAAGATAAAACCGTTAATTTGACCATTATTCCCGCGAGCCGCGGGAATCTAATTTTAAAGACCAATAATATGGCGAAAAAATGCGATCTCTGCGGACGAAGCGCGACCAAAGGAGCCAGCCGTTCCCATTCCAAGATCAAAACCCTAAAAAGGCAGCATATCAACTTGCAGACCAAGGTCATAGACGGACAGAAAGTTAAACTCTGCACTTCCTGCCTGCGGACCATTGATAAGCCGAAACGAGTCAAGGCCAAACGGAAACCGGCGCTTAAGTCTGGTGAAAAGAAAGCAGCCAAGAAGAAAGTGGCCAAGAAGAAATAAGAAGATACTGATAGCGAACTATAAAAAATCACCTCTCAAACAGCGGTGATTTTTTTTAGAAAATAAACCAAGCCGGCCAGCAGTCCATAATACTCCGCTCCACACCACCAATTAAACCAGTCGACATTGACGGCTGCCAAACTCGGCGCGGCTAAGAGTCCGGAGACGACGAAGATGAATTTCAGCAACAGATAGGCCGGCAGGAACCAGAACGGGCTCAGCGCCGGCAGGATCGCCGACAGCAGCAAACCGCCGATTAGAGAAGCTAAGAGTGGCGGGAAGGTCCAGAGCACCAGGATATTGGCTAAGGGAGCGATCAAGGATAACTGATGGAAATTAATCAGGGCTACCGGCAGAATAGCCAGCTGGCAAGACATAGTCAGATTGGCCGTGTCCAACAGGGCGGTAATGATATTCTGTCGGCCCATCGGCCAGCCTAGCCCGGCCGTTAAGTGCCGGATCATT
Organism: Patescibacteria group bacterium; assembly: GCA_041651095.1. Lineage (GTDB taxonomy): Bacteria > Patescibacteriota > Patescibacteriia > Patescibacteriales > UBA12465 > UBA12465. Next base: position 64,590 of record JBAZJV010000004.1, read on the forward strand.
GCCCGGCCAAGCGGATAAAGATAGATGATGCCCAGGAGTGCCAGGAAGGACAATTGGAATCCGATATCGTCGCGCAAGAGCCGCGGATTGAACGCCAGCATCACGGCGGCCGAAAAAACCAAGGCCCTGATCAAGGAATTAGCCCGACCATAATAGACCGCCAAGAAAGCCAGGCCGCCCATGATGGCAGAGCGGACCGCGGAGGCGGCCAGGCCGGTAATGAGCGGATAGGCGATCAGGAAAATAAAGACCAGTCTAGTCGTCCAGCGCCGGCTGAAGCCGAGTGCTAGAAAAAAATTAATGATCATCGCGCTCAAAATAGTGATATGCGAACCGGAGATGGCGATGAGGTGGCTCAGTCCGACCCGAGCGAAGATATCCAGATCGCTCCGATTGACGGTCCGGCGATAGCCAAGCAAGATAGCGTCAGCCAGGCCGGCGGACGGCTCCGGCAAGCTGGCATCAATCATGCTTTTCAACCGCTGTTTACCATTAAGCAAGCGGCGATAGGCAGACTGCGGCCAGGTCAAACGGCCGACCGACCATTCTGCCCGCGGATAATACATCAGCGAATAAATATCGTAGCGGGACAAATAGCTGGCGTAATCAAAATCGTCAATGGCCGCGGGAGCCTGCAATGTCCCGGTGAGCCGCAAGAAATCGCCATAATCATAGGCCGGATACAAATTAGTCGTCACCAAGACCCGGCCGTTTTCCTGTCCGTTCACGCAAACAGTCAGGCGTCGGCTCTTATAATCAAGATCCGCCTCCTCGCAGACCCGGCCGGTCAAAGACAAACGCCGGCCGTTATAATAAGCGAGGCTGCGCTCGGTTATCTCCGGCTGGAAAGCGCCGGGGCGGAAACCGAGCAGGAAGATAATCAGGATAAACAACAAATTAAGATAAAAGAAAATCTTGGCCGGCCTCAGGCGCATAAAAATACCGTTAATGATAACGGTATTAGTATAACGGCAAAGTAATGACCAATTATTAAACTATAACCGGGCTTAATCTTAAAATTTTTAAATTGACAATAATTAAAATATATTTTAATATAAACAATCACCCGATTTCTTTAAAAAACATTCGGCTTCACCGAAATAAGCCCTTAATCATAGGCTCATTTCGGTGAAGCTAAATCATGGTTTCGCCCCAGTCTTCCCTTGCGGCAAAAGCCGGGGGACAAGCGCCATTCCGGTGGGCTGGAACTCCGTTATCCCTTAGCCGGGATTGAAAAAAGGGAGAATAAAATGTTGAAAGAATTAGTTTTAGCTACCAGAACAAGCCGGTTGGTGACGATTACCATACTGGCCAGCTTATGTTTTTTCTTATTTATTTCAAATATGTCGCTAATCGTAAAAATCTACACCAGCCCGCTTCATCCGACTAGCGACCAAATGACCAAGCTGGTTCTAATCCTGATAGCTTTATCGCTTGGCACTATTGTCTTAGCCTATCTGAGCTTATCGCTCTCCGCCGAGGAAAAGGCGGCGCGTGATAAGAGCAGCCGAGAACAAATCATTAATAATCTAAGAGAGGCCGTATCTGCGGCAATTACCGTTACGACCTTCGATATGGAGTTGTCAACGATAATTAGAAAATTTTCTGACTGCATCAGCCAATTTAAGCCAGAGGATCTTCCTGGCCTTTCAGCTAAAATTTTGCTGATCGGCGCGGCTAATAGCTTAGCGGTAATATATTATTGCCTTGACCTTAAGGATTACCAAAAGCAACAAATTATCTCTAAAAAACCGCAAAATTGGGATTATATACTAAGCGCCACCCAGGAAGAAATCAACAATATAGGCACAGCCAAAAAAGAACTGCAAGAGTCTTATGAACAGATTCATAACTTCGCTAGACGCCATATCAGCGTCGTTTCAGATACGGGTAAGAACAAATATACGCTCTATGCTGATGCGGCAGTATTGCTACTGTTAAAAGATAGAAGAAAAAAAATGAAAACAGGGGCCGTACCAATGAACAAATATTATTACCGATACAGCTGAAGCAAAATTGGTTAAAAATAAACCCTCCAAAAAACGGAGGGTTTTTCATAATCTAAAATCTTTTAATCATCGAATCGCAGCTATCTAGCCTTCAACCATCTCAAATACGCTTCCATGAATTGTTCTAAATCGCCGTCTAAGACCTTATCGACATCCGAGGTCTCGTAATTGCTGCGGTGGTCCTTGACCAAACGATTGCCATAGAGAAAATAAGACCGGATCTGTTTGCCCCACTCGGCTTTCTGCACTTCCCCTTTCAGTTTCCGCTCCTCCGCTTCTTTCTCGGCTAAGGCTAATTGGTAAAGCTTGGTGCGCAAAATCTTCAGGGCGTTTTCCTTGTTCTGGTGCTGAGAACGCTCCGTCTGGCAGGAAATCGTGATCCCCGTCGGCAAATGAACCAGGCGCACGGCCGAGTCGGTCGTATTGACGCTCTGGCCGCCCGGACCGCTGGACCGGAAAACATCTATCCGCAAATCCTCGTCCTTGATGACGATAGTGTCGCTGTCTTTGATTTCCGGGATAACCTCCACCAGCGCGAAAGAAGTGTGGCGCAAACCGTCGGCGTCGAAAGGTGAATTGCGCAACAAGCGATGCACGCCGTTCTCGCTCTTGAAATAACCATAAGCCCAGGCGCCGGCTACCCGGAAAACCACGCTCTTTAAACCAGCTTCGTTGCCGTAATTACGGTCTAGGATCTCGGTTTTCCAGCCCTGCCGTTCGCAAAAGCGCAAGAACATGCGCTCCAGCATTTGCGCCCAGTCCTGGGCGTCAACGCCGCCGGTGCCGGCATGAATGGCGACCAGGGCATTATCATGATCGTATTTTTCATCGAACAACGATAAGAATTCCAAATGGGAAAATCGCTGAGCCAGCTCTTCATATTTGCGGCCCAACTCTTCAGTCAGATCGCCGCTGCCTTCTTTCTGCGCCAATGCGGCGATTTCTTCGGTTTCCCGGATATTATGCTCCATCTCCGACCATTCCTTGATCTCGGCGGATAATTCTTCAGCTTGCCGGCCGATACTTACGGCTGCTTCCCGATCATGCCAAAAATCCGGCTCGGCCATCTTGAGCCGCAAGGCTTTTTCTTCGCCGGTTTTCCGTTCAATAGCTAAAAGCGCCTTAGTTTTCAGGAAGCGCTCGCGCAAATCTTCCAATTTTTCCAATAAAGTTTCCATACAGGCATTATAACAAAAAAACGCCCCGGTAAACAGGGCGTTTTCGTATAAAAACTAGCGCTTGCTCCATTGCGGACTCTTGCGAGCCTTGCGCAGACCAGGCTTCTTCCGTTCCACCTGGCGCGGGTCGCGGGTCAGGAAATCATTCACTTTCAGAGCTTCCTTGGTGGCCGGATCGCAGGCCAGAATCGCCCGGCTGATGCCTAAGCGGACCGCCCCGACCTGCCCCTGTTTGCCGCCGCCGCGGACGAGCACGGAAAAATTAAAATCGCGGCTATGGCCGGTCACTTTCAGCGGCTGGGCGACCAGGTTGGCACCCTCGCCGGCAAAATATTCGCTGGCCTTCTTGCCGTTAACCATTATAACTCCTTTGCCGTCTTCATATAAGCGGACGCGGGCAATCGCCTGCTTGCGGCGCCCGTTGGCCTGGATATATTTGCCGGCAAACTCCGCCGTTTCATTCTTAGCCCAATCCTTTTCCTCCTCCACCGGTTCGGTCGAGACGGCCGTCAAGATTTCCGCTACCGGCTTCTTGGCTTTCACCGCTTTGGTTTTTTTCTCTGCCATATGTTATTTGATGATTAATCGCTTGAGCTGGGCCGTCCGCAACTTGGTGGGCGGCAACATTTCCCGGACCGCCCGATACAGGACATCACCCGGATTCTTGGTGAAGACCTCGGACATCTTCTTGCTCTTCAAGCCGCCCAGATAACCGGAAAAATGATGATATTGCTTCTGGTCCAATTTCCGGCCGGTAAATTTCAATTTGGCGACATTAGCCACTTCAACGATATCGCCCAGGTCCAGGTGCGGGACGAATTCCGGTTTGTTCTTGCCGCGCAAGAGCCCGGCGATCTTGGTGGCCAAACGTCCGACCGGGCTGCCGGCCGCGTCTAGCTTATGCAGTTTTCTCTGGATATTTTTCATATTTTTAGACTAATTCGATCTGCACCATCTCCGCCCCGTCGCCGGCGCGCGTCCCCAGCTTGATGGTACGGGTATAGCCGCCCGCTCGATTCTTATAGCGCACACCCAGGACTTCCAGGGCCTTCTTGACGGCATTCTTCTGCAGCAATACCTTGATCAGGCCGCGCCGGGCATTCAGGTCGCCGGCTTTCGCCGCCGTTATCGAACGTTCCACCAGGGGGCGGACCGCCGTCGCCTTGGCTTTGGTCGTCTTCACTTTCTCATAGAGCAGGATGCTGGAGGCCAGGTTGCGCAGCATCAGTTCCCGCGGCCCTTTCTTCCGATCCAGGATCTTGTTTTTATTTCTGTGACGCATAAACTTGAGTGATCTTTATGGCAAATTATTTTTTCGTTTTCTTCTTGGTTTCCTTCTTTTCCTTCTTCTCTTTCTTTTCCTTCTTGTCTTCCGGCGCTTCGGCTGCCGTCTCGTCTGCCGGCGTTGCCTCATCTGCCGTATTCTCGGAAACCGGCTGTTCAATCGCCGACTCTTCTTCCGGCGCTTGGTTCAAGAAGGAACTGTACTGATCGACCAGAATCTTGACCGCTTCGTTAAAGGCCTCTTCCGGCGTGATTGTGCCGTCCGTCTTGACGTGCAGAATAAGCTTGTCCCAATTGGTCATCTTGCCGACGCGAGTATTTTCGATGCTGATACTGACCAGGATGACCGGCGAAAAAATCGAATCGATCTCAATGTAGCCGATTTCCCGATTTTCTCTCTTGGCGCCTTCGGCCAGCTTGTAGCCGCGGCCTTCCTTAACGACGATGTCCGCCTCCAGGCTGCCGGAATCATCCGTAATATGCGCCAAAACCAGCTCCGGATTCTTAATCGCGACCTGGGAATTCTTGGTGATATCGCCGGCCGTGACGGTCTTTTTCCCTTTGATTTTCAGTTCCAAATGGATCTCCTCTTCGGTAAAGACCTGTAAACGCAACTGCTTCAGATTGAGGATCATTTCCAAAACATCTTCTTTGACGTGCGGCACGGCCATGAATTCATGGCTCGCTCCCTTGATCTTGACGCCGATGACGGCCGCGCCGGGCAAGGAAGAAAGTAAAACGCGGCGCAAAGAATTGCCTAAGGTCATGCCGTAGCCCGGGAACAAGGGCTCGACCGTGATTATCCCCTCTTTCGGATCCGAGCCGCTCTTGAATTCGATTTTTTTGGGCAAAGCAATGTTTTGCATAAAATTTATTCGGCCCGCGGAACTGGTCGCGCGCGGCTGAATGCTTATTATTTCGAGTAATACTCAATGATGACCTGGACGTTCAGGTTCTGCGGCAAATCGTTTTCCGCCGGTTCATGGAGGACTTTCACGCTGGCATCGCTAGCGTCGAAATGGAGCCAGCTCGGGCGTTCCGCCTTCTTCAGCTGCTCTGCGTTATTTCTAAAATATGGCGAGCTCAGACTGCTCTTTTTCGGCTTGATGACCTGACCGGCCTTGACGGTGAAAGACGGAATATCGGTTTTGCGGTCGCTGACAGTGAAATGGCCGTGATTGACCAGCTGCCGGGCCGCGGCGCGGGAATTGGCCCAACCGGAACGATAAACGACGTTGTCTAAACGCATTTCGAGCGCCCGCAGGAAATTCTTGCCGGCGTCGCCGGATTTCTTGGCCGCTTTTTCAAAAATCAGATGGAATTGCTTTTCATATAAGCCATAGAACTTCTTGGCTTTCTGTTTTTCCGCCAACTGGGCGCCGTAATCGCTCAAACGCTTGCGGCCTTTCTGACCATGGAAACCAGGCGTGTAGTTGCGCTTGACGATAGCGCATTTCGGCGTATAGCAACGTTCTCCCTTGAGAAAGAGCTTTTCGCCGCTGCGGCGGCACTGTGCGCATTTGCTGTCGATACTTCTAGCCATAATGATATTATTTGCTTATTTTAGACGCGGCGGGGCTTTTTCGGCCGGCAACCGTTATGCGGCACCGGGGTCGTATCCTTGATGGCCACGACATTCAGACCGTTGGCGTTCAAGGCGCGGATCGCCGCTTCCCGGCCGGTGCCGACGCCGGAAACAAAAACGCTCACTTCTTCCAGGCCGTATTCCTCACGCGCTTTCTGAGCCGCTATTTTGGTGATGATCTGGGCGGCGTAAGGTGTCGCCTTCTTGGCGCCCTTAAAGCCGGCCAGACCGGCGCTCGCCCAGGCAATCACGTCGCCAGAGGTATCGGTCAGGGTGATCATGGTGTTATTATAGGTCGCCTGGATATAGGCGCGACCGACTTTGACCGTTCGGGCCGTCTTCTTCTTTTTTTTCTTGACCAGCTTCTTCTTGGCCCGGGCCGCCTTATTCTTTTCCAGCTTCTGCTTGATTTCTTCCGGCAATTCTTCGTTCGCGGAATCAAAAGAAAAATCCGAGCTTTCCTTCTCTTCCTTCTCTTCTTTGGCTTCCTGGGTGGCCGCTTCGGCCGCCACGACGACCGGGGTCGTCTCGATTTCCGATTTGCTAGCTGCTTTTACTTCTTCAGACATATGATATGTGTTTATTAGGTCTTCTGCAGGCCGGCCTTGCTCTTGCCGCTGCCCATGGTCACGCGCTTATTGCCGCGGACGGTCCGGCTATTAGTTTTGGTCCGCTGTCCGCGCACCGGCAAATGCTTGCCGTGACGCAGGCCGCGATAGCAGCCGATTTCCCTCAGACGCTTGATATTGCTCTGAACCTCCCGGCGCAAATCCCCTTCCACCGTGTATTTCTTCTCCACGATTTCCCGCAGGGCGTTCGCTTCCGCCTCTTTCAGGTCTTTGACCCGGATATCCTTATTGACTTTGGCGGCGGCCAGGATTTTGTTCGCCGTGGTGCGGCCGATACCGTGGATATAGGTGAGAGCGATCTCTATTCTTTTGTCATTCGGGATATTGACTCCCGCGATTCTTACTGCCATAGAATATTGATATTAAAAAATTACCCCTGTCTCTGCTTGTGCTTAGGGTTCTTGCAAATCACGTGCACCCGGCCGTTGCGTCGCACCACCTTGCAGTCCTTGCAGATTTTCTTGGCGCTGGCTCTTACTTTCATACCTTGAGTTATTGATAAAATTAATTAAAGATTACAGACGATAGGTGATCCGCCCCTTGGTCAGGTCGTAAGGGCTGATTTGCAGCTTGACTTTATCGCCGGGCAGCAGCCGGATCCTATTCATCCGCATCTTCCCCGACAAATGCGCCAAAATCTCATGCCCGCTTTCCAGGGCGACTTTGAAAGTCGCGGCCGGCATTAATTCCAGCACTTCCCCCTGCATTTCAATGAAGTCCTTGGCGTTAAGAGTGGCCAAACTGTCATTGTTTTGCTCTATAGCTTTTGACATTAACACAAAAAAATTTGATAAAGATAAACTGACTTTATCAAAATTTCTTAAAAATTATTTATTTTATTTTTTACAATAATCTTAATATGAATCTATTATAGAGATAAGGTTGCTATTTGTCAAGGGAGCAGGACCGCCTTGATTCTCCTCACGCCGGCGCTAGAAGCTTCTTCTTTCTGAATCTTGAAATTCCCTAATACTCCGGTATTTTTAACGTGCGGGCCGCCGCATATTTCCTGAGAAAAAACTCGCGGCAGGTCGGGCCGGCCATTTTCCAGAAGAGGAGCGGCCGTATAGACCGTTACTTTCTCGCCATATTTGGAGTCAAAAACGCCCATGGCGCCGCGTTCTTTCGCCTCATTAAGCGATAATTCCTCGCAAATAACCGGATAATCGGCCTTGATCGCCTGATTGACCAGATTCTCTACCTGTTGCAGTTGTTCGGCAGTCATTTTGGAGTCATGGGAAAAATCCAGACGCAGGCGCTCCGGCGTGATATTGCTTCCCTTCTGAAAAACCTGTCCGCCCAATACTTGGCGTAGCGCCGCCAGGAGCAGATGCGTCGCGGTGTGTAATTTCGTGGTTTCCTCGCCGGCATCAGCCAAACCGCCCTTGAACTTACCGGCGGCAGCGGTGCGGGAAAGGTCCTGGTGCTTGGCGAATTCTCGCTCAAAGCCGTCTTGATCAACGATCAAGCCCTTTTCTTTAGCCAATTCCTCGGTCATTTCCAAAGGAAAACCATAGCTTTGATAAAGCCGGAAAGCATCAACGCCGCTTATTTCCCGACCGGTGAATTTATTGAATTCCGTTAATCCCTTATCCAGCGTTCGAGTAAACTTATCTTCCTCCTGGTCTAAATTACTGAAAATCGCCTCTTGGTTGGCCGCCAACTCCGGATATACTTCGCGATAATCGCTAATGACGGCGGCGGCGATATCCTTGGTCCAATGCTCTTGCTTAATATCTATTTGCCAGCCATAGCGGATCGCCCGGCGGATCAATCGCCTGACTATATAACCCTGATCCGTATTGGAAGGAGATATTCCCTTATCGTCGCCGATAATGAAAGTGGCGGCCTTGAGATGATCGGCAATGATGCGCATCGCCTTCGTTATTTCAGGACTCTCGCCATACTGGTGGCCGCTTAATTTCTCTATCTCATCGATCAAGCCTTTGAACAGATCGGTCTGATAATCGTCGGGCAACCCATTAATCACGGCTAAAACGCGCTCCAGGCCTAAACCGGTATCCACATTTTTCTGCGCGAGCGGCTCATATCGGCCGGCCGCGTTCTTGTTATATTGCATGAAGACGTTATTCCAGATCTCGACCCATAGTTCATTGTCATCATTGAAGCTCCCCGGCACCTGGTCGGCCGCGCCGGCCCAATAGAAGATTTCCGTATCCGGACCGCAAGGTCCGGTCGTGCCGGCCGGCCCCCACCAATTGTTCTGCTTCGGCAATTTGGCGATCCGCTCGAGCGGCAGGCCGTTGTCCTTGAAAATCTTACTCCACAGATCATAAGCCTCCTGATCGAACGGCGCATCCGCGTCGCCAACAAAGACGGAAACGGCCAGGCGGTTCTTATCCAGATTCAGCCACTCCGGACTGGTCAAAAATTCCCAACTATAGCTGATGGACTCTTTTTTAAAATAATCCCCGAAAGACCAATTACCCATCATCTCGAAAAAAGTATGGTGTGTGGTGTCGCCGACCTCGTCGATATCGCCGGTCCGGATGCATTTCTGCGCGCTAGCCAGTCGGGTGCCGGCCGGATGCTTGGCGCCCAATAAATACGGCACGAGAGGATGCATGCCGGCGGTCGTGAACAGGACGGTCGGATCGTTTTCCGGAATCAAAGAAGCGCTGGAAACGACCTGATGGCCTTTGTCCTGGAAAAACTGCAGATATTTTTTTCGTAGTTGTGCGGAGCTTATTTTCATATGCTTATTCGGCTTAGGTCGCCATTAATGATGACCGGCTGCATGGCTTTGATCTCGTCACTATAGCTCAGTTCGGGAATCGGATTGAGCAGGAAGATCTGCTTATTCATAGTATACGCGAAGCCCATTTCCAGGAAGACATTGCCGCCGATGTAATTCTTGACGCCTCGCTTGTCGCCGTTTACGACCAGAATGGCATCGCTATCTTTTATCCGGTGATAGTAGCGTTTTATCAGGTCTTCGCCGACGGCCTGGCGGAAGCTGGCATCGCCTTCTTTCGCCTTGACCGCCAGGAAATCAGCTAAAGCGATTTCGCCGGCGATAATCTTCTGGGAAACGAACGGGATCTCCGTCTGATGGCCCATTTTTTCCAAAGCCTCTTTAATTTCTTTAATCTGCGGGGTCAGGTCCACGCTGGCGCAGATGACTATTTTCATATCCGACTATATTATATTAACTTCTTCTTCCAAATCAAGCCCGAACTTCTTCTTGACGGCGGCTTTCAGCTTCCGGACCAGTGCCATGGCCGATGGTGCGGTGGCTTTGCCGTGATTGACCAGGATCAAGGCCTGCTTCTGATACATGCTGACCGACCCCAGGCGCTTGCCTTTGAAACCGGCGCTTTCTATCAGCCAGGCCGCAGAAATCTTGACTCGCTTAGCCGGCAGGGGCCAATTCGGCAAATCTGGATATTTTTTCTGCAACTGCTTGAACTTCGCCAGGCTGATCTCCGGGTTCTTGAAGAAAGAGCCGGCGTTCGGCAAGACGCCGGGATTGGGCAGTTTCTTGGTCCGAATAGCGCCGATCGCCCGGACCACGTCCTTCAGGTCCGGTTCTTTTACTCCCTGTTCGGCTAATTCCGCCCGGATAGCGCCGTATTCCAATTTCAGAACCGGCCGACGACTTAATTTGACGACAACGGAATAAATAAAATACTTGCCTTTCAAGCGATTCTTAAAAACACTGTTCCGATAGCCGAAGCGGCAATCTGGCTTGGCAAATATTTTCTCGTGGCCGGTTTTGAGGTCAATGGCTTTGAGGTGGTAGAAAACATCCTTGATCTCCACGCCGTAAGCGCCGATATTCTGAACCGGCGCGGCGCCGACCGTACCATAGATCAAAAACAGGTTCTCCAAGCCGTATAATTTTTCCTTGATCGTAAAATTGACGAATTTCGTCCAGTTCTCGCCGGACTTCCCTTCCACTAAAATATAATCATCCGTCCGTTCCAAAACCGCCATGCCTTTGATCTCGTTCTTGATAACCAGGCCCTTGATCTTCTTGGAAATCAGGACATTGGAGCCGCCGCCTAAGGTCCAGATCGGCTGCTTGTTAGCTCTGGCCCAATCTATTGCTGCCAGTAGCTCCTCCCGGCTGCGGACAATGACAAAAAATTCGGCGGCGGCGCCGATTTTCAGGGTCGTATACTGCGCTAAGTCCACGTTTTTTTCTATCTTCAGCATGGCTTAATTATAAGGGAAAAGCGGAAAAAAGTCATTAATCAACCGCGCCCAGCGCTTGCAATTTCAGGAGTTTAGCATAAAGGCCGCCGTCTGTTTTGGCCAGCTCGATATGGCTGCCCTCTTCCGCCACTTGGCCGTTTTCCAGGACAATGATCTTATCCGACCGCTTAATGGTACTCAGGCGGTGAGCGATGATGATCATGGTCCGGTCGCGGCTGATTCTTTCTATCGCTTCCTGAATCAGTATTTCGCTCTGGCTGTCTAGATTGGAGGTCGCCTCATCGAAAATCAGGATACGGGGATTAGCCAGGATGGCCCGAGCGATGCCGACGCGCTGGCGCTGGCCGCCGGAAAGCTTGATGCCCCGTTCGCCGACCATGGTTTCATAACCCTGCTCCAGCTTATCAATAAACTCGGCGGCATTGGCAACGCGCGCCGCCGCTTCGATTTCTTTCCGGCTGGCGCCGGGTCGGGCATAGGCGATGTTTTCCGCCACGCTCAGGTCGAAGATCTCCACTTCCTGCGGCACGATGGCCAAAAATTTCCGGAAGCCGTGCAAATCATAATCACGCAAATCGCGGCCGTCCAATAAGACCCGGCCCTGCTGCGGATCATAATGCCGATAAATCAGGCGGGCGACCGTGGTCTTGCCGCCGCCCGACGGACCGACGAGCGCCGTGACGCAGCCGGAATTAATCTTGAAATCAAGCTTGCTCACTGCCGGCTGCTGGTTGCTGCCATAATAGAAAGAAACCTGATCGAATTTGATTTCTCCGACAATCGTTTCGGGCTTATAGGCCTTGGGCTTATTAATAATCTCGCTTTCCGCCTTGAACAAGGCCAATAGGCGGCTGACGCCTTCCCGCCCCTCTTCCATCCGGTCGTAGAAACGGGACAAGCGCAACAAGGAACTATAAGCCTTTTCGCTGAGCGTAAAAGCGAAAATCAGAGTGCCAATAGTCATGCTGCCCTGATAGACCAAATAGACTCCCAAAAATAACACGGAAAAACGGCCGAGGTTGGCCAGTGTATTCCGGCCTAAACCGACTTTCATCATCCAGCCCCATTGCTTGTCTTCATTCTCGCGGACATGGATTTTGATCTTGTCGAATTCGGAGAGCTCGCGCTTCTCCTGAACGAAAGACTGGACGGCATTGATATTGATAATGGCCTGGCCCATCTTGCCGCTGGCAATCTCATAGTCGCGGTAGATCTGTTTGCGAATCGGATACATCCGCTGATTGGCGAAGTAAGTGACGGCGACGTAAAGCGGCGCAATAACCAGGAAGGAGAGGCCGATGCGCCAATCCGCCCAGAACAGGGCGACGAGCGTCATCAGCATGCGGACCAAAGTCGGGCCGACTTCCCAGCAAAGATTGTTCAGGAATTCGGAAATCTTATCGATGCCCCGTTCGATGCGAACGATTTTGCTGCCGGTATTTTCCCGCTCGTGATAGCCCAGACTCAAACCGACCAGCTTGGCCTGGGCTTTGATGCCCAAATTATATTCGACGTCCACCAATAAGCGCAGGATTTTGCGGTCGCCGATATAGCCGGCCATGACGCTGACTTCTTCCGAAACGAAATACAGGGCGATGAGCAGCAAGAGTGGTTTCAGATTATCGAGGCTGAAGCCGTTCAAGCCGTCGATAACCAGTTTCAGGATATAAGGCGAAGCCAGGTCCAAGAGGGCGGAAACGATGATTACCAAACCGATTACCGAGAAATAGCGGCGAAAAGGCTTTAAAAAACGCCCCAACTCGGCCCAGAACATTTTCCAGGGGATGGTCTCCTTATCCTTTGTCTGATTAATATTGTCCGGCTTCTTTCCGGCCATAAAAATATAAAAAACGGTTATTAACTAAACCTCTGCTATAATATACGGTAAAATTAGCAAAATGTTACAATTTATTAAGTAATTTCTGCCCGATGCGGAAAACATCGCCGGCTCCCATCAGGACCAGAATGTGGCCGGATTTCAAATGGCGGCGCAAATAAGCGACGGCAGCGGGAATATCCGGAATATGCCTGACCGGCTGGACGCTGCGACGCGTCCGGTTGAATTCCCGCACCGCCTGAGCCAGCTGGCGGCTGGAAACTCCTCCCTGCTGTTCGCGAGCCGAGCCATAGATGTCCAGGATGATCAGTTCGTCCGTCGCGGCAAAGCTGCGCCGGAAATCGGAGAACAAAGCTTTGGTCCGGGTAAAGGTATGGGGATGGAAGACGGTAATCAGTCTTTTTCCGGGATAGCGAGAACGCAGGCCGTCTAAAGCGGCTTTGATTTCCGTCGGGTGGTGCGCGTAGTCATCCACGATGAGCGCGCCGCGATAGGAGCCGAGCGCCTGAGCCCGGCGCTCTATGCCCTTAAAGCCGGCCAAGTGCCGTTTGATGAGCGGCCAGGAAACGCCCAGGCGGCGAGCGGCGGCGATGACGGCCAAGGCATTAAGGATATTATGTTCTCCCCACAGGCCGATCTTGAATTCGCCTAACGGCCGACCCTGATAAGCGAGTTGGAAAGACTGGCCGCCCTTGGTTGTTTTCCGATCATAAGCCAGATAATCCGCGCCGTGGCCATAATCGCCGGTAACCAGGTCGTAACTGATGATCCGGCCGGCGCAATGCCGGCTGATTTGCCGGCTTAGAGCGTCGCGGCGATTGATAATCAAAAATCCGGCGGCGGGAATCTTTTTCAAGAAATCGGCGAAAACTTTAACATAAGCGGCCTTGGTCCGGAAAAAATCCGGATGGTCGTAATCGATGTTATTAAGTATGACGCCGCGCGGCCGGTAATATTGCAATTTGTTCTGGTATTCATCCGTCTCGGCGACTAGCTGGCGGGAGCGGCCGGTCAGGCTGCTGCCCCGGAACTGCGGCACGCGCGCACCGACCAGGACGTTGGGCCGCTGCCCGGCTCGCCACAAGACATAGCCGAGCCAGGCCGTGGTCGTGGTCTTGCCGTGGCTGCCGCAGACGGCGATGCCGTAATGTTGATTGAAAACTTCGCCCAAAGCGACGGCATAAGGCAGGACCGGAATATTTTTAAAACGCCGGGCTTCCTGGGCGATAAAACCCAGCTCAGGATTATTCCGTTCGTTGTAGGCCGAGGAATAAACGATGCGATCGATATCCGCCGGCATATTCTTCGCCGAAAACGGCGAATAGACTTTGATCCTGGCCGACCGCAAAACTGAGTCGGTCATGAATGTTTCCGCCGTATCCGATCCGGATACGCGATGGCCTTGCCGGGCTAAAAATTGCGCCAGCATAGTCATGCCGACGCCTTTGACACCGATGAAATAGATATCCTTCTTTCCAGCCGTCTGCTTAACCATAGATTGACAAAAATTTATAATTATGGAAATATTTATTGATATATTTTTCTTTCACAACCTTAGGAGTTAATATGAAATTCAAACTGATAGTTTTGTTCTTTTATCTGACCGCCCTGATGATCTTCCATTCCTGGTGCATGTGGAAATTCCAACTGATCGGATTCTGCTTCCCTTATGAAGTGCAAGGAGGCGACTTAAACATCATCGGCAGTTGGTTTGCGGCCCTGATTTTTTTCTTCATCGCCCTAGCGCTGATCAATCGTCCGGCAAAAACCTGGCAGATAACCGGCTGGCAAATCTCTAAAAACCTGAAATCTGATGCTTTGGTCATCTCTACGCTGGTCTTAATCGACTATATCCTGCACTATTTACTGCCAGATAACGGCAACCGCCGAATAATGATGCTGGTTATCACCATTTCTCTGCTGATTATGACCTACCACTTCATCCTTTCCACCGTCAATTCTCTAGCCTGGGGAATGGATCTGAAGAAAAGAACTGTTAAAATTACCAAGAGCTGAAAGACTTTTCAACCAAGGTAACCTTCCTAAATCACAGGGAGGTTTTTTATTTTATTATTTCCCAGATTAAGGCGGCGATGGTTTCCGCCGCGCCCGGTTTCATAATTTTACCGATGTTATTGGCTAAAGTCTGCCGCCGGGATTGATCACTTAAGGCTTGCCGCACTTCCGCCACCAATTTATCGGGCGTCAATTCCTCTTGCGGACAGACTATGGCCCCGCCGGCCCGGGCGAATACCGCGGCGTTATCCTCCTGATGTGAATGTGGGAGAGGAATAAGGATCGCTGCCTTGCGCAGGAAAGCCAGCTCGCTGAGCGTCGCCAGGCCGCAGCGGGAAATGACCAAGTCGGCCAGGGACATCAAGGCCAGGACCTCTTCGTTCGGCAAAAATTCCAACACCTGATAGCCGGCTCGCTTCGCTCCCGCAAGCGCCGCCTTCCCTTTTCCGGTCAGATGGACGATCTGGCAAAATTCGGTCAATTCGCCAGCGCCGACAGACACCAATCTATTGATGGCCGTCGCGCCGGTGCCGCCGCCGATAACCAAGACTAGCGGACGGACAGCGGACAAACCATAGCGTTCCTGAAGGACGCGCAGCTGATCCACGCCGGCCCGGAATTGCGTCCGGCCGACCGGGTTGCCGACCCAGATCGCCCCGGGCCCGTAGTCCAAAAGTGATTTTTCGAAAGTAACCGTCACCGCGCGGGCGAACGGCGCCATCAGCTTATTAGCCAGGCCCGGCCGGACATCCTGCTGGTGGATAAGGATCGGTATTTTCCGGCACGCCGCCGCCCAAACCAGCGGCACGCTCACGAAAGCCCCGGCGCTAATAAGCACATCAGGCCGGTATGCGGCCAGGAGGGAGAAGGATTTGAACCAGGCGGCGATGATTTTAAAAATATCCAGGAGGTTATGAACGGAAAAATAACGCCGCCATTTGCCGCCGATCAGGGTGGTAAACCGCATTTCCCCGCGCTCTCGGTTAAAAGCGGCGACCAGGTCTTTTTCCGGCCCGTTCTTAGTGCCGACGAAAATAAAGCGCCAGCGATGAGCTGAATCTGCCCGCGACAATTCTTCCGCCACGGCCAAGAGCGGAGTTACTGAGCCGCCGGTACCCCCGCCGCTGAACATGATCGTTTTGGTTGTTTCAACCTGTTCCGACATAAAAAATTAGCCGCGCAAACGCCTGACATCCTTGGTCTGGCGACTGATATTGATTAAGATACCCATAGCCAAAAGCGAGGATAGGGTAGCCGAGCCGCCGGCGGAAATGAAAGGCAGCGGCACGCCGGTCATCGGGATCAGGTTGATCATCCCGCCAATATTCAAGAAAGCCTGAACCGCCAGCCAAACGACAATGCCGACGGCCAGTGTGCCGCCGTACAAATCAGGCGCGCCGCGCGCCACCAAAAGGCCGCGGTAGAAGATGAATAAATATAGCAAAACCAACAGGGTACTAAAAATGAAGCCGGTTTCTTCCGCAATGACGGGAAATATCGAATCACCCCAAACTTCCGGCAGATACATGAATTTTTGCCGGCTCTGTCCCAGGCCGCGGCCGAACAAGCCGCCGGAACCGACGGCGATCAATGATTGGTTAACCTGATAGCATTTGCCTAAAGCGCTATAACTGGGATCCTGCAGGCACTTGAAGCGATCACTCTGGTAGGAAGATTTCCAACCGATGAGCGCGAATAAGGCCAAGGCCGCCAATAACAAAGCAATGACGATATGGCTGACTTTGCCGCCGCCCGAGAAAAATACCACCATGGAAGTGAAGGCGATGATGAATAAAGTACCCAAGTCCGGCTGCAGGATCATCAGCAGGCTGATTATTCCCAAAATTATCAAAAAAGGCAGGACGCCGCCGGTCAGACTGCCCAATTCTCCCTTTTTCGCCTCCAGCCAAGTCGCCAGATAGATCAAGAAGGAGATCTTGACCAATTCGGACGGCTGGAAAGACTGGCCGAAGACATTGATCCAGCTGCGGGCGGTGCCGTATTCATTGCGCAGGCCGGGAATAAAAACCAGCAACAGCAGGATAATGGAAAAAAACAGGAAAAATCCGGCGAATTTTTTCCACCAGTGATAATCGACGCGCATGGCCAGCCAGAAAATCGCCAAAGAAATAGCCAGGCTGAACAGTTGCCGCACCAGATAATGATAGGTGTTGCCGTAACGCGAAAAAGACACGACCGACGAGGCGCTGAAGAGCATGATCAGACCGAAAATAATTAAGACGGCCAAAGCCGCCAGGAGACTCTTATCCGGTTCGTGGCCGGCGGCGGCGGACGCTATTTTTTTCTTTAGCTTCTTAAACATGAGAGCAAAGGTTTACGGTTCGGCTAGAATTTGCGATCCAGCAAAAAGATGATCAGGGCGATGGCGGTGCCGATGGCGGTAACGACCCAGGAACGCATGACGATCTTCGCTTCCGGCCAACCGATCGCCTGATAATGGTGATGAATCGGGGTGGACAAGAAGACCTTGCGGCCGCGCAACTTCTTGGATAGAGTCTGAATGATGACCGACAATGATTCGATGATGAAAATGAAACCGATGAAAATGAGCAGCAAGGAATTATTAGTCAACATGGCGATGATGCCCAGGGTCACGCCCAGACTCATCGAACCGGTATCGCCCATATAAAACCGGGCGGGCGGGATATTGAACCAGAGGAAGGCCAGCAAAGCGCCGATGATCACGCCGCAAAAAGTGGCGAGTTCATAGCGGCCGAGCGTGTAGGCGATGACGCTGTAAGCGGCAAAGGCCATCAGCAGGGTGCCGCCGGCCAGGCCGTCCAGGCCGTCCGTTTCATTGACCGAAAAAGAAGTGGCGACGATGATGAAAATGAACACCGGAATATACCAGGCGCCGATCTCGAAGTTGCCGAGAAATGGCACATGAAAAACCGTCCAGTCCAATTTGAAATAGAACCAGATCGCGCCGGCGATAGCGATCAGGGTATAGATCAGCAGGCGATGCCGCAGCTTGAGGCCGCCGCCGCCCAAGACTCCCTTGCCGCGCACATCCAGCCAATCGTCAAACAATCCGATAAGCGCCGTAATGACCAGAGCGCCCAGCGGCAACAGAGTTTCGGAACGGGATAGAAAATCCAAATGCTGGAATAAATTAGTCGGCCAGACCGTCGGCAGCAAAGAGAACAGCAAGACGAAGGCCAGGACAGTGCCCCAAACCAAAACGCCGCCCATGGTCGGCGTTCCCTCTTTGTGGGCGTGCAATTGCGTGAAAATCGGCGTACTGCCGTTGCTGCGGATTTTTTTGCCCAGCTTGTATTTATACAGATAATGGGTCAAAAGAGGCGCGATGCTGATGGCAAAAATGAAAGCGAGAGTAGAAAAAAACAGAATCTTGATGAGATAAAATTCGGTCATAAAAGATCAACGAAAATTAATCAAATAGACGAAAAACAGGGCCAGATCCAGGAAGAGATGGAAAATGACGGCGGTGGAAAGCAAAAAATGGATGAACGGCCGGCCGTCCCGTTGCTGGTGCAAACCAGCCGCAACCATCATATTAACCGCCAGGACGGCCAGGCCGAGCCAGGGATACCAAAAGATCTGGCCCGGCGCGCCGACCAAATCGATGCCGAAATCAACATTATAGTGCAAGACTAGGAGTTTGTCGCCCAGATTGCGATAAATGAATAATGATTCCAGCCAGGCTAAAGCCTGCAGAACCAAGATGCCGGCCAAATACCAACGGCTCGGGCTAAAACGCCACAACTTGACTAAAGCCGCTCCGCTCCGATCCAGGCTAGCGTAAAATCGGCCGTAAAGGTTTGAATAAGCCATAAAAACGAGAAAATTATCAATTTAATATAATTTTATCACATTTTTAAATAATATAAAACCGTGTTATAATAAAGTCAGTTTATAGAATTTAACCGGATTACATGAACTCCAAAATCATCGCGAATATCTTTAATTATGCCACGGCGGCCGGAGCCGAACACCTGGTCATTGCCAGCCGGAATGACCAGGTCGCCTTAGATTGCCACTTGCCGGACGGCACGATGCAAACTTTATCCCTGCCCAAAAAATTAGAGCCGGATTTTTTCAATAACCTGCGGCAGATCCTGGCCATCGCCCCGGGCGCACTGCTAGCGCGGGAATACCGCAAAATGACTAACCGGCATGGGCACTGGCAATATTACCTTAGCGTCCTGCCGGACGGCTGGGGCGAGAAAATCGTCATTAGCCTGGTCAACCGTCCCGACCGTCTCTGGCGGCTCAATCAATTAGGGCTGCAAAAAATCGATTTACAGGAACTTAAACAGCTGTCCCGTTGCCATTCCGGCCTAGTTATCGTCAGCGCGCCGCCGCAACAAGGTAAAAGCACGACGCTCTATGCCCTGCTGGAACTTTGGGACCGGACATCATATAATACCTACGCTCTGAGCGCCGACCCGCCGGCTGATTTGCCAGGAGTCAATTTCCTGCCCCCGACCGCGGCCAGCTGGGAAAAAATCATGCACCATGACAGCGACATCATTATCGCGGATAACCTGGATGACGAAAAAGCCAGATACCAGGCTTGGCGGGCGGCCGCTTCCGGCCGCCTGGTTCTGGGCGCGATGACCGCGACCAGCGCCTTGGCCGTCCTGACGCGCCTCTGGCCGATGCCGCTCACCCGGCAGGAAAAGCTGGAAAGCTTGCGGTTGATCATCAACCAACGATTGGCCGACCTGAAAAGACCGGGGCGGCTAAGCGGCCGGGAGGGCGGCCGGCGCCAAATCGGCCTATTTGAAATCTGGAAATTAAGCCCGGAAATAAAAAGCTTCATCGCCCAGAGCCGGACGACGGATCTGGCCGGCGCCGATTTCACCAAAAAATTAGCCAGTCTGGCCTTAGTCAGCGGTTTCCGGCCGATCTCCGTCGATGAGAGCCAAAAGATCAAAGAAGGATTGATATGAAAATCGCCTGCGTCATTCCCGCCTGGAACGAAGCCAAGAACATTGCCAAAGTGATCGCCGATGTCCGGCCTTACGTTCAGGAAACTATCGTCGTCGATGATTGCTCAAGCGATGACACGGCCGCCCTGGCCGGCGCGGCCGGCGCCGTCGTCTTGCGCCATCCGATCAACCGCGGCCAAGGCGCCGCCCTGCAGACCGGCAATGATTACGCCTTAGCCCAAGGCGCGGAAATCATCGTCCATTTCGACGGTGACGATCAATTCCGGGCAACGGAAATCCCGGCGATGACCGCGCCGATCGCGGACGACCGGGCCGATATCGTTTTCGGCTCAAGATTCTTAGGCCGACAAACCAATTTCCCTCCCCTTAAAAGATATCTGATCATGCCGCTAGCCAAGCTATTCAACCGAGTCTTCCTCGGGATACAGCTGAGCGACCCGCAATGTGGTTTTAGAGCCTTCAACCGCCGCGCCGCCACCGCCACTAAAATCATGAATCGGGAATGGGCCCACAATAGCGAAATACAAAGCAATGCCTTCCGGGCCGGTTTGCGCATCATGGAACTGCCGGTTACCGTCGTCTACCACCGTTTCGGCTTACCGCTCTCAGCCGGCTTCCAAGTCATCAAAGACCTGTTAATCCATAAAATAATCAAATAAATTATGCCTTTACTGCAGCAAGCGGTCGCCCTTATCATCATCATCTGCTTCCTCTTCCGCGCGGCCGTCCAAAAAAAGAAAAACGAGATCAGCGCCACGGAGTTCCGCCTCTGGCTGGCTTTCTGGCTGCTGGCAGCTCTGGCCGTAATCTTCCTTAAACGGATAGACCAGATGCTCCAAGCTCTGGGCTTTTCCTTAAGCGGTATCAGCTTCCTGTTCTATCTCGGCGTCATCGCCCTGTTTTATCTGGTCTTCCGGCTGCGCCTCAGCCTGGCCAAGCTGGATCGCCAACTGACGGAAATCGCGCGTCAGATCGCCTTGCAGCATAAAAAATAATCGCCATGAAAATCGCCCAAGTCGCCTGCGCCTGGCCGCCCTATGCCGGCGGCATCGGTAACAGCGCCTACCAGATCGGCCAATTGCTGGCGGCGGAACATGCCGTGACTAATTTTACCCCGGCCACTCTGCGGCCGTGGCTCCGCTACGGCCACGGCGCTTTTTTGCCGCAACTGCTCTGGCATTTGCCCCGCTTCGATTATATCTATCTGCATTACCCCTTTTTCGGAACGGCGGAAATCGTCTGGCTGTGCAAACTCTTCTGCCGCCGCCCTAAGTTGATCCTGCACTATCACATGGATGTCCGGCAGCGCGGCTTAGTGGCCAAGATCCTGAGCCTGCCCAGCCGATTGACCCGCAATGCCCTGCTTCGCCAAGCCGAAGTCATCGTGACTGCCAGCCTGGACTACATCCAAAATAGCCAGATCAAAGAATATTACCGGCGCCGGCCGGAAAAATTCCAGGAAATTCCTTTCGGACTGGACTTGAAAAAATTCCAACCAAAAACCATTAACCGGATGACCGATAACCGTCTGGTGGAAAAGACCAAGGAAATCATCCGCTACGTCAACGATAAATTCATCAGGCGGGACCGGCGGCAACTACTATTCGTCGGCGGTCTGGACCGGGCCCATTATTTCAAGGGCTTGCCGGTGCTGTGGCGCGCCCTGCAAGAGCTGCCGCCCGGCAATTGGCGCCTTAAAATCGTCGGCGAGGGAGACTTGAGGCCGGAGTATGAAAAACAGGTTGTTGCCCGGGGACTGTCCGACCGCGTGGAATTTGCCGGCCGCTTGAACGACGACGAACTTATCCGCGCCTACCAGGAAGCCGATCTGCTGATCCTGCCCTCCGAAAACGGCAATGAAGCCTTCGGCATCGTCCTGATCGAGGCCCTGGCCTGCGGCCTGCCGGTCATCGCTTCGGATTTACCCGGCGTGCGGCGAGTTTTCACCGATCACCAGGAAGGCCTGCTGGTCGAACCGGGCAATGCCGCGGATTTGAAGAAAAAATTGGAATTCATCTTCCATAATGAGGAATTGCGGCGCACTATGGCGCTCGCGGCCCGGCGGCTGGCGGAAATGAAATACGACCGCCGACTGATGCAGGAACAGTTGAACGCCTTATTCGTATGAAGATCGCCCTATTCCATAATCTATACGGCGAATTAAGCCGAGGCGGGGCGGAAACGGTCGTCCGGCAGCAAGCCGAACAGCTGCGTTCCGCGGGGCACGAAGTCTGGCTGATCACCACTAAACCGCGCCGCTCGACTCTGGCCGCCGTCGAGACCGATGCGGACGGATTGAAGATATACCGC
Source organism: Patescibacteria group bacterium (assembly GCA_041651095.1). GTDB lineage: Bacteria > Patescibacteriota > Patescibacteriia > Patescibacteriales > UBA12465 > UBA12465. Next base: position 86,554 of record JBAZJV010000004.1, read on the forward strand.
CTAAGCTCCTGTTTCGCCGGACTGGGCAAACACGGCCTCGGATACCGTTTAGCTTGGCAGGTCGGCAATATGTTCTCGCTGGGACGATATTACCGGATCAAAAAAATATTACAGACGGAAAAGCCGGACCGGGCCATCACCCATAACCTGATGGGGCTGGGCTTCCTGACCCCGCTCCTGCTGCGCCGCCTGGGCATCCGCCACGAACACTTCCTGCACGATATCCAATTGCTTCACCCCTCCGGTCTGATGATTTGGGGGCAAGAACGGATCATCAGCGGTCCGGTCGCTCGCTTATACCAAACTTTGACGCGAAGGCTGTTCGCGGCGCCGGCCCTGGTTGTTTCCCCTTCCCGCTGGCTGCTGGAGCTGCACCAAAAAAACGGCTTTTTTATAAACTCGGCCGCCGAAATCTGCCCGCTGAAACTAACGGCGGCGGCGGGCGCCCGATCGGCGACCGGCAAGGCGGCCGGACACTTTCTCTTCGTCGGCCAGCTGGAAGAGCATAAAGGAATATTCTTGTTGATTGAAGCTTTTAAAAAATTGGCTGATCCGGCGGCCCGGCTGTTTATCGTCGGCGACGGCCGACAAACTGATAATGTCCGTGAAGCCGCGGCCGGCGACGAGCGCGTCAGCCTAGCTGGACGTCTGGACAGCGCGGCGGTCCAGAAGGCCATGCTGGCGAGCCACTATCTGGTCTTGCCCTCTTTATGTTATGAGAATTCCCCGACCGTAATCTATGAAGCCCATGCCGCCGGCCTGCCGGTCATCGCCGCGGCTTTAGGCGGCATTACGGAAATCACCGGACCGCAAGATATTCTATTCCGGCCGGGCGACCTTGATGACTTGAAGCAAAAATTAGAGAGCTGTTTAAAATAAGACGAGAATATAAAAAATAAAATGACCTCCTCCCCGCACTCAAAAAGACTGCCCTAACGGACAGTCTTTTTTCATACGGGGTTTCCTTCCGGGCTTTCATTAGAATCCGAGCGTCGCTTCTTGCGGTAGATCCTTCTGGCCTTG
>JBAZJV010000005.1:0-79671 GCA_041651095.1 Patescibacteria group bacterium
TGTACGGCGCCGGCAACAAACAATTTACCAATAATCTGTCGCCTGAGCACAGGGAGCTACTGGAAAATTCCGAGGCCTTAACTTATGAACAGGCCGAAGAAATATTGGACGCCAGAAACTACGTCGGTGCCGGGGACATGCGCGGCCGTCAATCATTTAACCCTATTAAGAAAATGGGGCTGGCTAAAATTGACGACGACGGCAAAATCCGCATTACTTCTTTCGGAGAATACTTATCGCGCGAAGACGCTGATCTGGGAGAAATGTTTTTCAAAAGCTTTCTAAAATGGCAGCTACCAAACCCTCTTTCGAGAGATTTTAAAGCCGATGATGGTTACAATATCAAACCTTTTATTGCCACGCTTCATCTGATCAATGAAGTAAATAAACTCTGCCGTGAAAAAGGCATTACCGAGAAAGGTTTATCTCAGGTTGAATTCAACATTTTTGTTCCGACATTAATTGACTATAAGAAAATCGTTGCTCAAGCAAAATTGGTCTTGCGATTTCGTGCGGGCATTGAAAAATTAGCAAACGAGCGAGACAAACAGGCTTACATAAATCGTTTCATTCAAAATCAGTTTTCTAATTTCGGAAATATAGAACACGCAAAAGATTACGGGGATAATATTCGTCGATATTTCCGAATGACCAGATACTTTCATCTGCGCGGTAATGGCTACTACATTGATTTGGAGCCAAGAAGAAGTATAGAAATTCAGAAAATCCTAGAAACTGATAACGGGTCTAGCCAGACATTCACAGCCGAAGGATACATAAATTATATTTCGGATATTAATCTGCCAGTCCTCCCATGGGAGACTCCCGCAGAATTAAAACGAATCAGCGAATATACCACAAATGATATTAAGCAGTATCAAAATCAACTTAAACAACAACGAATTCAGATACAGGAGTTTGATTTTAAAGATACAGCAGCTCTTTCTGTCGGCCAGCTAAAATCATACATAACCGAATTAAGAGATTATCGCAGGGCCCTACAAGAGACTGAAGATCATTTTGTCTCGCAAAACGTTGATAAGGTCCGGGAATATATAGATCGACTTAAAAATATCAGGCAATCTAAAGAAAAGAAAAGTATTGAACTCGAACATCTAGCCACACTTGCCCTTAATGCCATAAATGACGCTCTGGCCATAAAGCCAAACTATCCCGTTGGCGATGACAACCAGCCGACTTTTACTGCACCAGCCAATAAACCAGATATCGAATGTTTCTATAATTCTTTCAACGGAGTTTGCGAAGTCACAATGCTGACTAATCGTGCTCAGTGGATGCAAGAAGGCCAGCCGGTAATGAGGCATCTTAGAGACTTTGAAGATGTTAATAACGGCAAAGAAACTTATTGCTTATTCGTAGCACCAGCTTTACATAGAGACACAATAAATACCTTTTGGAACGCGGTTAAATATGAGTATGAGGGCCGTAAGCAAAGAATCATACCACTAACAATAAACGAATTAACAAAATTATTGGAGGCGATAATCGCCATAAAAGATCGCGGCCAAAGACTAGACCATCGCCAATTGATGAGTCTCTACGATTCCATTATTAATTTAACCAATACGGCTGCCAGTTCCGATGTTTGGACTTCTCAGATACCAGGCGTTGTCGAGCAATGGTCGCGTGAGGTTTTAGCTGCGAACGTATGAAATTAAATACTATCTACAAAGGCGACTGCCGCACAATACTCAATAAAGAAATTCCCGAAGAAAGCGTGGATTTGATTTTTGCTGATCCGCCGTACAATCTTTCCGGAAACGGGCTCAAGTGGATGGGCAACAAAACCGGCGGCGACTGGTTTATGGTGAATGAAAAATGGGACCAGATGTCGGAATCCGAATATTTGAAATTTACTAAAGAATGGCTGGAAGCATGCAAAAGGGTCTTGAAACCGACTGGGAGCATTTATATCTCATGCACTTACCACAATATCGGCGAATTGATCATGGCTCTAAAGGCACTTGGTTTTACGCCTCGCAACATCATCACTTGGCATAAAAACAACGCCATGCCTAGCATGACCAGACGCACCTTTACTCACTCATGCGAGTATGTCCTGTTTTTCTCCAAAGGCAAAAAATGGGTATTCAATTATGCAGACATCAAAAAAATAAATCCTGATAAAGCAAAAGACGGGTCAGAAAAGCAAATGCGCGATTTATGGATTATGCCGGTGGTCCAGGGCAAAGAAAGAGTTAGGGATAAAACCGGCCGCGCCGCTCACCCAACACAGAAACCGGAAAACTTATTGGAAAGAGTTATATTGGCAAGCAGTAATAAAGGTGATGTCGTTCTTGATCCTTTTCTTGGGAGCGGTACTACCGCTGTTATTGCAAAAAAACTTGGAAGAAAATGGATAGGAGTTGAAACGGAAAATAAGTACATAAAGGTTGCAGAAAAAAGAATTAAAGAGGTTTGATTTCCGTCAACTTCTTGTCAGCTTTTGTCAAAAAATTTCGCCAAAAAATCAACAAAATCTACAATTATTCCCAATCCCTCCTTCCCCCTTGACTTTCGGTTTTGTTTCGGTTATAATATAAGCATAATAATATTAAGCCCCAATAATATGACTACGCTCACCAAAAAGCAGGCGCAGATCCGCGATTATATCGCGGACTACACGGCCGAGCACGGCTATGCTCCGTCGCTCACCGAAATCCGGGATAAATTCGGAATTTCGACCGTTTCCACCATTCACGAGCACATCGCCAATCTGGTGGATAAAGGCATCCTCAAGAAAGCTAAGGGCGTCGCCCGCAGCCTGGAGCTGGTTAAGTTGAAGATGAACAGCAACCTGATGGCCGTACCCTTGGTCGGCGTGATCACCGCCGGCAAACCCATAGAGGCCGTGGAGATTCCGGACGAGGTCGTGGAAATCGCCAAGGATAAGCGCTTCCAGGACGGCGAGCTCTACGCTCTCAAGGTCCGCGGCAATTCCATGATCGGCGACGGCATTTTCGACGGCGACTTCGCCATCATCAAGAAGCAGGACTGGGCCGAGGACGGCGATACCGCCGTCGCGGTCATTGACGACAACGAAGCCACGCTCAAGAAATTCTATAAGGAAAAAGGCCGCATCCGCTTGCAGCCGGCTAACCCCACCTTCGCCCCGATTTTCCGCAAGAAAGTAGAGATCCGCGGCGTGGTCGTCAAGATCATCCGCGACCTGCACCGTAATTACGCGATGGCCTGAATTTGAACGGTATACAAAAACAGCCGCTGAAAATAGCGGCTGTTTTTTATATTGCTCTTCCCTAGTTATTTCACTCCGAAAGTCGCCTTGACCGTCACCATGACTTCCTTATCGATGCTGGAAGTGTCATAGGAGCCGTAATCGGAAATTTCAATGGAGCCGACCGGCATCACCTGTACCACGCCCATATTGACGCCGCGCACCGTGTCCAAGGAGCGGCCGTCGCTTTCCGCGATAGCCGTCGCCCGGGCCTTGGCGTCCTTAATAGCATTCGGCAATAAGGAAACGCGCAGCTCCGGCAGCTTGGAATAATAGTATTCTACCGAGTTGGCCGAGAAGATGATGTCTTTAGCCGCTATCTGGTCGCTGTTCTTGGCCAGCTCTTTCATCTTGTTCACGTCGTCGGACTTGATTTCGATATTCTGAGTCAGGTTATATTCCTTGGGCGCGTTGGCGTCGTTCTTATAGATCTCATGCATAAAGACCGGCGAGATCTCATACTTTCCTTTGAAGCCTTGAGCATCCAGGAAATCGCTGACTTTTTTCTCGTCAATTTTCATCTGGCTATAGCCGCCCTTGATGTTGTCACGAAAAGCGGTCCGGCTGAAATTGCCGGTCCAGCGGGCCTGGTCCGCGGTTACGGTCTGCTTGGCCGAGCCGGAGACCGAGATGACGTTATCCAGGTTCTTGACGGCAAAGAAGGTCCGCCCGACGACCGCCGCCGCGATGATGATGCTCAAGCCCAAGATTAGGCCGAAAACCACCGATTTGTTGGAATTCTCCATATTTTTTAATCTAATTAATTAATTCTTTATTATTATAGCACATTATTATTATAGCACATTATTTATGAACCGTCCGTTCTTTTTTCCTGGCTGATCGAAAGCTTTCATCGAATATTTCATAGTAATCGCCATAAATATATTTCTGTCCATAACTCTCCTCTCCTAAAGGCTCCAGAATTTTCATCCCTCTTAAACGGTCTATGACCTTATAGGCGCCGGGTGCCGTAAAACCGGACCATCTGGCTATTTCGGCTACGCCGACAATCGGCTGACTGAATAATTTGCGAATTATTTCCAGGGTCGGGGCGGCGGCTCGCGCGCCCAGCTGCTGGGCCTTGGCAAAGTCCCGGTCTCGCAAACTGGTGATCTGGGCGCAAGTTTCTATGGCCGACTGGGCTATTTCCGCCACTCCTTCCAGAAAAAAATCAAGCCAGGCGGCGACTTGCGCCTCTTCCTCGTGATAGGCCTGCAATTTCTGGTAATATAATTTTTGATATTTCTTAAAATAGCTGGATAAATATAAGACTGGCAAATCCAGCAAGCCGGCATGATGGATGAACAAAGCAATCAGCATCCGTCCGGTCCGGCCGTTACCGTCGGTAAAAGGATGGATAGTTTCAAACTGAGCATGCAGCAGCCCGGCCTTCACCAAAGACGGATAATCATCGGCGGCATGGATGAATCGCTCCAGGTCGTTAAGAGCCACTTGCATATCAGCCGGCGGCGGCGGGACAAAAGCGGCGTCGGACGGAGTCTTGCCGCCGATCCAATTCTGCGAACGGCGAAATTCACCCGGATAAGCGTGCTGGGTGGCTCTGGCGCCTTGCATTAATTTAGCATGGACTTCGCGTATCAATCTTAAAGATATCGGCAAATCCTTAATCCGATCAGTGCCGTAATTTACGGCTTCCACATAGTGCAGGATATCATCAACATCCGGAGCCAACCTGGACTTTTCTTCCGTCACTGCTTCGGCGATAACATCCTGTAAGGTCGCTTTTGTGCCCTCGATCTGGCTGGAATAAGCGGCGTCTTTCTTGATGAACATTAACAGAAAAAAATCTTTATCCGGCAAAAGGCGGGTAATGCCGTCTAATTTGCCGACCAGCCTGATCGCTTCTTCATGTTTCTTATGCAGTTTCGAGGAAATAAAAATACCCTCTTGAGGAGGAAAGGGATAAGGAATAAAAGCCGGATAACCGTTCTTTTGCTGGATATAGCGGCCGATTTTTATTTTGTTTATATCTTCCATATTAATATAAACATAATAGCATAGTTTGTTTATATTTACAAGACTGATACAAACAAACTATTAAACAGCTAAAATTAAACAAGATTTAAACGGTCATTAATCTCGTCCACCGAGCCATGAAAAGCGCCTTTCCCTTCCAAGGACATCGTGGCGGCCATAGCCGCAAAGCGCCCCTGTTCTGCTGGATCTTCGAACAACTCCCTGGCCCGCAAGAAAGCGGCCATATAGGTATCGCCGGCGCCAGTCGTATCTGCCAGCTGTCGCGGCGGGAAAGCCGGAATGCGGTAATAATCATGGCCGATGAACAAATGCGAGCCCAGCGAGCCTTCGGTAATGATCAGATTCTTCAATCCTTTAGCTTGCAAAAAGCGGGCGGCCTCCATGATATTGTTTCGCCCGGAAACGAAATAGGCTTCTTCGCGATCTAGAAACAAATAATTCAAGAACGGCAGGACGCGGTGCAGATTCTCTGGATTCTGGCGGACCATTTTCCCGTTTTCGCTGTAGGTAAACATCCCGAAGTTGTCCATCGCCGTCAATTTATGGCTCAGCCGTTTGAATAGATTAAAATCTATATCGTCATGGAATAGCGGACCGAAGATTATCCAATCGAAGTGTTCCAACACCGCCAACAATTCCTCTGTCGCGACTATTGGATTGGAATACGGCTCGATAAAGCTATCACGGACGTCGGGATTATTGCTTGAATAAGCGATATTAGAAATCAGCGTATGGTCGGCGGGCAGGAAATTAACAGCTAGGTCGGAAAAATTTTCTTTCACCCAGTCCTTGTCCTCAACGCCGCAAGCGACATAGGGCGCGACTTCCTGGGCGCCCAAAGCCTGGAGCGCCCGGCCGACATAATAGGGAATGCCGCCGATCTGGACAGAAAGTCGACCGTCTATTTTGACTTTATCTTTGGCGATCGGGCCTAAGATAGCTGCGGTCATAAATATTATTTTTCTACTTCTACCGTCCGGCCTTTGGCGGTCGCGCTGATCCCCTGCCCGTCCGCCGGATCGACCTTGAAACTAATGCTTTCGCAATTCTTCATGGTCTCACCGAAATTTTCTTGCAGGAAGTGCAAGAAAGAATTCTCATGGCTGAAAGCCAGGACCTTGATATTTTTCTCCGGACCCTGCTCATTTATTTTCTGCTGGCCGAAGCGGATGAGCCGCATCATGTCTTTGAACTTAGTGTCATAGGCAGCCTTAGCCGATTTAACGGCCGGGAAAATTTTCTCTATTTCCGCAGAATGAGCAGCGTAGTTGTTGCCCCAGCTGCCTTTATCATCCGCTTCGATTATCTGCCTGGCCTCGCGCCATTTCTGTCGCGTTTCTCCAGAGACTGTCGCCGTATCTTTCACGACTTCTTTTAAGATGTCTCGATTGGACGCGAAAACGAATTCCTGCAGCATATTCTCCAGATGGTCTAACGTCAAGCTGTCTATTTTCCGGATATTGCCCTCGCCTATCTCCTCCGCTTTGTCGCGATAATTGCCGGCTACGGCTTTCTCTCGCGGCTTGATAATCTCAAAGCCTCTGGCTCGCGCCTCGTCCAGATAAATCTTGGCCGTTTCCGCCGCCCGGACCAGATCGCTGGAAACGAAAAACAAGGCGTCTTTGGCCGGATCGAGACGATTGAAAAACTCCTTGGCCTTTTCTTGCGCCAGTTTGAGGCCTTCCGGCGTCAGATCAGAATTGAACCACTGCTTATCGGCGCTCGGCCTGGCTTCCGGATAATCTGAGCGAATAATGCTTTCATTCAGCTTATACTCCGCCAAGCTGTGCCGGGTGGCAAAAAATTCGTCCTGATGGTCATCAGATCTTTTCTGGGCGTTGCCGGTTTCCAGATTGGCATTTTCAAATTTAGCCATATTGTTATAGTTATTATTTAATTTTACCTTAAAAACAACGAGAAATCAAAAAACGGGCCTAAATGGTCCGTTTTTTGATTATCCCGCCCAATGATTATAACCCCAACCTCTCCGCCACGTAATCGATGTCCTTATCGCCCCTCCCGGACAAATTCACGATGATAATTTCGTCCTTCCCTAGCTTAGGCGCAAACTTTATGGCGTGCGCCAAGGCGTGCGCGCTTTCTAAAGCCGGAATGATGCCCTCTACCTTAGACAACAATTGGAAGGCCTCAAGCGCCTCCTGGTCGCTGGCCGTGACATACTCTACCCGGCCGCAGTCTTTGAGATCGGAATGTATCGGCCCCACGCCCGGATAATCCAAACCGGAAGCGATGGAATGCACCGGCAAAGGTTCGCCTTGCTCATCCTGCAATAAATAGGTGAACATGCCGTGGATATTGCCCGGCTGCCCCATGGTGAGCGTGGCGGCGTGCTCGCCCGGCTTGAAGCTCCGGCCGCTCGGCTCCACGCCGATCATCTTGACGTAGTAATCCGTTAGAAATTCGTTGAACAGGCCGATGGCGTTGGAACCGCCGCCCACGCAAGCAATGAGATAGTCCGGCAAGCGGCCGGCCTGTTCCAGGATCTGCACCCTGGCTTCCCTGCCGACCACGGATTGGAAATCGCGCACCATCATCGGGAACGGATGCGGACCCACGACCGAACCGATGCCGAAAAAAATATTTTGCGGATCCTGCACGAAAGCCATAAATGCACTATCGACCGCATCCTTCAAACAGCGGCCGCCCGCCTTGACGGCGACCACTTTGGCGCCTAAGAGCTGCATGCGGATAACGTTCGGATGCTGCTTGGCGATATCGATTTCACCCATGTGGATCTCGCATTCAATGCCGACCAAAGCGGCCGCCGTGGCCAAAGCGACGCCGTGCTGGCCGGCGCCGGTTTCCGCTATCAACTTTTTCTTCCCCATGCGTTTAGCCAGTAGCGCCTCGCCCAAAGTATGATTGATCTTATGCGCGCCGGTGTGATTCAGGTCTTCCCGCTTCAGATATATTTTCGCCCCGCCTAAGCGTTCCGACAAATTCTTGGCATAGTATAGCGGCGACTGCCGACCCACATAGTCTTTCAGGAGCTGTTCATATTCCGCGCGGAAAGCCGGATCGGCCTGCGCTTTATGATACTCGACCGCGATCTCATCGAAGATCGGTTTCAGTTCCGGCGGAATTATCTGTCCGCCGTACTTCCCAAAATAGCCGGCCGCGTCCGGCAAGGCCCGGAAAGCGACCTGGTCTTTAGTTTTAGTATTATTGTTCATATGATTATTATTTAGTGATTAATCTTCAAGCACGCCGAAACCGGCGTTCTAATGGCGCCAGCGTTCAGTACAGCGATGATGGAAATAATAATGCATAAATAAATTGGATAAATAAAAAACTGCCCTCTGTTAGTAAGACACTGGGCAGTTTAAGCAATGATAATACGACGCGAAAAGACTACCCAATATCTTGGGCCGTCCACCAAGTCTGATTCATGGCGTGCTGATACTGATTCATAGTGGAATTATAATAGCAAATTATATTAATATTGGCAATAGATTTTAGGAAAGTAATTGAAAAACGGTCCAAATAGGTTTGGACCGTTCAATTACTAAAGCATTATTCTAAAAGTGCTACCGTCTTCTTTCTCACCCCAGTATTCATTTTTATCATGCTTGAATACGCAGGATGCCTTTATCGCGCCTGCTTTAACGGCTTTAATAACGTCCATGCCCCATCCGGCCGGGACGTAACAATCATTGTTAAAGTCATGCGAACTTTGGCTACCATCTAACCATTTAAATTCTCCGCTAGTTGCATAATACATTCCGAATGGTCTATTACTTATGTTGGATAGGGCTTGGAAAGATTTTACCAGTTCCAGCGGTTCTAAATAGATTTTGCAACGCTGGAGTTTTAATAGGTTGTTGATGACCTTGGTTAATTCTTTAACTTTGTGCCATCCCCAACTACGATCCTTTAACTGATAAATTGCCGGGGCGATTTTAATTCCTGGAGCTACTTTCATTTTATCCTCCTTACCGTCTTCTGACGGCTATCTAAGAGTAATTGAGTTATTATAAAGCTCTAAATAGATTAATAATACTGCCACAGATCTTCTGCAGCAACAAATTTTTGTTTATTATGCATTATTAAAGGTCTTTTGTTATGAATAATGTAACATATTACCTATTAAATGTCAACATTAATTAAATATTGACAAATATAACTATATATGGTATAATTTTTAATTCTTTAACAAAAGTTTGTGATTTTCGATTTTAGGCCTCTTTTTGAGTCCTCGGGCCGTAAATCACAAACAATAAACATTATCCAAGGAGGATTCCCCCATGAATAAGAGAGATAAACAAACTTTGTCACGACTGCTGACGGGCTTTTCTAAAAACAAAATCTACCAAGCTCAAAAGAAAGTCGTCCTGCCTTATTCTAATCTTAACGAACTGCCAGATTCGGTTTTGGATCAGATCGCTCAACTACGGAATGACCGCCCGGTCGTTTTCGTCCTGTATTATGGCGGCACGATCGGCATGGTTAAACTGCAAGCCGCTTTGCACAAAGATGTTTACAAGCCGACCAACGATGCCAAAAAACTGCTTGAACCGTTGGCTATCAAAGGGCTAACCGAAAAAGTGCAAGTCGTTTGGGTACCGGTGTACACTAAGGCTATCGATTCTACCAACGGACGCTGGGTCCATTGGGTCAGTATCGGTAATGCCATCCGCCTGCTTTACGATATTGCTACCGGTTTTGTCATCTGCGGTGGCACAGACACTATGGCTCATATGCTGGCGGCCATGAAATTCATGTTTCCTAATATCGGCAAACCAATCATTGGTACCGGCGCTCAGATTCCGATGGTGGAACTCGGCGATGATGCTACTAATAACCTTTATTTCGCCATCACTGCGGCAGTCAGCGACCTCAGCGGCCCCTTCCTGATGTTCGGCGACCAGTTGATGGAAGGCTGCCATATCCATAAATGGAAAGATAAACGGCGCGACGCCTTCACCTGCCCTGAACAATATCTGTTGGGACGCTATTATGACAAATTAGTCATTTTCCCCAACGCTCCCCGACGCAATCCGATTGTTACCTTGCCGCGCTTGATTTACAAACCAAACTTCCGCGAAGGAGTAAACGTTCTTAAGATAAGCCCGGCTACTGCTTCTGAATCTATCATCCATTCCGCTTTAGATCCGACCTGTAGCGCGTTGCTGCTCATTACTTATGGTGCCGGCAATGTCCGCGATGAAAGAATCATCAAGGCTGAAAAAACGCACATTGAATGTCTCTGGCGCTTACGCGAAGCTAACTATCCTGTAGTCCTGGGTAGTCCGATGACCGACGGCGTAGTAGACAGTCCTTATCTAAGCGGCGCTTTAGCTGTTTCCAAAAAACCGGGAGATGGTAACGCTATCTCCGGCGGCAGTACTACCGGTGCCGCGCTGGAAGTCAAATGCATGGCCGATTTAGACTACTCCTGGGATGAATCACAGGAAATTCTCGACTATGATAAATTCGAGGAATTTATGACTACTAATCACGTCGGGGAATTGGACTGATTAATAGTTTCATACGTTATTTTAACAACCTCAACCAAACTTAAACGGTTGAGGTTTTTTATTCTATTTTTTTTATTTTAATTTTGCCGTCCATAATAGCCGATGCGCCCCCAATATTATGCCCCGCCCTTTATCCTGCCGCTTGATCTTATCCAAATAAACTTTGTCTTTAGTTTGGGAAAACTCCGGAATGATCGGCGTCCGCAACAGGATGCGCAGCACCTCCCGGAAAGCAGCGAAGCGTTGGTAATACAAATAATATTCCGACCAGAGCAAACGGAAGCCATAGCGTGTCAGCAGAGACCGGACGTATCCCAATTTGCTTTCTCGGATCGGGTAGTTCTGGCCGCGCCCGAAAATCTTCTTTAACTTTATCTTGTCCTGCTCGCCGATGGTTTCCTCGGCCAACAGGCCGCCCGGCTTGAGCACCCGCTTGGCTTCCCGCATGAACTCCGGGCCGGCCGAGAGCGGACCGCGCGAACTATAGATTAGATCAAAGGTCTTGGCTTTAAAAGGCAACTTGGCAGCATCTGCCACTCGGAAAGAGGCATTCTTAATTTTTAGTCTGATCCGATCCTGCTTGGCTGTTCGGATATAATCGCGGTACACGTCTACTCCCGTTATCCGACGGCATAAGGGGGCGAGACGCAAAGCTAACTCCCCGGAACCGCAGCCTAAATCCAAAACCGCAAAATCCGGCTTGACCAGCTTCATGAGCCGGGTCGGAAAATCGGGCGTCCGGCCGCGGACCAAGGTCGCGCCGGAACGGAATTGATAGCGTTTATAAGCTTTGGCGATATAAGGCATCGGCTAATACAAAATAATGATTTAAGCATTATCTTATCAGCAAGGACAAGGCCAGAATCAACAAAGCAGTAACTACCTTTTTCACCGTGATTTTCTCACGCAGGAATATGGCGCCGATGATAAAGACGAAGATCGGCGTGACATTGGCCAGAGTGATGGTCACGCCGGCATTGCCGAGCGAGAGAGCAAAATACAAGAGCAGCCACTGCGCGATCACGAACAAACTCCTGATGAATAATATGCGGTATTGGCCGATGGCTATCTCTCTGATCGGAAAACGGAAAAACAGCAAAGAAAACAGGGCGATGATGCCGGCGCGGTACATATACAGGGTCGGCGAATTAATCGCGCCCAGATTAGTCAGCAGGATTTTCGCCGGAATGGCGGAAATGCCAAATAAGGCGGCAGCGATCAAAGCGGGCGCCAGGCTATCGGAACGGAAATTTTTAAAATCTCGGAAATCAATGGAAAAGAAGACGACTAGCAAGATAATGGCCACGGATAATAAATAAGTGGCCGGCGAGACGGCGTCGTTCAGGAAAAACCAGCCGGCCAGAAAGGTAAAGGCCGGCGCCAGAGACAAAAGCGGCGTGGCAATGCTGGCTTCGGTCTTCTCGAAAGTCTTGAAAAAGAAAAAATTAGCCACGGCGTCGATCAAGCCGACCAATAAGACCAGCTCGATCGCCGGCCAGCTGGGCGTGAAATGATAGAAGGCCGGGGAAAAGATCACCAGGATAGCGGCCATGGTTAGGAAGTTGATGCCCAGGAGATCCTTGGATTTAAGATTTTCATGCAATAAAACGCGCGCCAAGACATTGGCGATAGCCGCCAGGAAGGCGGAAGCGAGAGCAATGAGCGTAAAATTCATAATTTAACTTCGACCTCGAAGCTGGAGTGAGCGTGGTAGGAATGGTTAGATCAACTCATTCTCGATATTGATTTCGCCGTGTAGATCTTCCACCATCTTCTGTTTGATCTGTTCATAGCTGAAGTTCTGGGCCAAGAGCCAAGCCAGCTTAGTGGTCATGGATTCGATGCTCATGTCATAGGCCGGAATGGCTAGTTCCCTTTCCCGCAAGATTTTGCCGGACTCGTTGACCTGGAAACTGGCGATGCCGCTGGGGGCTTGCGAAGTCACCACGATCGGAATCTGTTTTTCTTTCAGGTATTCAAAGCCGGGCAAGAGGTGCTGGCTGGCGTCGCCGGCGCCGAAAGCGCGGAAGACGAAAGCTTTGATGCCGTTGTTTTCCACCAAAGTTTTGAAGATATCCGGTGACATGCCGGGAAACTCGGTCAAGGAAGCGATGCTCTTGGTATCAAAATCTTTCTTGACGCTCAGCACGCGGGACTGGATGGCCAAGGGTTTAGTTTTTGACAAATAAGAAATATGCTTATCTAAAGCGGTCGGCGAAATCCTGATAAACCGGCCGATCTGGCCGAGCGATCCGGTGATGAAAGACGAAAACGGATCATAATCGAAATCCGTACCCTTTTTCACCCGGACGCCGGAAATGATCTTGCTGCCGAAGACGGCCATGACGCCTTTGATCGGATGATAGCCCCAAACCGCCAGCCGCAAAGAATTGACCAGGTTGGTGGTAGCATCGGAACCCAGATAGCCCAGCGGCACTTGGGCGCCGGTCAAAATTACCGGCTTATTGATATTCTCTAGGGCAAAAGACAGGGCGGCCGCCGTATAGCCCATCGTATTGGTGCCATGCAAAACGATGAAAGCGTCGAAATCGTCATAGGTTTCGGCGATCTTAGCGGCAATAGCCGACCAATTCTCCGGCAGCATATCAGAGCTATCCACATTGAACAGCTGGACGATTTCGGTCTGAATCTCGATATTCCAATTTTTCTTGACCACCTCGATGGAATTGCCGAGCACGGTCTGGAAACTGTCCGGGCCGGACATGATTTTTTCCGTTACCTGATTGACGGCGACATTGCCGGCAATCGTACCGCCGGTCAGAATCAGCAAAATCCTTTTGGTTGTATATTGGCCCATATTTTTATGGTTATTAGCTGATAAATCAGCTAATACCAGTTTATCACAGCCAACCGAATGTGAAAAGCGAATCCTGCGTATTAACATATATAAGACTGAAAAATATGCATAAATACCAAAAAGCCGCTTTAAATATCGCTTTCCTGACCATTATGCTGTCCGCTGGACTGCGGGGCAGGTATGTTGACGTGACGAGTAATGACCTGGATACAGACTTAAGCGGCGATTTGCGCCCGGGTTATGCCCAGAATCAGCAGGAAGAACTGCTTTCGGCTTTTGAAAATAATGATTATCCGGCTTGGCGGAAATTAACGGCCGGCAAGCCGTCCGCTCCCGGCATAGACGAGAGCACTTTCCGGCGTTTCGTGGCCGCCCGGCAGGCCGCCCGGCAAGGGCAATATGGCAAGGCGATAAAATTGACGGAGAAAATCAAGAATGAACTGGGAATTGCTTGAAAGAAGGTTAGAATTTGAACGCCACCTTAAAACAACGCCTAAGGACATCAATCCACGGCAGGGGTTTTTATTATTTGACATTACACCTAAAATATTGTAAATTTACTATACTAAATCAGTCCTTTAAGAAAATAACAAAAAAATCATAAACGCAGAGGTCGATATGGTAAAGATCTTTTTTGACGCTCGTCGGCCGGAATTAGTCTTCGCTCTGGCGGCGATATTAAAAAAAATTGGTAACGAAATCAACGTAATCATACCCGCGACTCCCCGTACGCTATTAGAGGAGGAAAAAATCAACAAAATCGCCAGCACCCTGCCGGTCAGCGTCTGGGATACGGATAACAACATTTCCGTAGCTGACGGTGAGCCGGAATACTTCTACTTGCTGGGGCTCGGACCGGACAATGATACTGAAGCTGGTTATATCCATAGCTTCCTGGAGCTCCATGGCCCGGAAACGGAAATGTGGGTCGACGACCATCATAATTGGCCACCGGAACTGTTGCTTTGCGCCGGCGCTAACAGCGTGGCGGTCAAGATACACCCGGTTTCCTGTCTGGACCAGTTGAAAAAAATGGGCTATGAAATACCGCTCGGCTGGCAAACCGCCACTTGGGATTTCAGACTGGCCAGCCGCAACCAACAAGCAGAATTCTCTTTTGGGCGTCGATATTATCTGGCCCTGGTAGCCGGAACGATAATATCCAGCAATATTGATTACGAGCAGTATTACTATGGCGGCGATTACCTCGGAGTATTCTGGGCTATCTTGAAGGAATTGCAAACCGGCACGGCAGACCCGCAATTAGACGCCTGGCGGGATCTAGCTGTACTGATGGCGGAAGAAACCGAAAAAGCTAAACAGCTGGTCAGCCCGGATTTGGAATTTTTCCAGGAAGCCAAAGCGGCGGGCCGTCCAATCGGTTTCTTAAAGATTCCTGACTCGACGGTGGTTGATGTACAAGCCATTCTAGATTACGGCGTTAAAAAATACCCCTGGCTATGCGTCATCATCCACACCATGGGTGGTCATGATTATCTGGAAATCGCCTCTTCCTACCTGGATATCAGGCAATTCTTGGAATATTATGACCACACGGATATCACCCAGGAGGATTTGTTCCGTTTAATGAACGCCGAAGTTTTAAGAAAAAAGGTAAACTGAAGTTAATCATAAAAGCTCAACTAATCAAGTTGAGCTTTTTCATTTGCTTATTTCGACTGTCGCTCGCTTCAGCCGCTGTCCCAGACTGATCGGAACTTTAGGCCTCTCAGTTCTTCACCGCTTCCCCTTTCCCCGCAGCTGGCCGCAGGCCGCGCCGATCTCCGCTCCGAAACTCAGGCGCACGGTTACCGCGACTTTCTGCTCTTCTAGGATGCGCTTGAATTCCGCTATTCGCTCCCGCTCCGAAGCCTGGAAGCGTCCGGTCGGATTATACGGAATAAGGTTGACCAGATACAGCGGCTGCTGCATGAGCGCGGCCAGCGCCTTGGCGTCTTCATCACGGTCATTGACGCCTTTGATGAGCAGGTATTCGAACATGACCCGCCGGCCGGTTTTCAAAATATAATTATCGACCGCCTTGAATAGTTCGCGCAAGGAATATTTCTTGGCCACAGGCATCAGTTCGCGGCGCAATTCATCAGTCGGCGCGTGCAAGGAAATGGCCAGATTGATCTGCAGCTTCTCGCCGGCCAGGCGCTTGATGCCTTCCGTGATGCCGGCCGTAGACACCGACAAGCGGCGGGCGCCGATATTCATGGTTTCTGGATTGTTCAGGAATTTTACCGCCTTGATGAACTGCTCATAATTCAGGAACGGCTCGCCCATGCCCATGAACACGATATTATCTATCTTGGCTCCTTTTCCCTCCTGTTTCAGATAACGGGACCAGAAAACGGCTTGCTCCACTATTTCCTCGGCCGTCAGATTGCGGCGGAAGCCGCCCTGGCCGGTAGCGCAGAAAGCGCAATGCAAGGGACAGCCCGCTTGCGTGGACACGCAGACCGTATTGCGTCCTTCCTTCTGCCGGATAAGCACGGTCTCGATAATTTCTCCGTCGGCAAGGGTGATGAGAGCCTTGCTGCTAGCTTCCCGGCCCCGAGTCTGAAAAACTTCGGCCCGGATTTCTAGCGGACAGACTTCAGTCAATTTATCCCGCAAAACTTTAGGCAGATTGGAAGCTTCCGCCCAACTGGCAATAAAGTCCTGGAACAGGGCTTTATTGATCTGGGTGTAACGAAATTTCGGCTGGTCCGCAAGGACCTGTGATAATCGGGAAATATCCATAAATCCAAATGACGAATATTAAAATCAGGCTTGTTTTTTCTTCAGGATAATCTTGACGATTTCGCTCCGGGCAGCGGTACGCAAGGGCGGGCCCCAGGAACCGGCGCCGGAATTGACGACCAGGGAAAAATCGCCTTTCTGGAAAAAGCCATATCCATGTCCCTGGTGCGCCCAGTTGACGATGTAATTGAAGGGCCAAAGCTGGCCGTCATGCGTATGGCCGGATAATTGCAAATCGATGCCGACCTTCCTGGCCAGATTGATATTCCTCGGCACGTGGAACAGCAGGACGCTGGGTTTGGCCGGATCATAGTTGACCTGGTTCAGGATCTCAGCTTCCAAGTTGAAATCGCTGTTAAAGGAATAACTGATGCCGATAATCTGCAAACCGTCGACCACGGTCATTCGGTTGTCCAGGACTTCCACCGGATTGCCTTCCAGGAGATCAATGACCCGGTTGAAACCCAAGTAAAGATCATGGTTGCCGAAACAGTAATAAATGCCTTTAGGCGACTGCAATTTGGTAAACGGATGGTTCAGCCAGCTGAAGTCGGACTCCATGCCGTCGAACAGGTCGCCGGTAATGAAAACTGCTTCCGGCTGCATGTCGTTGATCCGGTCGATCAACCGGGAAAAGAACCTTTTCCGATAGACGGCGCCCAGATGGACGTCGGAAAGATGGACGACGGTCTTATTGTCCCAGGCTTCCGGCAAATCCTTGATATAGACCGTGTATTCGGTAATCTTCGGTTTCCAAACGCGATACAGGCCGAACAGCGTCAGGCCGGCCGCACCGCCCAGGAACAAGATTTTCAGGAAGAGATCGGGCAAAGAGAAACCAAAAGTCCAGCCAGCCATCTTCAGGATGGCGACGAGGGCGGCGACCAGGCAAAGATTGAAAGACACGCCGACCCAGGACATAGAAAGAATATAATAATAGCGGGTCGCCCGATTATCCCATTTATAGACGACATAGGAGGAGACGATGGCGTTAACATACAGGATGAAAAGGGTGGCCGCGGTAAAGATCTGCCAATACAGGGACGTGATATGGAAAAAACGGATGAAAACATACCAAAAGGCCGCGTGCCCGGCAAGGAGGGCCAGCATAACGGTGGTGAAAAAGATGATCTGGACCATATTTATCTGATATTTAGCGCCGGGGCTAATTTATTTATCTCGGCCGGCAAAAGGCCAGTCCGCGTAACGGCCGCGACCGGCCAGTTCGGCTTCGATTTCGATTAAACGATTATATTTGGCGGTGCGCTCGCTGCGCGCCGGCGCGCCGGTCTTGATTTGGCCGGTACCCATGGCCACTACGAGATCGGCGATGAAGGTATCCTCGGTCTCGCCGCTGCGATGGGAAATGACGGCAGTGAGTCCGTGTCGGCGGGCTAGCGTGATAGCGGCCACCGTCTCCGACAGCGTGCCGATCTGGTTCAATTTGATCAGGATGGAATTAGTCGTCTGCTCTTTTATGCCCCGCTCCAGACGCGGTACGTTAGTGACATAGAGATCATCGCCAACAACCTGGCCTCGGCCGGACAAGGACACCGTGAAAGCGCGGAAATTTTCCCAGTCGTCTTCGCTGAAGACGTCTTCCCAGGAATAAATCGGATAATTGGCCTGCAGGCCGCGATAGAAAGCGGCCAGTTCCGGTCCGGTCAAAGACTTATCTTCCTTCTTCAGATGATAGCGTTCGTCCTGATAGAATTCCGTGGCCGCGGCATCGATACCGAAGATCACTTCCCGGCCCGATTCATAGCCGGCCGCTTTGACCGCCTCGGCCAGCAAAGCGAAAGTCTCTTCGTTGCTCTTGACTGCCGGCGCGAAGCCGCCTTCGTCGCCGACCGTGATATTATAACCCCGGTCCTTCAAGACTTTCTTCAAACTTTGATAGATCTCCGCGGCCATCCTGACCGCCTCGGCCATGGTCTTGGCGCCGACGGGCAGGATCATGTATTCCTGGATGTCAGTCGCCCAATTGGCATGCTTGCCGCCGTTAAGTACGTTCATCATCGGTATCGGCAGGACGTATTGCCCGGAAAAATCCGGATTGAATTTGCTTAAATACTGATACAAGGGCTGTTTCAAACCGGCGGCGGCGGCGCGGGCCGCAGCTAAGGAGACCGCCAGCATGGCATTGGCGCCGAGCTTGGCCTTATTCTCTGTCCCATCTAGCTTGATCATTAAGCTATCGATGGCGGCCTGATCTTCCGGATCCTGGCCAAGGAGGGCCGGCTGGATTTTCGTCAGGATATTATCAACCGCCGTCAGGACGCCCAGACCTTGAAAGCGCTTAGGATCATTATCCCGGAGTTCGACCGCTTCATGGCTGCCGGTGGAAGCGCCGCTGGGCACCATGGCCGTGCCGCTCGCTCCGTTATCCAAGATAACGGTCGCCGCCACGGTCGGATTGCCGCGCGAGTCCAAGATTTCCAAGGCTGTGATCTCCTGTATTTTCATAGCTTAATTAATAACGTTTCCTTTATAAATATAGCGCTCCGAACGGTCCAGGACCTTGCGCAGGGTGCGTATGGCCTGGAGCGGATAATCACCAACCGCGGTTTCGTCCGAGAGCATGACCATATCCGCGCCGTCAAAGACGGCGTTGGCGATATCGGAAACTTCCGCCCGGGTCGGATGCGGATTTAAGATCATAGAGGTCATGACCTGGGTGGCGATGATGGCCGGCCGATCGTGCCAGTGCGCGTGCCGAACCAGGTTCTTCTGGATAATCGGCAGATCTTCGACCGGCACCTCGATGCCGAGATCGCCGCGGGCGACCATGATCACGTCCGAAGCGGCAATGATCTTATCGATATTCTTCAGGGCAATGGCCCGTTCGATTTTGGAAATAATCTTGACCTTGCTCTTCGGTCCCAATAAGCGGCGCAGACGGAGGATGTCGCCGTCATCCTGAACGAAGGACAGGGCGATATAATCCATGCCGACTTTCTGCCCGAAGCGGACGTCCTGGATGTCTTTCGCGGTCAGGCCGCCTTTCTTGATCTTGGTATCCGGCACGTTGATGCCTTTATTGGAGCTGAGCAGTCCTCCGGTCATCACCTTGGCGCTGATCACGGACCCCTTCACTTCCTTGACCAACAGCTCGATCTCGCCGTTGCACAGGAACAGCGGGTCGCCCGGTTTGATGTCCCGGCATAGGTCGGAATTATTGATCGGAATGATGCTGCCCGGCTGATAAGCGGAGCGGGAGTAAGCGAAACGATAAATCTGCCGGTGCTTGAGGAGCAAACCGTCTGGCGGCATGATGCCGACCCGGATGCGCGGTCCCTGTAAATCCAACATCAAAGCGACTCGCCGGTCGCGGTTGCGGCGGTTAAAAGCGTCAATGGTTTTTTTGATGATTCGATACTGATTATAATTGGCGTGGGAAAAATTGACCCGGACGATATCGACACCGGCTGATAGCAGGCCAGAGGTCTTGGCCGGCGATTCGGTTTTCGGTCCGATCGTAGCGATAATTTTTGTATTCATAGCGGAAATATAAATAAAGACATGGGTTCATGCCTTTTGCTAAAAAGCCTCAGAAGGCCGGTTATATTATAACAAAGAAAATCGGTCTTGCCAACCGACGATGATTCTTTTCGTCTAAGACGGAAACCGGCAACATTGATTTTCAATCTGTTAAAAACTATAATAAATATAGTGAAAATATGCATAACAATCAATTTAAACTATGCGCGAAGGGATCGCGCCGGATCGGGGCGAAATTTGTCGCTGAGACCGAATACTTGGCCGGCTTGGTTAACTGCCTAGAAATCGACTGCAACTATCCGCACGATCGGAATTTCCAGCGCGAACTCTCCTACTTGACCCGTTTACATCGCAACCGGCATATTAACTTTACCGTCCATGCCCAGTATGTAAGCGGCGGACTGAACGACCTTAACCCGCGCATCCGACAGGAAACCCTGCGACAAGCCTTTTATGCTATTGATTGCGCCGCTAAGATAGGCTCTGAAGTGGTTACTATGCATCCGGCTTTAGAGCCATACGGCTGGAAACTGTCGGAATTACCAACTTTGGAACTAACGTCTTATCGCCGAATCGCCAAATATGCGGCTCGAAAAAAAATCAAAATCGGTTTGGAGAACGAAGCACAGACCTGTTTCTGGTTTCCGGATCGCGCTTGCCGTATTCAATTGCTTGTTAAAACAATCGAGGCGGTTAGCTCTCCGAATTTCGGGCTCACGTTGGATATCGGCCACGCCAATATAAGCAGCGAAGATTACTTATCGACAATTAAAAAATATCGTAACCATATTTTTCATATCCATATCCACGATAACTGGGGCGGACCAGCGAATAATCTGAAGTATAACCACCGGCCTGATCCGCACCTAGCTCCGGGCCACGGAAAAATCAATTGGCGCCAAGTCAAAAAAGCCATTAGACAAATAGACTATCGTGGCTATGTAGAATTAGAATGTGAAATTAAAGATATAGCGGCTGCTATTAAATATTTTCAAAAATTATAATTGACATATCTACCAAATTATTATAGAGTAAAATGATTAAATGGCATTCAAGAAATACCATATAAATCATAATAATCGTTCATTTATCAACTAAAACGGAGGTTTCAAATGAAAAAGATTCAAATAGTAACTATTGGCTCCTGCCAGGATCCGGCGTCATTGACGCCATCGGAAATGGGCAAGTTGAACAATATTCTCAACAGTCAAAAACTGTGGCCATTACCGAAAATAGTAGTCGGCGGCAACGGAGAACGTTTCGAACAGGCGGCGCGCCAGTGGCTTAATCGCCCGATAACGCTGGTTAATGATATCTGCGCGCTGTGGCTGGACACTATCCATGTCGAGATAAAACCGACCAGAAAGCTCAAAGAATATGAATTAGACTCTTTAGGTCTGCCCATGGCTTTATGCGACTTTATTGATACGCTGCCTGATCATAGCCTGATTATATTGGAACATCCAGCTATATTGCTTAATGATTCAACTATAGTCACTTCTGACGGGTTGCTGATTGAACTGGAAATCCCTGACTACATGTACGGCGCGCGTACCGATGAAGAAAAAGGATCCTATACTATATTGGTTGCCAATCAGACCGCTGCCAAAGTAGCTTAAATTCCCATACGAAATCCGGACTCTACGGCTCAAATCCGCCGCCTGACCGGCAACGACTGTCCACCTCTTTTTTGATCCGCGTCATTCCAAAACGCGGATTTTTTATTGACAAATATCCGGCAATATGAATTAATATAAGCAAATATTCAAGATTAATCTAATCAGTTCATTCCTAACTATCTACGGAGTAAAAATAATGAAGACTAAAATCATCTTCCTGGTAACTGTCGGCGACGTCATGAACGGCACCATCAACCCCCGCTTGAGCAGCAAAGGCAAAGAACAAATCCAACGCTTAGCGGCAGCCAAATTATTACCGGATGAACCTTATCTGGTTATCCGCGGCACGGGACAGGGGCACAAGGACACGGCAGAGATACTGGGTTGGGAGAATATCGATCACCCCGGTGTAAAAAACAGCCAAAGGATCTGCCTCAGCCAGTGTTGCGGCCAGGCCGATGTCAAAGTCGGAGAAAAGATCCTGACCGGCAGCGGCGATTATAGCTTGAAAAATTTCCTGATCCACGATACCCGGCAATTCTTAATGAAACAGGAAGGCCAGACCGTCATGATCGTCGATCAGATTTTTATGATGGGACTGGGAATTACGGGAGCTAAAAAAGCCTCTATCTATAAGGCTGTTTGCGAAGCCGAATCCAATACCGGCTACAACTGCGAGTTGATCTACTCCGCCAATTGATTTCGGATCGGACATGTCCGCCTTGGTCGGATGACCGAGATCCGGCCAAAAGCTGCACTGTAATATCAGGTGCGGCTTTTTTATTCTATCAACGACCGCGCAGGAGCAGTCATATATTATTTTTTAAGCCAATCTATCAGATTTTGATAGAATTCCAAATTATTCAGGCTAGCCAGCCGGGCGCCCAGCGGCTCGTTCAGGCGGAACAGGTGATGCAGATAAGACTTGGCATGACGGCGCAGCGCCGGCAAGGCGCTGGCGGGACTAATCGGCGTTAAATCCCGGGCAAATCTGGCATTATTGATATTTATGGTTTGATAAGACGGTTTGGTGCGTCTCGCTATTTTACTTGCTGCGGCGGTTCTCCGACTGCCGGCCAGGAACAATTTGCCGTGCCGACCTTCGCGGGTCGGTATAACGCAATCGAACATGTCCCAGCCCATCCGGGCGCAACGGATAATATCTTCCGGCGTACCGATGCCCAAAGCGAAACGTAAGGCATCGGCCGGAATAAAAGCAGCGGTCCGGCGCAATACCTCGCCCAGGAATTTCCCTTCCTGGTCTACCGGCCGGGCGCCGAAACCATAACCGTCAAAACCGATTTTTACCAGTTCCTTGGTGCAATGTTCGCGCAGGTCGATTTCCGCGCCGCCCTGGATGACCGCAAAGAGCAGCGGCCGGCGACGGCCGCTTAAACCGTGTTTTTTTATCTGACGCTCATATTCTCTCTTGCATCTCTTGGCCCAGGCGATCGTCCGCTCAACCGCCCGTTCCAGATCCGGCCGGGAAAATTCGTTAGGCGGGCAATCATCCAGACAGACCATCATATCCACGCCCAAGTCGAATTGGATCTGGATGGATTTTTCCGGCGTAAGTACATGGCGCGAACCGTCGAGCGGCGACCGGAAGACGACTTCCCGGTCGCTGATCCGGCCCATTTTCCGGTTCTTGTGGATCAGGGAAAAAACCTGGAAGCCGCCGGAATCCGACAGGAGCGGCCCGGACCAGTCCATGAACTCATGGAGGCCGCCGGCCCGCTTGATAGCGGCGAGTCCCGGCTGGAGATAAAGATGAAAAGTATTAACGACCAAAGCCGCCGTCCTGGTCTGCCGAACGGCTTCATTGTCTGTCAATTTGACAAAACCGCGGGTCGCGTCCGGCATATAGAACGGCGTCTTAATGACGCCGTGTCCGGTCCGCAGGGTGCCGAGCCGCAGTCCAGGCTTAGTTATCCGGTCAACTTTGAACATAAGCGGAAAAATTACTGCACGATACCGGAATTGTTCAAACCGGCGATATCATCATCTTCCAGTTTGGTCGTCTTGGCTCCCGTCTTCTTGGTAATGGTATCCTTGGTTTCGGTATCCATGGCGCTCACCGTGGAGCCCGGCGACAGGACCAGGATCTTATTGCGATCGGACGCAGCCGGCGTCACGCTGAGGCTGAACTCGGCA
Source organism: Patescibacteria group bacterium (assembly GCA_041651095.1). Classification (GTDB taxonomy): domain Bacteria; phylum Patescibacteriota; class Patescibacteriia; order Patescibacteriales; family UBA12465; genus UBA12465. Next base: position 23,593 of record JBAZJV010000005.1, read on the forward strand.
TCGGACCGGTAGACGGAAAGCGGCAGGCGGCCGATTTCCCAGATGACCTGATGGCTGGCCGAGTCGAAATACAAGCTGCCGACATTGGTCACGTTGCCGCCCTCCCAATTGACATAGGCGGGCAAAGGCATGACGACGCGGGCGTCGGTGAGTTCGTGCAAATTATTCTTGACGGTCCAATAGACCTTGAAGCTGGTTTTCTGGCCGACCTGAGGCGGCAAAGGCCCGGAACCGACCGGCAAATTATCATCGTTGAAGTAACGGATCTGTTCGGCCAGGCTGAGATCGCTGTTGATGCGGCTGGTGATGGTATTGCTCTTGTTTTCGTCGCTCTTGGTCGTCTTATTGTTGATATTATACTGGCCGTAAGCGACGACCGTCATCTTCTGACCAAGGTCGCCGGGCTGGAAGGCCCGTAATTTGATACTGAAGCCTATTTCTCCTTCGGCGCCCGGCTTGATCTCGGCCAGCGCCGGAATCTGATCCTTGGTCCAGATGATGGTCTGGTTCTGAAGCGTGCCATGCTCGGCGTCCTGCAGAGAATTCCAGTCTAAGAAATCGCCGCTTAAAGCCGCCATGATCACGACGTCTTTATAGGAATTTGCGCCGTGGTTGGCATAATTCAAGGTATAATGCAAAGTCTGTCCGAAAGAGACGGCATTATCCGTCTTCCCGCCGTTTAAGGACATAGCCAGGTTCAGATCGCTGGTCACGAGTTCCGGAACGAACGACTGCTCCCAAAAAGTATAGCTCTGCCCGTCGGCAATCTTTTTCTCCAACCGGACCTTGATTTCCGGATTGGCGGATTTCTGTTTGATCACGTAGGAGAGCGGCACGGTCTGGCGTCCGGCCGCCGGGGTCAAGCCGAGAACCTGCCAGCTCGCGCCGCCGCTTTTGACAACCGTGAAAACAGTGGAACTGCCGGTCTGGGGCGGCGTCGCCGGCGTCGAGGAAGCGGCCGGAGTGGAAGAGGCCGCGGCAGTGGAAGCCGTATCTACGGAGGCGTTCGCTTCCGCCGGCAGGGTAAAAGCGATATGGAAATCGCCGAGATTATTGGCCTGGACATCGGAAAAGATAAGCGACATCTCATTATTCTGGCCTAGGAAAGCCGTCCGGGAATAATTCAGGTCCACCCGGAAGCCTAATCCGCTGATGATGGTGGAAGCCGAGGCCTCCTTCTTGAATTGGCTGCTTAAAGTGCCGGGCGTGTAGTTCAGCCGGGCGAAGATGACGTTGGCTGAATCCGGCGTCGCGATCAACCGGCCGGTAATGGCCAAGTTAGCCGTCTCTCCCGGGGCGAGGTCGGCCAGGTCCCAGCCGTAATTGCCGCTGGTCGGCGGCTGGGAGGCGGCGGCAAAGACGAAATTATCCGGGTACTGCAATTCCAAATGCACGCGGGACAAGCTGTATTTGGTCGGGTTGTGATAGCTGACCTGGTAAGAAAATTCTTCGCCGGCCGTTATTTTATCCGGCGCGGTCACGGTCAGATCCAGGTTGCTGATGTCGCCGGTATTGACGAACCAGTAATTATAAGCGAAATAGGCGGCGCCGGCCAGAAGCGCCAGAATTATCAGGCGGCCAAACAGGCGCAGGATGAAGGGCGTCCGTTTCTTAGCTTTCAATTGCCGGACATCGACGCGCTCGCCGTTCTGATCGCTGTAAATCTCGGATAATTTGGAATCTATTTCCTGCTCGCGCGCTTCCCGTTTGACGATGCGCTCGAAACTGGCAACTTCCCGATCGGTCGGCACCGGCCGCTCCACGAAAGAAGACAGGCTGGAATCCAGAGATCGTCCGACCCGCAGCACTCTCTTTATTTTTTTAATTTCTGGCATATTAGTATTTTTATTACTGGTTACTGGCAAAATAATTAAACGGAGACAATCAACAATTACTGCCGGCTCTCTTGGACCAGGACCGACCAGTATTTATCCGCGTTCAGTCGGTCCGCGATCTCCCAACCCCGACTGCCGCCCAGATTTTCCGGATGGCGCCAGAAGGTCTCCAGGCCGGCCGGCAGGAGCAAACGGCTGCTAAAGGCGCTGGCCCGGTCGCCCGGCTGTTTCTGGACTAATAAGGAATAGGGCCATAACTCCGCCGCTTCCGGATTAAGCCAGGCATTCAAGCGCTCCAGCCAGTTGTCGTTCTTGGGCCGGCTGAAAAAATTGAAAGGCAGGCGGTATTTCAGGGTGACGGTCGCGGATTGCCCCGGATCGACCATGACCCAGTTGGCAAAAACCGTCTTATTGTTTTCCGGATAAATCTTGGTGCCCGACGCCGGATCGACGACGGCGGCATTCTCGGCGGCGAGCAAGGGATTGCTTTCCATCGTGCTGTCCGGCCGTTCGGTCAGATATTGCGGATCGGGCGCTTGGAATCCGGTCGCTGATAATAATACGCTGCCGTTAGGCACATATACCCGCAGCCAGTCGACGTTGCGGACGCCGGTCAGGATTTCCCGTTTGACGCCCTGATGGGTCCGCGTGATGCTGACCGTGTTGATAATCGTGCCATCGGGAGCGACCTCGCTGGTCTGGTCGATTTGCTGGCTAATCAGACGGTCGGATTTCTGGCCGGCGATATTGGTATTAACCACCAAAAGGTAATCCTTATCCGTATCCTTGACCTGGCCGGCCCAATTATAATCGGCGACGGCGGCTTCCAGGGCCGGATCGGTGAAATACAGCAGGATCTGTTTCTCCGACATGTTTTCCTCAAAAATCTTGATGATTTGCAAAAGATTGTCCTGGTTCAATTTCTCCGGCAGGATAGCCAGGATCTTGGCCAGCAGATCGCCGATGATCTTCTTCGGCTTGTTGGGCGCCGGCTGCGGCAGATGCGCCACCGCCTCCGGATTGGTCTTAGCCAGGTTCTGTTGTTCGCTGACGACCTGCACGGTCTGCCAGAAATTTTCCGCCGTAACGGTCAGGCCGTATTCCTGGGTCAAGTCTATCGGTCCGGTGATTTCCAATAACCTTTCCACGACCGTCGGCGTCACGCTGATGACGCCGTCGACGCTCGGACCGTCGCTATGCTCATAGAACCACATCAAATTCTTGGCCGTGGTCGGCCAATCCGGCCACCAATTGGCGTCCCAGAAATGCCAGAGCGGATTGACCAGCCAGAGCGGCTGCGGGGCGGCCACGCGCACGTTCAAGCCGGCCTCCGTATCATAGGAACCGCCGCCCGGCACTTCCAGGTTGCTGATCTGGCCGTCGCGCAGATCGACCAAGGCGTAGCTTCCCAAGAAACCGCCGCTCGCCCGCATTTCCGCGTTATTTTGAAAAACGACTAAATATCTCTTATCCCGGCTGACGCCCAGAACTTCCTTTAATTTGTCGCCGAGCCCGATGAAATTAACCAGATTGTCGGCGAGAAGCGCGGCCTGATTATTCAAAGCCATGAATTTGGCCCGATAAGCCGGCGGCAGGTTGTCCGGATTTATCCGCGCGACCGTCGCTTTCAGCTCACCGGCATCGGCGGCGGCCTGGTGGCCATAGTCCAAGAACCGGTCCAGAGTGAGAGAAAAATCCTGGCCGGCACCGTTAAACAGGCTGTCGGTAGCTAAGACCAGGTGGCGGCCGAGCGAGGCGGCGATCACGCCAGCCGTCAGGAATTTCTTGCTCTCCGCCGCCAACTTGACCTGCGGGTCATTGGAAAAAGCGGCGAGAGCCAAAATCGCGTCGTTGATCTTATTCAATTCGTCTGAGGCCGACAGGAAATTCGCGCCGGCGCTCTGGAATTGAGAGCCTGCTCCTTGAAAATCCTGCCGGGTAACGGCGTCGGCCGCCGCCATCAGATCGTTAATAGCTGATTCCGAGCGGCTCATGATCTTATGCTTCCAGGCGGAAAAATCAAAAAAAGAAAAACCATGCCAGAGCTTTAACGGCAGGATGATGACTAAGAGGACCAATATGAATGGAAACAAGGAGCGATACCAGCTGACCCGGCTTTCCGCCCGCTCCAGCCGCTCGGCTTTTTCCGACCGGGCGCTAATCGCCGCCCGGGCCAGACGCGGCGCGGCGCTCAGAATCTTTTCTTGCTGCCGGATGAAACGGCGCCAAACTTGGCTGGCGGTCTTGGGTGCGATCTGAGACCGGCGAATAAACCTAAACCGGCGACGGCCGCTAAACAACGATTTCAGCCAATCCGGCCAGACCAAATTAATCTTTTTTCCGGGACGCTTGACCGCTGCCGGCCGAGCCACGGCCAATAAATCCGGCTTGACCGCCCCCAAACGGCCGCGCCAGAATCGCCAAGCCTCAGCCAGCCGGACGCGGATCAGCCACGGGAAACGTTCTTTAGCCGGCCGGCGTCCGGCGGCCGCCGGCTCTTCCCGGCGACGCAAATCAACGACGAAATTAGAGAACCTCTCCCGTTCTAAATTATAAATCTCGGATTGTGGTCTGGACTGGGCCATGTGGGGGTAAATTAAAAATTCGGTCAGCTTTTTGATAATACGGACTGATAAATATCCAGCGTTTCGCGAGCGCACTGCCACCAATCATATTTTTTAGCTTGGACCAGGCCGCGGCTCTGCAAAGTGGCGCGCAAAGCGTCATTAATCATGATCTCTTTGATCTTGGCCAGCATATCGGACTCATCGGCCGGATCAAAATACAGGGCAGCGTCGCCCAGGACCTCCGGCAATGAAGCTTGGTTAGAACTGACGACCGGACAGCGCTGGGCCATCGCTTCCAAGGGCGGCAGGCCAAAACCTTCATACAAGGAAGGAAAAACATAGGCTCGGGCTTCCGCGTAAAAAATTTCCAGCTGCGCGTCCGGTACGTAGCCCGGAAAGATGACCGGACTATTCAGGTTGCCCTGCTGCCAGAGGTTCAGGGACCGGGCGGCGCTCCGGATCCGTTCATAGAAATAATCCGATTTTCCGACCAGCACCAGGCGCAGATCCGGCTGTTCCAGATGCAAACGGCTGAAGACCCTGAGCAGCGTTTCCAGATTCTTATGGGGATAGGCGTTGCCGACGTAAAGCAGGAAATTGCGAGGAATGTGATATTGAGCCAGCGTCTCCTGGCTGTCCAACTTGGAAACGAATAAAGAATCGCGGCCTTTAGCCAGATGCGCCACGCCTTCGTAGGTCACCGCGATCTTATCCGAAGCAATGCCGAATTTGGTGATGATATCCTGCCGGGAAAATTCGGAAACGGTAATGATCCTGGCCGCCCGATGCAAAGCCGACCAGATGACCAGGCGATAAGCGGCGTTCTTCAGGCTGTACAGCAGATGGCCGCGCGTGGTGGCCCGCCTGGTCGGGAAATGAGTCAGGATCAGATCATGAATGGTCACGACGAATTTCACCGGCGTCAGGATCGGCACGTTAAAATGCGGAAAATGGACCAGGTCCAGCCGCTCGCGCCATAAGCGGTAAGGCATAATCAACTGCTCGGACAAGGAATACCAGCCGCAAGACAGTTTCACTTTCTTGATCCGCGGCCCCTGGGCGACGAATTCGTCAAAATTAGCCGGGCTGAGAAAGATCACGTACTGCCAGCCGGCTGACGGAACCGGCTCGGAGGCCGCTTCCGCTTCGCTGATCTTGATGATATTGTCGACCACTTCCTGCGTGTAGCGGCCCAGGCCTTTGCCGATAGGACCGTAGAAGCGGGCATCGATGCCGATCCGCATGCGGTTAGCTTAAACGAAAGGTAAATTAGGCGGCAGAGGCGGCGTCCCCGGTTCGGCCGGCAGTTCCCGCCCCCGGGACGGGGCCGGAACGGAGCCGGCAAAGATATCCGGCAGAGGAGCTTTCTTTTCCTCGGCCAGCGGCAGCGAGGCCGGCGCGTCAGCCTTGCGGCCCGGCGCCTTCTGGATCATCGCCGCCTTGACATTGGCCTCGATCGGGAAATGCCAGACCGTGGCCAGCTCTTCGATATTGTACAGCCCGGGATGGCGGCCGCGGGATTCGGAACGGCGGACATAGGCCTGAAAAATCTTATTCTTCTTGACGGCCAGCCGTTTAGCCGTAAAAAAATACATTGTCTTGGTAAAGGTATAGTCGATATCCGGTTTCAGATTATTCAGATCCAGGGCGGCGAATTGTTTCATGAAGCCGACCATGCCGCTCATGACTTTGGCCCGGTTCATCACTTCTTTCTTGGCGATATAGACGGACCGGAACTTCGCTTCAAAACCGAGTTTGGAGGATTTCACCTGGATAGCTTCCACCTGCTTCTTCTCCAGCGGCGTGAGGTCCATCATGGTCCGCGGCTTCTCTTCTTTCCCGGAGCCTTCGATATCGCCCCAGATCGAATAGACCTTTTCGCTGAGGTCGCCGATCCATTCTACGAGTTTGCTGTCCCAGCCTGGTTTATGTTTGCCCTTGCGGCCCATGATCTCGTTGATCGCCTTTTCCGATTCCTTGACCCAATCAAAACCGGTCGGGATAACGATCATCTGGAACCAAAGCTGCTCTCCTTGGCGTAAAGAGCCGTAAAGGTCCATCAGGCTGGCCATCGGATCCTTGAATTGCGTCTCGCTCGGACCGATCGGATGCTCGAATTCCAGATAGCCCTTGATCGGAAAAACCCAGGGTTTGGCTTGCAGGAATTCCGAGCCCCAGACGTCATATTCCTCGTCCGGATAAATCTGCCGCATGGGCGTGACATAATCGTCGACTTCCGCGATCTCGGCGTCCGGATACTGCGAATAGACGGCGGACTCCACCAGGTTGCGATGCTCGACCGGGGTCCAAATCAAAAACTGGGTATAGCCCTCCAGGCTGACGATCTCGAAACTGAAGGATTTCTGGAATTTCCCTTCGAACCATTTCTCAAAAAAATTGATCGAACCGTGGGCGCCGGCCAGGTAGGTGAAGATATTCTCGACCGCCTTGGGCGACTGCTCGTTGCCGCGCGGAACATCGATGGCCAAGAGGATATTCTGATGGGTATGCTCCCACTTTTCCCGGATGTACAGCAGATAAAGCTCGCGGACGCCGATCAGATAAATAAAAGATAAAATTAGCCAGCCAAAATCGCGCCAAAGCACCCAGACCATCTGGTCGGGCGGCAAATTCAAAAACTGGTGGAAAGCACTGGTATTGATGACAATATCCATAATTTTTCTAGGTTTATTTTACCATATTCCGCGAAAAAAAAGAAACCCGCTCCCAAAGGGAGCAGGTTTCCGATAAAGCTTAATCTAAAATGCTTAGGCGGCGGCGGTCGTCCTTATTTTTGCCATTCTTTCAGGCCGTAGGTGCCGCGGCTGACCAGGACGTAACGGTTATCGAGGATCAACTCATTATGAACCGTAGCGGCATTGGCGACTTTCTTGTCGAACTGCATCTCATTGATCTTCTGAGCGATCTCCGTAAAGTGCAAAGGTTCGCCGGCGTGCTTCAAAATCAGGAAGATCTTATCGTTCACGGTCTTGGGTTTGACCTCGCCCCACTGGGCGATACCCCATTCGCCGTATTTATTCTGTTCCAGATTCTTGACGGCCTGCAGCAGGGAATATAAGACCTTGTTGCTGTTGATGATTTCCGCCTTATCCGGAAAAATCTGGCTCTTGAAGACCGGAGTCATATCGTTATCTTGAGCGGCGGCCAGCTTAGCTTGATGCTTATTATAAGCCTCCAATTCCTTTAACAAGGCCAGCAGTTCGTCGGTAGTCAAAGTCTTCTTCAGGCCGTCGACTTTCTTGATCAGGTCGTTGGCCAATTCTTCCAGATGGCTGACGGCTTCGTCCTTCTTCTTGAAGGAAGGATTGAACTGCTCCGAATCGCCGACCAATTCCAGGTCATCGCTCATCAGCTTGGAAATCAAAAAATTAAAATGGTTGCGATAAGACTGGCGGCTGGCTTCATATTCCGGCGTGCCGACCTGGCCGCGATCGGTCAATTCCAGGCAGATGACCGTCAGGATATCCAGGAGATAGTCGCGCCGAATAAGCCCGCCATGATCGGCGATCAGGTTATTGACGATGGACTTCAAAGTCGCGATGGAACTTTCCAGCGTCTCCAGTTTCTTGATCTTCTTGATGCTGGCCGCTTCGATCTGGCGGACCCGTTCCCGGGTCAGCTTATGCAGGCCGCCGATTTTTTCCAGGGTTTCTCCCTTATCTCCTTTCAAACCGAAACGACGGGATAAGATGTCCCGTTCCCGGTCCAAGAGTTCGCCGAACAAGGAATTCACGATGCTGATCGCATCTAACCGAGTCAATTCTTCGGTCTTTCTTTCCTTGATCAATTTTTCTAATAGATTTTCCATATGACTCTATAAAAAAAATAAACAACTAAATTAGCGGACACACATTAACGCTACCATTAGTTCTCAACTAATTTATCACATTATTTTATATTAGTCAACCCTTTAATTCACGCCCCAGACAACGATATTCTTTTAAGAGAAATCTCTCTAATATAAGAGAAAAAATAAACATAGATAAAACCCGAAACAAAATCATTATTTTGTTGGCCGTATTTTGCTGTGTCCAATATTTGACAAAAATCAGATGTTGGTTATGGAACGACCAGGCTCTTACGGCCCGGCTCTTTTTTCCCCGGTCGCGCCATAAATGCCACAGTCCGCGGCCGGAAGCCGCGGCGGTCCGATCATGATAGACAACGGCAGCCGGAACCAGGGCGGAAGCAAAGCCGAACAAGAATAAACGATAAGCCAGGTCGCAATCTTCCTTGTACATAAAAAACCGCTCATCGAAATATTGAGGATGGCGGGAATCGCCGATGGCCACCCGAACCAGGGCGCTTAACCTGAACAGGCCGGCCGCTCCGGACGGACCGAGAATTTGCGCTTGATCGAATTGGCCTCGGTCAATCGCTCCCTGCCCCAAATCCAAAAACCGCAGCCCCGGTTCCAACAACAGTCCGAGCGAATCGATGACCGTCGTTTTTTGTCGGGACACAAAATCCCAGCACCGGATTTTCGGGCTGACCGACGCCAGGGTGGCGTCATTATCCAAAGCGGCAACCAGTTTTTCCAGCGCGTCCGCTTCCCAAAGCGTATCCGGATTGACGATCAGAAAATATTGGGCCCGATCAGCCAGGGCGGCTTCGATCAGTAGATTGTAGGCGCGGCTGAAACCGAGATTGCCGCCTTGCGTCATTATTCGTAACGGACGCCGCGGCGCAACCGCGCCGGCATCAGGTCCAACGCCGGCTACGCCGGCATTATAGTTTTCCAAGATGTTTCGGTTCGAACGATCGTCCGGCGTGCTATTGTCAAAGACGTAAATCCGATAATCGTCGGGCGACAAAAAACCGAGCGCCGTTTCCAAGCTCGGCAAAAAATCCGCCAGATAGCCGGCGCTGCTTTCGTTATAGGTAATGAAGCCGACGGCCAGTTTCATAGTAATACGGAAACAAATTTAAATCGCCATCTTGCCCGCTAATTTGTCCTTGGCGAAATTCTGGGCCCGGAGCAGGCTTTCAAAAGTGCCGGCATCCAGCCATTCGCCCTTGACCAACGCCACCTCTAGCTCGCCTTGAGCCAGATACCAGTTGTTAACATCGGTGATTTCCAGTTCGCCGCGGCCGGACGGCCGCAGGCTCCGGGTCGCTTCTATGACGCGCCGGTCATAGACGTATAAACCGGTAACCGCATAATTGCTGAGGTATTCCTGAGGCTTTTCCACGATGCGCTCGGCCTTCATCTGCTCATTGAACTTGACCACGCCGAAACGCTCCGGATCCGGCACCTTTTTGGCGAAAATCTTGGCGCCGCTTTTGAAATTCTTGATATCTTCGGCAAAGTCGTCCTCGAAGATATTATCGCCTAAGATAAGCGCGACGTCTTCGTTATCGATGAAATTTTCGCCGATCAGGAAAGCCTGGGCGATGCCTTCGGGGTGGTCCTGGATCTCATAGGTGAACTTCACGCCGAACTCCTTGCCGGAACCGAGCAGATTCAGGTAATCCCCGGCCCGTTCCGGCGCGACGATGATCAGGATTTCCTTGATGCCGGCCTTAATCAAGGTATTCAAGGGATAATAGATCATCGGCCGGTGATAAATCGGGAGCAGCTGCTTGGACGTGATTTTAGTGAGCGGCCTGAGGCGCGTGCCCGAACCGCCGGATAAGATTATGCCTCTCATAGTGTTAGGACGACCCGCCGGGCGGATCGATAAATTAATCGTTTAAATATTCCCGGAGCGCCAGCTTCCAAGGCCGCAGTTTCTTGACTTTCGTATTCAGGAGAACGGAGAATTTCGGCCGGCGGGCGGCGCGCTGGAGATTTTCGCTGCGGATCGCCCGGACCGGGGTTTTGATCTTGCATAAACGGAGCAGTTCCATGACCGCTTCATACCAGGTGCAAGGACCGTCGTTAGCTAGATGGTAAATGCCGAACGGTACTTCCAATTCCCATAAGCGCTTCGTCGCTTCCGCCAGATCCGGCGTATAGGTAAAGCAGCTTAATTCTTCATTTACGACCGTGAGCTCCTTCTTATCTTGCGCCAAATCCCGCATGATGTCAAAGAAGCTGGGCTTGGCCTGCGGACTGTTGCCGCGAGGACCGAACAACTTGGAAGTCCGGATCAGATAATATTTCAGGCCGTCGGCAGCGCGACGTAGCATTTCCCGTTCACCGGCCGCCTTGCTTTCCCCATATTTATTGATCGGATTCGGCGTCTCATCCTCCTTGAAATCCTGCTTCTGCTCCGTGCCGCTAAAGACGTAATCGGAAGAATAGTGGACCAGAACAGAGTCCTGCTCCAAAGCCAAATCGGCTAAAACGCCGGGCAGTTCCCCGTTCAGGCGCCGCGCCAGCATATATTCGTCCTTATTTTCGCATTTATCCACGGCATTATAAGCGACGCAGTTGATGATCAGCTCCGGCCGGGCGGCCCGGATTTTTTCCTTTAACAGCGGAAAATCCAAAACGTCTAAATCGTCACGGTCCCAAGACAAAACCTCATAATCCACGCTTAAAATTTTGGCTAGTTGCGTACCGAGATTGCCTTGGCCGCCAAGGATGAGAATAGACATATATTGGTATTATAGCAGATTCAAACTATAAAAAAAGGCGAGATTATATTAAATCTCACCCTCTCTAATGAAATAACTAATTTTATACGTGTTAATTTAAGCTGCAAAAGGATAAATAATCCCCATTTCCTGCACTTCTTTGGTTTCATAGGCTGCTTTTTCGTTTACTCTAAACTGAGTTATAGCGTTTATTAAATCAGTTTCCAAATTATGCACCTTGCCGCTGCCGCCTAATTTTTCCATCCAAGGATACATCGTGCCGCGTGAGGAGGAAAATATTGCGCCTTGTCCGTTCCATTTTTCGGTCCGGATAAGTTCCGGCATAATCAAAGAGAATTTCCCTCCCTGAGCGCCAAAACCGGGAACAAGAAGAGTCGTAGACGGGAAAGCTAACCGAATACCGCCATCACACTGATGGGTAGAGCCGACCACTAAACCAATTGAGGATAAACCATCATATTCTAAATCGTAAGACTGGCTAATATTGTACATATCAGAGACATTCAACATCTGCAAAGTCGACCCATCGGTTCCCAGAGTATGCAATTCCTGATAATCCGGACCTGAAGGATTTGAAGTTTTATTGACCGCTATTATGCCTTTGCCTTGCTGCATTAGCTTCAAGCCTAAGCCTGGTTTTTCAACGCCGCCTAATACTAAGACATCTCTCCCCATCCAAGGTGTAACATTGATAATATCGAAATCGAATGGCGAATAATCAATCCCCCAGTGATCTTTTAAGTTCCCAAGGAGACCCGTAAGGTAGGCGGCCTGAGTCGTATCAATATCGCCGCGCTTACAATCTAAAATTACAATTAATCTTATCCCTTTCTCTCTAGCCAAAGCCTTGATATACTGGTTTATCCTAGATAAAAGAAACATCCCGGATGGACCGAATTGTTCGTAAAAGGCGACCTGAGGTTTAAAAACACGGATGTTGCAAAAATTTACCAAGATATCGATAACTCTGATTAGGTAACATTCAATACAAGATAATAAATATGAAAAATCATCATTTTGATTCATGCTTATTACCTTATGTGTTAGCAAATTCAGTATTGAACGATACCAGTCTCGTGCTACTTTCCCCGCCTTTAACTCGTCCGCTGTTTGAATTACTGATCCATAGACATTAATATTATCTGAATAACTACCGAAGGGATGGACATCTAAACCGGCGCAATACGAAGTTTTTTGTTCTTTCTGTATTTCGGCTAATTCCACGAAATTATGTTTTGTCATCATTAGATAACTCCTTAACTAATAAATTGATAAAAATTATTATTTAATTTTTGCCGGTTAATGCTGCCCAGTTTTTCTTGGGTTTAGATATTATTTTTGAACCAGAGGCGCACAGAGGGCATTCTTCTGGTTTTACAGACCAAATCTCTTTGGCAATCAAAGAAATAATAGTCCGACCGCCCTGTTCACTACTATCATTAAACTTAGCAGGGCGATAAACTAAACTACCAATAACCGGCAGCCAAACTACGGCATCGGGATTATCAGAATCAATCCCATTTTGAACGGCATTTGTGGTCTTACGAGTTGTAATTAATTCTTCTACCTGCAGCACCAGACTATTAGGCGGTATAGCGATTCTGTTAAAAGTCATGGCGTCGCCATCTTTTTCAGTAAACATATTGCAAGTTGCGCCTAAAGCTCTGGCCACATCATGAGCAAAGGTTATGCCGGCCATAGGTGAACCAATAACATAGTCCGCCTTAACGCCGCCGCAGGCTACTCTGATTTTTCTGGCCAGTTGATTGGCAAGGATATCGGATAGATTCAGATATTGCAACACTCTTAAACAATCAAAAAAACCGTTACTGTGCTTGCCGGAAGTTAACATGACGTGCGGATCGTTAGGATCGCCGCTATGTTGCCAATAAGCCCGGCAAATTTGGAACCATTCCAGAATTTCTTCCATCGAGACATCTCGATTATTGAAATCATCTGGTTTAAGACTAATAAGATACTGAAGATCCATAAGAACCCCTTTGTTTAGTGAAGAAATGATGTTAATTGAATTTATATGTAGACCCAATAATATAGATTGTTAAATAACTGCTATAAATCTTAACCTTACATACTGCCATAAATCAAGAAATAAGGCAATAATAGTTACTACAAATCAAACAAAGACCGATCCTAGAAGAAGCGGCCTTTTTATCTATGTCTTCAATTTAACAATTATCTATTTTGGCTCTCACCGATCTTGCCACTCCGCCTCCTGCCTGACCAGCAGCTGCGCCGCCCGGTCCGGTTCGGCCATGATTTCCTTGACCAGGCGCTCCAGGCGCACGGCGGCAGAAGCCTTGATCAGGATAATGTCGCCGGCCTTGATGCGGTTGGACAGGAACTTGCCGACTTCCTGCGGCTTATCGAAATAGAAAATAAAATCATCGGCCAGACCGGCTTCGGTCGCGCCGCGGATGATGTCACGCGCTTTCTCGCCGACAGCGATGAGTCCATCGATACCGCTCTTCGCCACTTGCTCGCCGACGGCGCGATGGCCGGTTTCCGTATAGACTCCTAATTCCAGCATCTCGCCCAAGATGGCGTATTTATGGGCTCCGGTCTCGATCTTGATCCGGCCCAGGATGTCCAAGGCGGCAGCGGCCGCTTCCGGCGAAGAATTATAAGTATCGTCGATGATGAAGGTATGCTTGATGCCCGGCAGAACGTTCATCCGCCCGGGCGGCAAAACGAAATCGCGCAGGCTGCCGACGATATCGACTAAGTTGAGCTGGAAATGCAAGCCGACCGCGGTCGCCGCCAAGGCAGCATAGAGCGCTCCCTCCGTCATGACATTATCCATGAACAAGGGCACGGTCACGCCGTTATAGCCGAGCTTGCAGTGCAATCCGGCAAGTTCGTAATTGCCTTTGGTAAAATTGAAAACCAGGTCCTGCGCCTGTAAATCGGCGCCCGTCCGCAAGCCATAAGTCAGGACGCGGGCGCGGCTGGCCGAGGCCATCTCGCGAGTCGCCTCGTTGTCGTAATTCAAGATGACCAGGCCTTTATTATTAACCTGCTCGACCAGGGTCTGCTTTTCCGTTTGGATGTCATCCAAGCTGCCGAAATATTCGATGTGGGAATGGCTGACATTGGTCACCAGGGCGACGTCAGGCGGCGCGATTTTAACCAGATAGGCCAAATCGCCTGGTCGGTCCACGCCCATTTCCAGGACCAGGACCTGCGGATAGGTCGGGTCTTTAAAAAGCAACAAGCCGACGGCTCGCCAGCACACCCGCACCCAGCCCAGCCAATTATGACCGGGCGAAACCGCTCCGATGATCGAGAGCGGCAAGCCGAATTCATTATTATAATTCTGCGGACTGACCCGGACCCGGAACTTATCCCGCAACACCCGGCCGATCGCCGCCTTGGCGCTGGTCTTGCCGATAGAGCCGGTAACCGCGACAATAGTCGGCTGGTAGCGCTTGACTATCAGCCGGGCCAGGATCTTCAGTTTTAATTTGATAAGCTGGCGCATAGGGCCGGAGTAATTTAAAACAGGCTAATTCCTGGTCTTCGGCACTTGGTAATATTTCAGCATGAAATCGGCGATCTCGGTCCACAGCGGCAAGGCCGACCCTTCCGCATACTGGACGTCTTTGGGATCGTTGATCTTGGCCAGCATGACGAAAGCCGGATGGTCGATAGGGGCGATGCCGACAAAAGTATGGATATATTTGTCCTGGCTATAGCCGCCCTGGGCGGCCACCTGGGCCGTGCCGGTCTTACCGCCGACATAATAGCCGTTGATATAAGCGCGCTTGGCATGCCCGAGCTCGACGACGTTGACCAGCATGGCGGCAACGGTCGCCGCGGTCTTCTCGCTGATGACCCGGCCGACTTGCTTCGGCAGGATCTCTTCCCGCCGGCCGTTCTTGATCATCGCTTTGACGATATAAGGCTTCATCAGGATGCCGCGGTTGGCGATCGCCTGATAGGGCATGAGCATCTGGAGCGGCGTGGCGGCGAGACCTTGCCCGAAGGAGGCGGTGGCGGCGTCAATCTCCTTGACTTTATTGCCCAAAAGGTTGCTGATGCTGCCGCTCGATTCCGCGCCCAGCTCGATGCCGGTCTTTTCGCCGAAACCGTAATTCTTCACGTAATCCGCAAAAACTTTCGGTCCGACTTGGCGCATGGCGAAGATCGCGCCGGTATTGAGGGAATACCCCAGGACCGTATTCATATCGACTACGCCATGCGGGCCGTGCGTGGCATAGTCCGAGTTGCGAATGGGCTTGTTCCAGCCGCTGATCATGATTTCGCCGGGGTCGTTATAGGTGGTCGCCGGCGTCACTTTACCCTGATCCAGGGCGATGGACATGGTTACGGTCTTGAAAACCGAACCCGGTTCGTATTGGTCCAGTACGGCCGGATTCTTGAAGACGCTGATATCCTTGACGGCCTGAAAATCATTGGGGTTGAAATCCGGCACCGAGCACATGGCGATGATCGCGCCGGTCTGCGGATTCATGACGATGACCGAACCGCCGGTCGCTCCGTGCTTCTTGACCGCTTCTTTTAGTTTGGCGCAGGCGGTGAATTCAACATTGCGGTCAACGGTCAGGACCAAGTCGGTGCCGGGCACCGGTTTGACGTATTCGCGGTCGTTGACGATAATCAGGTCGGACTTCGCCCCTTTTTCCGATTTGACCGAACCGTACTGTCCGAACAGTTCGTCATTAAAAAATTCTTCCAGGCCGTATTTGCCCTGGCCGACGCCGTCCGCATAACTGACAAAGCCCAGGAGTTGCGAACCGATTTCGTTTTCCGGATAATAGCGAAGGTTTTCAAGATTGAAATCCAGGCCGGGAATCTTCAGGGCCGGCGTTCCCGTCATGTTCTTATAGACTACCTGGTAATTGCTCAGAGCCAGATCCGCGGCGCTGACCGGCGTCGAGCTGGTGTTGGCCAGATAGGCATAAAAATTCAGGAGGCCGTCAATATCCAGCTTCTTGCTATCTAAGGGTTCATAAAGGTCGCCGGGCCGGTCCAGACGTTTCAAATAGCCGGCCACGAGCGCCTCCTTGGTGCCGGTCGCGATGACGGGCGGCGTCGTGCTGGCCGTCTTCTTTAATTCTTCTTCCAGGCGGGGACGGTCGAAATATTCATATAACCGCTCGGCCAGAGCGGCCGGATCGGCCACGTCCTTGGGAATGGCGTAGAGGACCGCGAAATCCTTATTGGTGGCGATCGGATAGAGCTTTTCCTGATTATTGATATTCTCCGTAAAGTAAATCTTGCCGCGCTCAGGCTTCAGCCGGCTGGAAACCTGCTGCTGGCCGGCGGCCATGGCGGTGTAGAGATCACACTCCTTGATCTGCAGATTGAACAATTTATAGACGATCGCGCCGGCAAATAAAAAAATAATCGCTACGACCAAACGCCAGCGACTAAGGCTAACTCGGTTTTTTTCCGGCCGGGAGCCAGTTTGCGCATTACGCCACATAAGTAGTAATAACTTGGAACAACCGCTGTAGATTTATTACCGGGCCATGGCGACCGGGGCGGCCATGGTCAGATATTCCACGTCTCCGACCGCCACCATGTTCAGATTCTTGGTCCGGGCGCTGAGCGAATAATACGATTGGGCCGTATTGACCGCTTCTTGATATTCCAGATTAGCGCTGGACAAAGCGGCCGCCTGGGTCTTTAAGTCCCGCAGGGTAAAGCCCAGGACCGTCAAATCGTTGATATTAAGCAAATAAAGGAAGCCGGCAATCGCGATCAGAGCTCCTAATCCTAGGTTGCAATATTTCAAATTAATGCGCTGGCTGCGAGCCGGCGAATTAAGCGCGACGGCCTGGCCATTGACGATCTTGGTCATACGGACGGACCCCGGAGGGTATTTAGACTGACTATTTAAATTAAAAGTTATCTAGATTTTAGCCGCCGCGCGGAGCTTGGCGCTCCGGGCGCGAGGGTTAGCGGCAGTTTCTTGGTCGGTCGGAATGTCTGGACGCTTGGTCAGAATCTGCAAGCCGCTGGTTGATTTGAAGAACCGCTTGACGATCCGGTCTTCCCCGCTGTGGAAGGAAATGATCGTAAGCCGGCCTTGCGGCTTCAGCAGTTCGACGGCCTGGGGCAAGGCCGCGGCCAAGGCATCAAGTTCAGCATTGGTTTCCATCCGTAAAGCCTGGAAAATACGAGTAGCCGGATGCAGGCGCGTCCGAAAACGGAAAGGGACGACCGACTCAATAATTTTCACCAGTTCGGCCGTCGTCCGGATGGTTTGCTCGCGGCGCGCGTTCACTATGGCCTTGGCAATCTGGTAAGCCCAGCGCTCTTCGCCATATTCCCGGAAAATCCTGGTCAATTCCGGCAGCGGATACTGACTGACGATGGCGGCCGTAGACTGGCGATTCGCCGGACCGAAAGTCATCTCGAGCGGCCGCTCGCCCTGGAAGGAAAAGCCGCGACTGGTATCGGCCAGCTGGGCCGAAGACAGGCCAAGGTCGAAGACGATGCCGTCGAACCGGCTGTCCGCCAGACCCTGGCTGGCTACGATCTCTTTTAAATTTTTAAAATTATCCTGAACTAGAACGACATTTGATAAATTTTTCTCCTGCAGCTCGGCGCGGGCGTGTTCAATGGCCGCCGGATCCAGATCAATGCCGATGACTTGCCCGGTCTGGCCGACTTGTTCCGCCAAAGCCAAGGTATAACCGGCGCCGCCCAAAGTGCAATCAATGAATTTCTGTCCCGGCCGCGGCTGCAAATAGGATAGAACTTCGCGCCGCATGACCGGAATATGTTCGTACGGCATATCAGATGCCCAAGTCGCCCATCTCTTCCGCTATCGCATTGCTGTTCCTGTCGGCTTCCGCCTTATACTGAGCCCAGGCTTCCTCATTCCAAATTTCCAGATGATTGTACAAGCCGGCGACGATGACGCTCTTCCTCAGCCCGGAAAATTTCCGCAGGTACTCCGGCAGAGTCACTCGTCCCTGATTATCGAATTCCACATCCATGGCGCCGGCCAGCATATGCCGGGTAAAGGCCCGGGCTTTAGACTGACTGATAGGCAGGGCCGCCAGGTTCTTGGCGATCTTTTCGAACTGTTCTTTGGAATACAAAAATAAGCAGTTGTCCAAACCTTTGGTCACGACTGCTCCTTTATTCAGGATGGCGCGGAATTTGGCCGGTATGGCCAAACGACCCTTGTCATCCAGGTTGTGATTGTATTCACCGATAAACATAGGCGCTGGCGTCAATCGGGGTCTAAGGAGATGACAAGCAAAGTTTCACCTTAATTCCCCACATTTCACCTTACAAGTTTTATTATACACCACATATCACCTAGGGTCAACTCTAATCTTTTAAGATAAATAAGCCAAAAAAACTACTAAAAAACCACTTATCAACAAGTGGCCTTTACAAATAGAAACGATTTGTCAAAAATGTCTAAAAGTTTTCAACAATTAATACACAGCGGCTATCCCCTGCCTTTTCTCCCTTTATCCATTGTTTTTTGCGTCTTGCCGATATTAGGTTCGCGGTCATAAATCGGTTCGACGATCGAATGGCGACCGAATTTTTTGATTTTTTTAGGAGCGCCGGTCTCCGGAACCACCGGAATATTCAAAGCATAAGCCAGGGCGTTAGCGGTAATTACTCCGATGCGCAAAGACGTGAAGCTGCCGCCGTAATTGGCTACCATTATCTGCCGCAAATCAGCCAGGGCCAAACGACGCGTTCGCAGCAGAGCGGCTATGGCCGGCACTAATTTCTCGGCCTGCTGTCGCGGCGCGCTGAATTCTCGCCGGGCAACCGTCTTCGCGCCGCTTCGCAAAGCGATGATTATTTTATCATGACTAGCGGTATTGATATATAAAGTCATATATTTCATTATACGATTAACGATAAATCACCATTAATAACCACGGGGGCGACGGCCTCGATCTCATCTTTATAGCTGATCTCTGGAATAGGGTTTAATAAAAAAATCTTCTTATTATGCACATGAGCAAAACCTAATTCCATTAAAGTATTGCCTCCGATATAATTGGCAATACCCTTGCGATCAAAATTAAGAACTAAAACTGCATCGCTGGATACGATTTCGTGATAATGGTAACGGATATAATCATTTTCCATCTTTAGTTTAGCGTGTTCCTTATGGATCCTGGCTGTTAAATCAGGCCTAACTCCTTGCGCGAGCTCTATATAATGCTCATGTAGGTTAACCTCATGGCCTAAATTAATCAGTTTTTGCTGATACTCAGTCATTTCTTTAGCAAATGACGAACTGCCAATAATGGTTATCTTCATAATTTACTTATTACTTAGAAATTTTAACCAATCAGTCCGATTAATATAATCCAATACCGCCGGAATGAAACGCGCTTTTTCTTCATCCGTCAGTTTGGCTAAACGGTCCAGCGGATAAACCACAAAACCCTGCGCCTTCCCGGCTTCCGGCCGCAGATCGGACAAGGCGCCGGAATAAATATAGAGGTAGCAGGTATTAAAAACTCGGTTCAGCTTGCCGGTCGCCGGGTCGGGCGTATCTTCCCTGGCCTTTCCGATCAAGGTCAAATCGGCAATAGCCAAGTTGACGCCGGTTTCTTCCGCAGTCTCTTTGAGCGCCGCCGCTTCATAGCTTTCGCCGATTTCGACATGGCCGCCAACCGCCACATCCAGCAGATCGGGAAACGTATCCTTATCCTTAGCCCGATGCTGGAAGATCATGCCTCCGCCGGGCGTGAGAAAATATACATGGATCTCGCGATGCAGCAATCCGTGGCGATGGATATCTTCCCTGGTTTCCTGCCCGATGACCCGATCCTGTTCATCGACGATGTTTAAAATATCGGCCATATATTATCAGTTAGATTAATAGTCCAAAAATGATTGAAAAATTTTTTTAATTTCCGCCAGGCTTTTGACCTGCACTAGCTGGGCCCGCAACTTAGCCGCGCCGGGCAGACCCTGCATATACCAGACCAGATGCTTCCTAAATTCGATAATGCCGCTCTCGCCTTTCTGCCGCTCTTCCATGGCCGCCTGCCGGAGAGCGATCTGAAAAATCTGCCGCGGCCGCAGATCGATTGCCCGGTCAGATTTGATCTCTTTGAACAGCCAGGGCCGTCCTAATACGCCGCGCGCCAAGCCCAACCCGTCCGCGCCGGTTGCCTGAAGGGCGTACCTCGCGTCCGCCAGACTGTTAATACCGCCATTAACCAAGAAGATGCCGGAAAATCGCCGGCCGGCTTCTTTGGCTAAAGTCCAATCCGGTTTTCCGGCAAAGCCCTGGCTCAGGCTCCGGCCGTGGATCATCAAGGCGGCGATCGGCAAATCGGCGATATTTTTTACGAAATCAACAGCTTCGACGGCGCCGGCCTTGGTTCTGATCTTTACGGAAACCGGCAACTGGGTATTGGACAGGACCGCCTCAATAGCGGCTCGCGACCGCTTCAGGTCTTTCATCAGTCCCGCGCCGGCTCCCTGCCGGACAATTTTCGGTACCGGACAGCCGAAATTGATATCCAGGCCGTCCGGCTTTATTCGACTGGTGATGATGCGGGCGGCGGCGGCAAAATGCGCCGGTTCGGCGCCGAACAGCTGGACCACATAGTATCTTTCCTTGGTTCGGTTGAATTTCAACAGTTCCAAGGTAGCATTAGCTTCCGCTCTCCTCGCCGCCCGCCCGGTTCGCGTCGGTTTCGCCGAAGCGACGCGATCCAAACCGCTATAGAACAAAGCAGTCGCCGAAGCCATCTCGCTATATAAAACATCCGCCCCGTAACTTTTGCAGACCTGGCGGAAAGCGGCATCCGTGAAGCCGGCCATGGGCGCGAGCGCCAGGATCGGCCGCTTTCCCGTTCTTAATTTATCCCAAAAATTCTTCTTTATATATTTTTTGATTTAAATATAAATTCATGGCTCACCTTCTCGTACGCTACGGCCGATAAAACCGGTAGGACCACTCCTAAACCGAGATAGACCCACCACAGCTGCGGCTGAGCCAGAAAAATCAAGCGCCGAGATAAGACCGAAATTGGAACCGATCCGAAAACCAAGAGGGCCAGGTTGATCAGCCAGAACACCAGCAGATGCAGGGACATGATGCTGAAAGTATGCCGTCCGATTTGGTAGACGAAATTATCCGGCCGCAAAAATCTGGCCAGATAATCACTACTGATATAAATCAGGAGGATGGCCGAGAAAGTTCCTAAAAACGTAATTGCCGGGCCGCCGTTGAACTGGAGAAAAACTAAGGAATAGCTGAAATCGCCTTGGAGCAGCTCCAAAACCAGATAGCAGGAATAGACGGCTAGCAGCCAAAAGGGGCTGACCAGAAAAGACCTGGCGGCCTCTTCGTAAATTTTAAAGACCGCTCCCCAGAGATAAACGCTCAGGGCGAAAGCGCTTCGGAAAAACACCAATGTCGGACCGGACGGTTCTCCGGGCAAATAAAAAAATAAAAAAGCGATAACCGAGCTGACAGCCAGCAGGATGAATAAAGCCGGGCGGCGATTTCTCGGAATCAACCATTGCGCCAAAATATGGACCAAAAAAAGCTGCGGCACGAACCAAGCCGCTAAGAACAAAGGATATTGGTGCCCGTCCAAGAACGGCCGGATAAAAAATCCGAACCAACTGGCATCTCCTTTCGGATTAAGGCCATAATTGGCTAAGATCATGGTCAACAGGCAGAAGAAGAGATTGAAGATAAAATAAGGAATAAGCAAATGTCTGAACTTTTTCGCCGTCCATAAGCCTTTCGCTCTGATGCTGTCCTGAGCGACAAAGAAGTAACCGGAGATAAAAAAGAACAACGCGACTTGAAAGGTGTAAGCCCAGGGACGCAACACCGGCGGCTGATAGCTGTGACCCATGACGACGAAAATGATCCCCAGGGCAAGCATGATGTCCATGGTCTTATTCCTCATAAACCAGCTAGGCTTTGCTGATCCGAACCCCCTCCGGCCCGTCCTCTACGGCGTAGCCGGCTCGTTCTATTTCCTGGCGCAAGCGGTCGGCCTCCGTCCAATTGCGCTCCGCCCGAGCCGCCTGGCGCTCATCGATCAATTTTTGGATCTCAGCACTGACCGCGACGGGCGCGGGTTCTAATTTCAACCCTAAAACCCGGTCAAAATCCAGGATGGTCGCTAATTTGTCCGGATTGCTCAGATCAGATTTTAACATTTCGTGGGCGACGGCTAAGGCTTGCGGCATATTCAGATCGTCATTAACGGCCAGCAAAAACAAATGCCGGTAATGCTCGTCGATCCGACCCTGGGGCCATTTCCATTTTTTCTGATCTTGATCATATTCGCCGAGACTGCTCACTTGGTTATACAGTCCGGCCAAACCGTTTCGCGCCGAACTAATCGCGTCTTCGCTGTATTCCATCGGCTTGCGGTAATGGGTCTGCAACGCGGCGTAACGATAAGCCAAAGGGTTGACGCCCGGCTTAATAAAAGCGTTTTCCAGAGTCAGAAAATTATTGCCGCTCTTGGCCATCTTCTTGCCGCCGGCGATATTCAAGAAAGCGCCGTGCAGCCAGTAGTTGAAAAACTTCTGCTCGGTCGCGGCCTCGCTTTGCGCGATTTCGTTGGTATGGTGGACATTGATATGATCCACGCCGCCGCAATGAATGTCCAGCTGATCACCCAGGAATTTCAGGCTCATGGCCGAACACTCGATGTGCCAGCCCGGAAAGCCGACACCCCAGGGCGAAGCCCACTCCATCTGGCGTTTGGCGCCGGCTGGCGAGAATTTCCATAAGGCGAAATCGGTCGGATTCCGTTTCTCTGGATTCTTTTCCACCCGCGCTCCTTCCTTCAATTCAGCCAGCGGCAAATGGCTCAGTTTGTTGTAATCCCTGATCTTGGACGTATCAAAATAAATGCCGTCGGAGGTGCGATAAGTATAGCCCTTTTTTTCTAGGGCCTTAACCAGGGCAATCTGCTCGGGAATATTGTCCGTCGCCCGGCACCAGATCTGCGGCGCCTCGATATTCAAAACCGCCAGATCACGCTTAAAAGATTCGGTATAGAAAGCGGCGATATCCCAGGCGCTTTTCCCTTCCCGCGCCGCGCCTGCCTCCATCTTATCCTCGCCCATGTCCATATCGCCGGTCAGGTGGCCGACATCGGTGATATTCATGACCTGCTTCACCCGATAACCGTTATACTCTAAAGTCCGTTTCAAAAAATCCTCAAACAGATAGGTCCGCAGGTTGCCGATATGAGCGAAGTTATAAACGGTCGGACCGCAAGTATAGAGGCCGACTTCCCCCGCTTTGGCCGGCCGGAACTCTTCTTTTTTCCGCGAGAGGGTATTGTATAAAAAAATAGGGGTCATAATTAAGGTTTTTATATGGTTAAGTTTAGCCTTAAGCTACCTGCTTCCGGGCCGGCGTCGCGGTCTTCGCCAACATCTTATCCAGTGACGGTTGAAATTTCAAGAGGTTCGCCTGCAGGCGGCCATCAAGACGCCGGTCTTGAGAAAAATTATGGGCTTGTTCGGCTAAGGAAGAAATCAATTGGTCAAAGACGGCTTGTTCTGCCGGACCCGGTCCGGCCGTCCCCGCGCTCAAGCCAGCCAATAAGCTATTCAATGCTTTATTATCCAGAGAAAAATAGAAAATCGGCAGGTTGGACAAACTGGCGCGGATTAATTTGCCGTTCTGGATAGTCGCCCCGTATTTGATCTGGGCGCCGCCGGCGGCCATCTTGCGCCCGATTTTCTTGTCTTTAAGCTTATCGCTTTGGGCGCCCAGGTTATCAATGACGTCGTCAATGCCGCAGACTACGGCGCCCGTTTCCTTATCAATGATCAACTGATCGGCTCCATTTTCATAATCGTCATAGTTAGAAGCGCGGACGACGACGAACTGGTCTCCCAAGATCTTATCAAACAAGAGATCCAGGGCGATCTCCGTGATGTTGGCCGGATTCTTTTCGCGGGCGGCCAGCCAAGCGCCCAGAGTCTTTTCCTCCGCCTGCGCCCATTCTGCTTCCCGCATATAGACGGCTTGGCGGTCGGTATCGGTCTCCGGGCCGCTGATCTTGATCTGGCCTAAAACATTGACGAATTCGCCATATTCACCGTTCAAGCGCCCGGCCTGCTTGGACAAAGCCTGCTTTAAAACCGGCAAATAAGTTTCCGGCCTCGGCAATTTCTCCTCGACCGGAATCTTGTCGCCGACTTCTAACCCCGGTAAATACTCAATGTGGCTCATATGCTCAATTTAAAAATTAGCGAGAAGACGGGGATGCTTCGGCCAAAGCGACCAGATTCTCCTTATGGCGCGGCTGTTTCAACTTAGCGTTCAAGTGCACCCGCTCTTTGGTCGTCCCGGCCGACTTAGCCTGCCAAGCCGAACCTTTAAGACCGCGGATGACCGCTTTATCTATATCCCTCTTCGCCAGTTTGATAATCTGCCGCTTAGGCATAGCTCAAAATTTGAATTCCCCTTCGCTGACCAGTTCGCGAAGCGGCTTGCGGCCGGATGGCGTTTCCCGAGCCTGCAGGGCGTCGCTCAGGTCTTCCTTGTTTCCCGGCCGGCCGATAGCGATCATCGCTTCTACCTTATAGTCATCTCTTATAGCCAACTCGGTCTTGGCGCGCTCATAATCGAAACCGGACATGCCATGGGCGATCAGGCCGCGGCTGGTCGCTTCTAAGGCTAAGTTTTCCCAGGCGGCGCCGGCGGAAAAGCTGGCGGTCTGGTCAAAACGGCCGCTAGCCTCTGATTTTTGCCGGGATAACACAAGTACCAAGACGGCTGCCCGCTTGGTCCAAGCCTGGTTGAATTCGCCCAGCAAGGAAAATAACTTATCCCAATGCGGCGTTTGATTCTTGGCATAAATGAAGCGCCAAGGCTGGCTATTGGAAGACGAGGGCGCCCATTTGGCCGCTTCGAACAGTGCCATCAGCTCTTCGTCTGATAAGGTTCCGCCGCTTAAAGCCCGTGGCGACCAGCGCTTAAGAATCAGGGGGTTGATTTCCTGCTCCGGCTGACGGAAGTCGCGGATATTTATGTCAGTAACCATATGATTAAAAATTAATGAATAAGACGGAGTGTCCTCCTATTCATTATACGCACTGGCTAGCGGACGGCGGGCTGGCGGTCGTGGATCAGGGTGTTGCTGAGCCAAGCCCCCAGCCAGAGCCAGAGCGACAGCCAAATCGCGGTCCACAGGCCATCGACTCTGAAACCCTGAACGATACTGGCTGCCAAGAGGACCAGCAAACCGTTAATTATCAGGGTAAACAGGCCAAGAGTCAGAATATTTATCGGTAAAGTCAGAATAACCAGGATTGGCCGGATAACCGCATTGATCAGTCCTAAGATAATGGCGGTGACTAAAGCGGCCCAGAGACCGGAAACAACCACGCCGCTAATGATAAACGGAGCTAATAATAGAAATAAAATATTAATAATGAAACGGATGATAAATTTCATATACTTGGCGAGTTAATTGATTATAGCTTTATTTTAGCATATTTCGCCAAAAAAATCATTTTAATCTTAAAATAGCTTATATGGTGGGATATCACTCAATTTATTGACTATTTTACTAATTTTTAGTATTATCAAAGGTTATGCAGTTCTTAAACAATGCCTCTTAAAAGAGGAAAATAATCACTAAACGAAGGAGGTGCTTATGGCACTAAGATCAGGCGCTTTATGGACAGTTCGCTATCGAGGCAGCGATCCGTTCGGCGGGCCAGTATTAAAAGGGTTATCAGCTATCGAGGGTCTTAATTTATTAGGAGAAGCTAAACAAGCGGGCGCAATCGACATGTTTTCGGCCCACGATGATGATTTAGTAGATTACGACCCGATGAAGCCTTTGGATTATCTTGATCCCAATGATCCCATCCACGAAAAAATATCGGAAATCAAAACGACTATGACGAAATGGGATCTGCCCATGCATATGGCGACCTGTTCTCTGCATGGCCATCCGGTGTTCACCGCGGGTGGATTTACTAACCG
Organism: Patescibacteria group bacterium; assembly: GCA_041651095.1. Lineage (GTDB taxonomy): Bacteria > Patescibacteriota > Patescibacteriia > Patescibacteriales > UBA12465 > UBA12465. Next base: position 49,533 of record JBAZJV010000005.1, read on the forward strand.
TAATCCTGAAATTCGTAAACTAGCTCAGGAAAAAGCCAAACGCTGCGCCTGGATCGGTAATCAACTTGGCGCTACCATGGCTACCTACTGGGTGGCTAGAGACGGTTTCGAATCTCCGCCTACAGTCAATACCGATCTTGATAACTGCCCATACTCCTGGCTGCGGGAAGCCTTAAACGGCATCAGTGAAGAATGTATTTCAAAAAACTATTCCATTAAAGCCGCAACTATTGAGCCAAAAGTAAATGAACCGCGCGGCTATATGTACCTGCCACTGGTCGGCTCCGCGATCGCCTTTATTGACCGTTTGAAATATCCAGACTTCTGGGGTGTCAATCCGGAAGTACCGCAACATAGCAGCATGGGCAATCAATCCCCGTTCTTGGAAATCATGCAAGCGGCATGGATGGGCAAATTAAACTTCTTACACGTTGGCGGTCAAATTCCCGGGCAGTTCGATGATGACTTCCCGTTGTTATTCGGGCCCGGCAAGGAAGAAATGATTAATATCATGCTCTACCTTGACCGCATCGGCTGGAAAGGAGTTATCGAATTTGATTGCCATCCGTTACGTAGCGACCTCACCGCTATGGTCGGAGAACAAAGGGACATTTTCTATCAATTTCTAAATTACAATAACCGGATGTTAAAATTGATAGAAGTGATTGTTGAACGCCTGAAAAACAACCAGGCTTTTAATGATTCTCTACAAGAATTAAACAATGGTCTAAACGGCCGCCAGAATCATCTGAAAGTTGAAGAAGCCTTCAACATGGCGCTCTTCAATGTTAGTCTGGAAGAACTTAAAATTGTAAATTACGTTTAATCAGTACAAGCAGGGTAAATCTATCCCCTGCTTTTTTTATTTGCGCCGGAAAATGACAAATAATTAAACCCGGCCGGCAGGGCGCCCAAAAATATGCTACAATATGGATAATATGCGCCAAATCATTATTGGTACCAAAAACCAGGCTAAATTCGCACAAATGCGGGACGCGCTCCGTCCTTTAGGCTTAGAAGCGGTCATGCCTGAAGATCTGCCGGAAGTGATAGAAGACGGCGAAACCAACCAGATTAACGCCAGGAAAAAAGCTTTGACCTATGCCCGTTTCCTTAACGACGCGGTCCTATCAATGGACAACGCCTTATATTTCCCGGACCTGCCGGCTGACGAGCAGCCGGGCCAGAATGTCCGCCGCATCAAGGGACGGATAGACCGGCCGAGCGATAACGAAATACTGGAATATTATCGCGATTTGATCGACCGCTACGGCGGCGAAATCAAAGGGCGTTGGGAGTATGCTATTTGCCTGGCCAGACCGGACGGCCAGTATTGGGAAACGACCGTGAATTCCGAGCGAACTTTCGTTAGCCGGCAAAGTGACAGTATCATGGCTGGCTACCCGCTTGAATCATTGCAAATCGACCCAAAAAGCGGCCGACCATTGGCCAGTTTGCCGGAAGAGGATAGACGCCGCCTCATGTCCCAACGGATCAGCGGACCGCTCCAGGAATTTATCAAGGCTACTTGGCTGGCGGAACCGGAAATATAAACCTGTCGAATCGCCGCCGGCGCCGATCAAGTCGCCGCCTGCTCCCAATGAATAATAATATCTAACCAAATAAAAAATGGCCTCTGGGGCCATTTTTCAATGGTGGTCGTTAGTGGATTCGAACCACTGACCTCCGCGATGTGAACGCGGCGCTCTAACCAGCTGAGCCAAACGACCATTTAAAACCCCGCCGTAACAACCAGCGGGGTTACACACACGAGACGTAGAATAACGTCTTAAGGTGGGTTTAATCGCGCGAAATTAGGCTGAAACTAAACTTTTTTGATAACTGTCTTTCCAGAATTGGAAAGCGGTTCCCGGCTTCAGATTCTGCGGCAAACCGCAGACCAGCCGGAGGATAGTCAAGAATTCCTTTTGGTAGTCTTCTTCGAACATATACACCGAAGAGAGTTTTAAATCATAGAGAGAATGTTCTTTGTATTGATCTTGCAGTACGTCAAGACAGTCTTTATCAGCGCAGCACCATAATTTGCCCAGAGCCGTAAAAGCGACGAATTGCGCCGGATGGCCGCAATAAGTACAAATCGATTTGACTGGTAGGTTTTCGCCGGCCGCGGAGATGAAATCTAAATGCTGCAGGGCTTCCGGGCAGCAATCAAATTTCTTGATCGCGGTAAAAATTTTCGGTTCGGTCAGGGCTAAAACATCCAAACACTTTCCGGCAAACATTCCTAAATGCTTAAGATCGGGAAAATAGAAGGGCGCCTGAGGCGTCGACGATGCCGCTCCGTTACTTTTCATGGTTAACCTCCAAATTAGTTGATTGATTATTTTTTGATGCTTATACTGTTTTGATAGTGATCTGCGAATAGCGCCAAAATTTGTTTGGGGTTGGCGTGCCGGGACAAGCCAATGATATTCTTCATGAATTTGGCGGCCTGCTGCTGTTCGGGCGGACGATTACTTAAAAGGCATAGAGTCCTTAAGCTGATCGGATAAATAATTCCCTGTTCATCATGATTATTCGCTGCATGGGTCCGATTGATCAGCTTGGTCGAACAATGAAAATCGGCGCAACACATCATATCGTATCTGGCCTTCCCATTTTTAATGGTAAATTGAACAACTTTATGCCGGCCGCAAAAACAATAAGGTATGGTTGGCAGATTTTCACCGGCGCTGAACAAAAAATTGAGATGTGAGACTAAAGCGCAATCCGGCGATCTTAGCAAACTGATCGCGGCGGCCGGATCCTGAAAAATAAGAGTTTCGACTGCCTGACCCTCATATCGACCTGAGGACAGAAAATAGGGTTGTTCGGGAATCTCTGAAATCATAGAACTACTCCTCGTATAGATTGATGGATGATATTGTTTATTAATGAACCAGAACGGTGCCCGAGGGGGGATTTGAACCCCCATGGGATTGCTCCCACAGCGCCCTGAACGCTGCGTGTCTACCAATTTCACCACCCGGGCGTTTTTATCGATTCTATATGATTACACAAAATAAAAAATTTGTAAATCACGGCAGAACCTTCTTGATTTCGGCGACGATTTTCTCCAAATCCCAGTCGCTTTTGACGAAATAGCGGGCCACCCAATTGGTCAAAGCGGCCGAGATCTTTTCCTTACTGCCGGAATTTGACAGCATCATGACTATGATGTCATTGCCCCAGTTGGCGGCGCGGATTTTTTCCAGCATGGTCAGACCGTCCATCTTCGGCATCTTGATATCGCAAAGGATGAGATCTGGCCGGTGCTTTTCGGCCAAGTCCAAGCCTTGGATGCCGTCGTAGGCGGCTAAAACCTCGAAACCGGCTTCCTTCAGCTTGATACTCAAAGCTTGTACTAATTGGATTTCGTCTTCGACGATGAGAATTTTTTTGCTCATATTTTTATGCGCTTAATTTTAGTTTTTTTATTTGTCACGCTACGAGCGGCAGGCTCTCCGGCCGCCACGACGCCAGCGGTCTGATTAACCGCCGTCCGGGGCACTTCCTCAATCAGATAATGATCGCCCTTCCTCGGCAGGGAGAAATAAAAGGTCGATCCTTTGTTCTCCGCCGATTTCAACCAGAGCTCGCCGCCGTGCGCTCTGACGATTTCCCGCGCGATATAGAGGCCGAGGCCGGTGCCATCGGGGTCCCGCAGGGCGGCGTTAGCGGCCCGGAAGAATTTCTCGAACAGGCGCGGCTGCTGCTTCAGCGGAATGCCGATGCCATGATCCTGAACCGAAAAGATGACCCGGGACGGCTTGAGCGAGGCGGCAAGATGAATCTGTTTGCGCTGACCGCCATATTTGGTTGCGTTGCTGAGTAAATTCTGCCAAACCTGCCGGAGCTTGTCCGGATCGGCGTAAACGGCCAGATCGGCGGGGACGTCGTTAATCAGCCGCAGGCGGCGCGTGGTCAGCAAATGCAGATTCTCGGCGACCGCCTCCTTGATCAAATCATTCACCGGTAAATTCTTCTTGACCAGGGTGAACTTACGCCCGGTCTCGATATGGGAAACGTCCAGGAGGTCGTCGACCAGACGGATCATCTTGCGGTTGCTGGTAGCGATTTGGCGCAAGAATTCCTGCTGCTCAGCGGTCAGGTTCCGGGACTTGTTCCCCGCCAGGAGCTCGGTGAACCAGCGGATGCTGGTAAGCGGCATACGCAATTGGTGGGACGCGATGCTGATGAACTCGTCCTTGGTCTTGTCCAGCTTCTGGAGCATCTCGTTCTTTTCCTGAAGCTGGGCGGTGGCCTTTTTGATTTCCCGCTTCAATTTGACGTTGAAACGCTTAACCCGCTGATATAATAAGGCGTTCTCCAGGGCGATGCTGATTTCGACGCCGACGGTCTCCAGGACTGCCAAATCTTGCTTATTATAGCTTTCGCCCGACTCCTTCGCGCCTAAAAACAACAAATAAGACAATTTCTTCTTGAGGCTTATCGGCACGATGACGTCGACCGGCAATTTGCCCAGCCGGTTCAGGAAATGGGAAAACTGGCGATCGGGCGATTTATTGATGCTCTTGACCGTGAGCGGCCGGCCGGCGGCGAACAGCAGATTTAAAGTATGGTAATCCAAAAACATCTTGGCGCGGCGGCGGCAGTGGAAACCGTTATTATACAACACCGGCCAATACTGCAAATCTTCCGCGCAGCCGAGCGCGGCCATGGCCCGGCTATGGAAGGCGGGCATGACGATATTGGCCATGGAGCGGAAAATCCAACCGACATCCAAAGAGGCGCGCAAACGGCTGTTCAGGTTATAGATCAATTCCTGCACGTCATAAAGCGAGGAAAAGAAATATTTGTTGGATAACTTATAATATTCATCTTTCAAGGGCGGGAAAGCCAGTAAAGACAAGAACAGCAGGAAAAAATAGGCCGGCACCAGATAGCGCGGAAACAGCTGATAGAAAAAATTCAGCCAAATGGCCACCGGAATCAGGATAGAAACGAAAGATAAGGCGTAGACCAGATAGCGCCGCATGATGAATTTGACGTCCAGCAGCTGATAGTAGACGATGGCGTAGGTAATCAGGACGCAAAAAACGATCGGCGAAATCAAAGCGACCGGATAAACGGCGATGCCGTAAGCCGGCAGATAGGCCAGGGCGCCGACCAGATTCAGGAAAGCGAAGGCAATGACATAATAGACGGCGCGCACCCGCTCTTTCCGGTCCTTGCTCTGCCAACGATAATGGATAAAGTTATATAGGAAAGCGAAAATGTAGAAAAAGAAGAAAGCCAGAAAAAAGTGATGGCCGAGCTGCGCCCGAGTATGGGCGCCCCACTGGTAGTGGAACACTTCATCGACGAAATAAGGCGTCCGGCTGAGCAGCAAGAAGCAGATGGACAGGGCGTAAGCCAGCCACATCAGGGCACGGCGGCGGCGGTTATAGAAAGTGGCGGCTAGGGAAAAATGATACTGAATAGCCGGCACGAAAACCACGCCCAAATAAACAAAGCGGTCCCAGAAGATAATCTGATAATCGCTCCGGGAAACGAACATCATGAAAGTGCCGAATTCCCAGACGGCAAAAACGATGGTGACGGCGAAAAATAACCGGTGCAACGTCAATTGGCGGCCTTTCCGTAAAACAAAAACGCCCAAAAAGATAATGAGGGCCAGGCTGACGAGCGGAAAGAAATCAGTTAAATGCAAACTGAAATTGGACATAGGGGACTAGTTCTCAGTTTAACATTTTTTCTGAAATTTAAAAAGAGGAATCGGGTCAGGATTCCTCTTAGTTAGCTGTTTCCGCTTTTAAAGCGGAGCGCTGACTTAATATGGCACCATAGAGTGCCCTGGGGTCTCATTTAAAAGATCAAAGAACGGTATCTGCACCACAGCCCGGTTAAGCTCTAATTGCTCATTGACGAGGTCCATGTTCGCCTGATTGACCTGGAAGAAATCGCGGCCGGCTAGATTAGTTCCGTCCTGCCCGGCCAAACCGAGCATAATAGCTTCGGTAAAGCAGCCATACCAGAAACCGACGGCGGGAAATTGCAGGATATCGGGTGAAAAATCATATTTCAGAGTCGGCAGGAAGAAGTCGCCGGCGCTGAAACGCCGCACGGTCGGCGGCAGGGCGTTCATCAATCGGGCACCGACGCCCGGCGGTACGGCCACATCAACGATAACCGCTTGCTCGGACAACAGGCTTTTAAAAGCTTGGGGATCCAGCCTATCGCGATGCAAATGAGTACAGGAAATAAACAGTTTGACGCTATTGCCGATGGCGGCAAAATCATCAGTCAGCCTGACCGCCGCCGGCAAAGCCAAATGCTGGCTGGAAAAAACGACGAGCTGCCGGCAGCCATAGGATAAGAGCTGCCTGATTACCGCCTCGCCCAGGAAACCGGCGCCCATCACGACGATCTTGTCGGTACTGGCTACGGCCGACCCGAACAGGGCGCCGACCAGACGCAAGAAAGACAAGATGGTGCCGTTATCGCCGATAGTGAAGACAAGGTCCGGATATTTTTCCTTGAACTCGCGCCCGGACCGGCCGGGCAAACGCTTAGTCGCCGCCGCGAACACGATAGTCTTAATGCCGCGGGAAACAAAATATGCCACGACGGATTTTAAATATAGCTGCCCCCGGCGTATCCCCTCCTTGGTGCCGGCGGCATCGGTCAAGAGATCCAGCAGCACGACCTCGCCGCCGATTTCCCGGCCGTCCGCCGCGCTGAAGACAAAATCCAGCGGCGTAAAAAAACCGCCGCTCGACCGGCCGAGCGCATTCGTTACCAAATCCCGGTGCGCCGGCGTCAAAACGTTAGCGATGATGCCCACTGAAGGTGAATGATTTTTAAAAGAACTCATGATGACTTACTCCTTTTGCTGTTTCATTTAGATTTTTTGGGTTATTTTTATGCTTACTTTACATCTTATCACGCCCTGCCCCTTTTCACAAACCAGTGTGCTATAATGTAAGGTATGCTTAATCTGGACGTGGAAAAACAATACTTCGAACTCGGCTATCAGCTTATCGGCGGGGTGGACGAAGCCGGCCGCGGCCCCTTGGCCGGACCGGTCGTGGCCGCCTGCGTGGTCATCGGGCCGGATTTTAAAATAGACCATCCGGATCTGGAACTGGTCGCCGACTCTAAAACCCTGAACCCCAAGAAACGAGAACGCTTATTCCGGATTATCCGCGAAAAAGCCAAGGCCGTGGAAATCGGCGTCGTTGATAACGCCACGATAGACAAGATCAATATCCTGCAAGCCAGCTTCCTGGCCATGCGGCGGGCGATCCGGCAACTCAGCGTCAATCCGGACTACATCCTGCTCGACGGCGGCTTCAAGATCCCGAAACTGGACAAGCCGCAGACCGCTATTGTCAAAGGCGACAGCCTGGTCTGGGCCATTGCCGCCGCCTCGATAATCGCCAAGGTAAGCCGCGACTATCTGATGGCGGAAATAGACAAGCAGTACCCGCAATACGAATTCGCCAAGCACAAAGGCTACGGCACCAAACTGCATTTCGCCAAAATAAAAGAGCTGGGCCCCTGCCCGCTCCACCGCCAGAGCTTCAGTCCGATCAAGGAATTAAAAAAATAAGCGCCGCTGAGCGCTTATTTTTTAACACCACTCTCGCTGATCAACTTAATTTAATTTCCAGCCGGCCGCCCAAAGCGGCCACTACTTTATCCAAAAAAGTAATCGTAAAGTTCTGTTGTCCGCTTTCCAAACGGGCGATATTACTCTGTGTCGTACCGATCTTCTTAGCCAGGGATCTCTGGCTAATCTTTTTCTTTTTGCGCAGTTGTAAAAGGCTATAAGCCAACTCCAGTTGCCGGCCATATTCATCAAAAAGACGTTTGAATTCGGGATTTTTCAATTCTTGAGCCAGGATTGTATCAAGGTCATCGGCTTTGAATATTTTCTTCTTCATATAATTCAGCGCAATTGTTAATTATTTCATAATAACGTCCTAAGGCCGTATTAATTTCTCGCGGCGGCGTTTTGTCTACTTTCTTCAAAAAAGCATGCAATATAACTATCGTCCGACCAATGAAACAAAAATATAATAGGCGATGATGATGATTAGAAAAATCTACCCTAAGCTCTCTGATGCCGCTAACTATATGTCGGCTGTATGGTTCGTCTAAATAACCGCCATGATCACGCAAATATTCAAGGTATTTATATATTTTAGTTCTTTGCCGGTATTCAAGATGGTGAATATAATCTCTAACCGGTCTATTACCGGTGCGACTATTACGATAAAACTTAATTCTATATTTTTCATTATATATCATATATGATATATGTCAATATAAACAAAAGTGGCGATTTTGCCGGCTGGCATATCCAATCTAACAAACCAGACCTTAAGAACAGCTTAAATATTTTTAAAGATCGGGTATCAAGGAAGCGGTCGCCGGAATAACTATCAAAAAAAGCCGCCATAATAAAAGACGGGCTTACGAGGCCCGCCTTTTATGTTCTATCAGTCAATTATTGACGATACTATTTCACTGTCCCGACGCCGAGTTGGCGCAGGTTAGTATTATTCACGCCGAGACCCAGCTTGCGCATTACGTTGAATGCGTCGGCCGGACGGCCCAGATAATACAGCTTCAAATCCGTCGGATTGACGTAGTAGGCCATGCCCTTATCCTCCACTTTCAGGAGGATGCGGCCGGCGAGTCTCGCCGGAGCCTTGCCGTTCTTGAAGGTCGCGAAGGTCTTGTTGCTGACGCCGAGCGCCATCTTTCTCATCATGGCAAAGGCATCGGCCGGCGTACCTAAGTAATACTTCAAGCCATCGACCGGATTCATATACCAGGCTTCGCCATGGCTCTGGACCTGCAGCAGGATGCGGCCGGCCAAGCGCTTGGCTAAGGCCTTGTTGACTTTAACTACCAGGGCTTTCTCCATGGTCACGAAATCGCCAGAACTCGGCGCGCTGGTGACCACGCTGCTCTCGTCAGTAGTAACGGTCACGCTGCAGACGCGGCGCAAAGCATCAGTTTGCTGTGCGGTCAAGGCACAACCAGCCGGCGTGCGGCTCACGGCTTCGCGGTATTGGTAACCGTTGAAGCAGGTCGCCGTGTAGTTGCCGTAGGTCACCTCGGTGCAGACCGGCGTACTGACTACTCCGCCGCCGCCGCCAGCCGTACTGGCCGAATTGCCGCTACCGGTATCGGTACCGGCCACGAAAGTGGACAGATGGGTGGTCGTAAACGAACAGATGCCGCCGGAAACCGTGCAGGTCGCACCGGAGTATGACCAGGCGCCGGAAGCATCCTTACGATACAGGGTCAGAGTTTGGCCGTTATAGCTGGCCCCCACATTCAAGGCGATGGTAATGGCCGGCGAAACGGTCAGATCCAGGCTCGGCAAGCCAAAGGACAAAGCCGAACCGGCAATCGTCACGTTATTCAGGCCGGTGGTCGACGCGCCGTTAGCCGCGGCTAACTGCGAAAAGTTGGCCGCCGAACCGGAGGTAAACGTCGTGCCGCTCGGGATAGTAACAGTCACGCCGCTCGCGACGGTCATGGTCACCTTATCGGTGAAGGTCACCTGGGTGGTGTTGGCGATGTTCGCGCCGTTAGGCACCATCACGCCGCTCTGGACCAGGCTGGCCATGCTAGCCGGAGTAACTTCGTAACCGTTGGTGGCGTCATAGGTCACGCCGGAAGCGATATAACCATAACCATAGCCGTAATCATAGACGGTCGGGTTAGCGTTACCGGTCGTGCGATAACCGGCATAAGTGCCGCCATCAAAACCGCCGCCGTAGCCGTAGCCATAGCCGTAGCCATAACCCCAGCCGGTCGAGCCGGTCTGCCGGGCGAATTGCGCGTAGATGTTCGGACCGAAGACGAAAGCGAAAGCGGCTACCGCCAAGAAACTAAAAATAGCGGCTGCCATCTTCTTCTCGGAAAACAGGAAAGCTTTGATTGTCTTCATTGTTTTGAAAATAAAATAATTACAAAATTACGTAGTTTTTATAATCATTTTAATTTTTATTTATTTTTAATTCGACCTTTATGTACTAATTATACAATATTTGCTTGCCAGCAACAATCAATTTATGGTCAAGTTATCCACAGATTAAAAAAGCAAATTTTGTAAAGACTATTGATTGAATTTTCTGAGGTCAGACCTCTTTTTCCGAGGCGCTTGTTTTATTTTCTTTTTTTTCCTTGGCCAGTTCCCTGACCTGGGTCAAGACCGTTATAACAAGGAAATAGTAGGCGTAAATCGCCATAGCTTCGGCCCAAGTATCCTGCTTTAAAAACAGTAGCACCGGACAAGCGGCCAGAAAGACGAGAGCGATGCCGGCGGCATAGCGACTGTCCAATATGGAAATTATCGATACCAAAGCATAAACCAGAACCAGAAAATCTACGACACCGATGTCTTTGAATAAGGCAAAGGCCAGAACGACCGTAACAATAAGCAGGCGCCGCCAATAGCGGCGGACCAGACGGGATAAGCGGGGCCGGACAATATTAAGGAATAGGAGCAGCCGGCTGACGATAAGTCCGGCTGCCTGCCGCCAGCCGTATCTGACTGACAGGCTGGGCACGAAAGAAAGCAGGAAAAGCAGAGTGAAGAATATAACGGAGCCGTGGAAAGCCGGCCAATAGAAAAAAGTGCGCCAAGTCCGAGAAAAAATAGCGACGCCGAGCGACAGCAGGTAGAAGCCGAGATAATAAGGATAAAAGCTCTCGACTTTCCCCCTTAACTCCGTCCAGAAAGTTTTTAAATCAAATTTGTTCGGCATATATTTTTCGTTTAGCAGAGCGATATTCAAATAAGAGCAGAAGCAGCAAGGCTAGATCGATCGCGGCAAAAATCCATAATAAGGAATAAATGACCGACCAGAAGCTGGTATGGAACAAGCCGAGCATTACTATCTCCAACCCAGCACCAAGGCTTAAGAGCAACAAGCCGCCGCGGCGCGACAAGGCCAGGAAATATTGGGACAGCACGGTCATCAGGGTCAGCAACAGGATAACGATGCTAAACAAAGGCAGATACGGCGCTAAGATCAGGTATTTGGCGCCGACCACGAAATTAATGGTTAAGTGCGGAAACAGGGAGATAAACAAGGTTGCCGGCAAAATCACCAGAGACATCAGGCCGAGCGATTTAAGCAAAACGCCATACTTGCGCAAGCTCCGGTCTTCCGCCAGGCCAGCCAAAACCGGAAACATCACCAGCGGCACCGTGCCGCCGATAAAATAAATAATGCGGCCAATGGTGAGCATAGCGCCGTAAAGGCCGGCCTCCTCCGGGCTGAAAAACGACTTGACGAAGAGCATATCGAAATTATAGAAGAATTGATATAAAGCGGTAAACCATAAGACCAGAGCGGCGTAAGGCCAGAGGGCGCGCAAGGAAACTTTCAAGTCGGGAGAAACCGGTTGATCAGCCTTAACTTTAACTAATGGCAGACTAACTAAGAGCGCCAGCACACTGGTCAAGCCGAGCGCCCAGGCTGCGCCGTAAAGTCCTAGGGGCCAAAGCACGACCAGAGCAACGACGAGTAGGAGCCGGCAGACTGGCTCGGAAAGATTGACCATAGCCAAGGCAGGAAACCGCTGCAAGCCGTTAATGGTCGCCCGGTTGGCGGCCAGGGGAAAGATATAGAGGAGGAATAGAGAGGCGATAAGCAGAACAGAAGGTTCGCCGATCTTAAGCAACCGGTTCAAGGGAGACAGGAAGGCGGAGAGGAAGACGAAGGCCGTCAGGCCAAAAATCGCCAGGCACCAAAAAGCGCGGCGGCGCAAGACCGGCACAGCCGCCGGCTGGCGGGCGGAAAGGACGGAGACTTCCCTAGTCATAGTAGTAATGATAACGGCGGTTATAATACTAAGAATGGTCAGGAAAGACTGAAGCGCCTGAAAATCGCCGTAAGCGGCGACCGACAAGTGACGGGTCAGGATTGGATGGACCAGATAGTTTAAAACCGAACCAAGGAGATTGGCTAACGTAAGGATGAAGGTGCCGAAAACGAATTTGTCGGCCAATAGTTGTCTAAGATTTAATTTCATAAACTAATAAAGTATTGGTTTCTAGAAGGGGCTTCACATAAGACCGCTGGTTCAGCCACAGATAACCGATAAAATCTAGCTCCTTGGCTAGGATGATATAGCGGACGGGCGAATTTAGAACGGGCGGACCGTTTTTCCCCCGCTCCGCCAGCCAGGCAGCCACGGCCGCGCCGTCTGGACTCTGGCTATTGTCATAGATACCGCCCCACTCCATATTAGTGCCGCTTAATACCGGACAAGTGAAAAAAACCGGCGCCGGGTTAGCAATTATCTTGCCCACCCAATTAAAACTCATATACAAATGCCAAGGCAGGAACAGAATCCGATCAGAACAGTCATCGGACTGGGCGGAGCGATTGACCAGAAACTTATCGACCTGATACCAATCGTCCGGATATAGCGTAGGCACGACCTGGCGATTGAAGCCCCAGAGCAAAGAGGGCGTCTGCATGACAATAACCGCGCCCAAGATAAAGCCGGCGACCATCCGGTTGGCGGCGATGATCTTGAACTGCCTGAGCCTGGCCGCACCGATAGTCAGATAATAAAGATAAATCGGGATAATGACCGCCACCCATTTCTGCGGTTCGCGCAGGCCTTTATAGAACGGCAGATGATCGTATAGGAATAGGCTGAAGCCGCGCGTCGCTGGCGTCTTGATGCCGAGAGCGAGGACAACGGCCAAGGCAAAGACAAACAATAAGCCGGCGCTGAACATTTTCTCTGGTCTTGAACGTTTCCAGAAACTCAAATAAATGCCGTAGATAATTATCGGCGCTAGGAATAAGAAGCTGCGCTGCCAGCCGGCGACATCCGTCAAGTCAGCATAACGGAACTGGTCTTTGCCCCAGAAGCCGGACATCATAAGCACATTTGACAGAGCGCCCCAGCTAGTTTTGCCGGCCGTCTGGAAAACTATGAGGTCGTGGTTGGTGATTCCCTGCCCGACGAAAGCTGCCAAAGAAGAATGTCTGATAGCCAGAGCAATCAGCCAATTAGCGTTTAGAACTAGGACGATAGCGACAGATAAGAGCAATGAAACCAATAATTTCTGGCCGCCATTTTTCGCCTTGATCTCGCCACGCCTTGAATAAAGATTAATGAAAAATAGGATATAAAAAGGCAAGAGCAGAAAGACAAAATGGGCGGAAAACATGATGGCTAAAGCGCTAAAGATGGCTGATTGCCAGATATATTTAAAATCCAAATTCGGCCCAACAGCGAGCAATTTAGCCAGTGCGAATAGCAGAAATCCATAAGATAATAAGACGCCGAACTGACCGTATAGGGCACGGTCGTAGACAAAAGGGTTGAATAAGAAGAATAAAGAAAAAACAAAACTTAAACAAGCGGACATCACGTCATCTTTGAAGGCAGATAATTGCAATATGGTGTAAACTAAAGCCCGGCCAGCAACGAGCAGTAGTAAAAAAACAGCGCCGATAAACATTTTCTCCAAAAATGCCAACGGAATAATGGAAGCCAGCCCTCTGACAAGCAGATTAAACAAAAACCAGGGAGCGTACCAATTAAGTGTAATATTCGGCCCCCATACCATATCGGTCATAAAAAGATAACCGGATTTTAAGAACCAGGGACAAGCTATGAAGATTATCATCAGAATATACGACCAATATTTATAAAAAAAATTTTTAATTATTTTTTTCATTTATAGCTTGCTGTTATTTCTAGTAAAATTTTTTAAAATATCTATCGATATCTTAAAAATAAATAATAAATATACAAAACCAATTATAGCTGATAGATATATCGCATTATCGTTATTATAATCATATAAAGAATGTGAATTAATATTAGTGATATACAATTCTAAATCATCTTCATTAATTATCCCCGTATAATCATCTGTAATGATCATATTATTAATTTGCGAAATACAATTTATATCTATATCAAAACCCTGGTATAAATTATTATCAACGTAATCAAATATCTTTGAGCGATAGCCGCCTAAACGGCATTGATTAAATTTGGCGCCGACTAAATATGATTTAATTATATTCCCTCTGTCCAAATTTTTAATTATCAAAAATACTCTGAAATTATTTTTGTTAATATTTTTATTGTCAGTTATTTCCGGAATCAATGAAGATTTATAAATATTATCGTTTCGAAAAAATAGAGTACCATCATGGATCTTATCTATCTTATAGGTAGCAAATATTATTCCCCTATGAAACACCCCCCTAGAAAAAGCGATGCTATTATTATCTAATCCATATAAAATAAATGAATAAATTACCTGGGTATAAATTATAAAAATAAAAATCCAAAGCAGTGCAACAAATTTAAAATACGCAGTAACGTTAATTATATTTTTTGTTTTTTTATCGAAAAAAATTAAAATAATTGCTGAACTTAAAATAAAAAGAACTATAAATTCCCCAGTTACATATTTAGAAGTAATCGAAGCATCGTTCAAGGCTAAAGGGGTAAAATGATTAAAAATATCCAAAAAAAAGGTACGGGCCCCCAATTCATTTTTCAATGAATAAATAGAGCCAACCACTGTTAGAGATATAAATGACCACAGTAAATTTTCATTATCTATAATTAAAAGTATTAATAAAGGCACTAACCAAGATAAATAATGGATTTGGAAATTACCAATTAAGACCAAAAAATAAAACAGAAAAAGCAGCACATCTTTAATAAAAGTCAAAATATTGTAATCTTTCTTTTTATAAAAAATTAAAATAAATCTATAACAAAAATGAAAAAATAATATTATTAAAATTAAAAAAATGCCACGATTACTTATATTAAACAATAGAGCATTCTTTAAATTACTAATCGGCGCCAGGCCCAAAATATTGTTAATAGATGAAAAAAGATTTAACGGCGGCATTTTTTTCTCCAAAATCATAATTGGAGTATTTGCTCGAGAAAGTGAAATTATAGAATTAAAATTCTTACTAACCAAAGAGAAATCAAAGAAAAAATGTATATAAGAAAACAGTAAAAAGGCAAGAAAAACTAACAAAGCCTTTCTACCGATCTTAATTTCTTTGTTAGCATAAAAATAAAATACTAAAAAGGGGAAAATTAGAAGAATAAAATATTTAGTTGTAAAAGCAAGGCCCAGTGATAATCCTATTAGCCAATAATTCTTTTTTAATAATCCTAAAATCAAAATAATAATTGAAAATGGAATTAATATCTCATAATGACCATGAATACCGTAAACATAATAAATTAATGGGTTCAAAAACCACATTAAAAATCCCAACCTAGCTTTATCATCATCATTATATAAAAAATTAACTATCTTATAAATCAAAAACCCGCTGATAAGGTCCACTAGTAGAAATGGAATTTTAAAAACAAAATGTAAGAGGAGCAGCTGATCCGGAGGGATAGAAAACATTTTTAGAATAACTAAGTACAAGGAATATAGAGGGTGCCATAATAAAATCAATAAATTACCTTTATTCCAAGATCCAAATATGCTTAAATTATAGATGGTATTCTGTTGGAATGTATTAGCAAAGGTCCAGAAATCGTAAGGATGTGCGCTCCAAAAAATAAAAATTAGTTTTACCAAAAAAGTAAAAATTGTAATCTTCAAAAAATTTTTTTTAAAAAATTCTATCATTTTATTTGAGGTATGCCATATTTCAAAATATAACCTATTTTGTAAAAAGTAAAAATTATTAATTTTTTTCTAAAAAGAAAAAAATCACTGATTATTCTATATCGTTGGACTAAACGCCGCTTGATCAGAATGGCACGAAAATTATTCTTAATATATATGATTGACCAAATATAGGCTCTGCAAACCTCCAGACGTCCCATGAAAACTAGAACGATCATTTCCAATAATTGAAAAAAAAGATATAGCGGTAATATCCAAATTAATGATAGAAGGCTGTAATTTTTAATCATAGTCGTCAAACTATTTCTTTCTCGATAAAATATTTTTTCAATACTAGTAGAGTGCCGCCCAGTGTTGGTAGATGCTCCGCCAATATGTAATATTTGTTCCCGTATATTAGTCACTACTCTGTAACCCAATAATCTAATCCTCCACATTAGATCTAATTCTTCTACATATAAAAAGTAGGAAGGGTCAATGCCTCCCGCCCGTCGATATACGTCACTATACACAGCATAACATGCTCCACCGGTCATGAATATATTTTCTTCTAACAAAACATCTAATTTTAAACTATCTGCTCTGGCGACTTCGGTATTATGATTAAGATTTAAAAAAATATCTATCTTAGAACCTATAAATTGTGGGGAAAAATCTAAATTGACTTGATAGAACCCCATCACGCCGATGTTATTCTCTCTCTTAAATGACTCATATATTCTACTCAACTGATTATTATCGGACAAAAAAGCATCGGAATTTAAAAAAATAATGATCTCTCCTTCAGCTTGATCCGCGGCAACACTGCAAGATCCGGCGTACCCCATTTTTTTTTCATTAATTAAAAGTCTAAAATTATTTTCTGCTGCCTCTTCTTGTAATATTCGAACTGAATTATCTGTAGAGCAATCATCGACTACAATAATTTCTTTAGTAATGTTTTGTTGAGAATATAATGAAGCTAAACATCTCAAAATTATGTTCTCATTATTATAAACTGGAATAATTATAGAAAAATTCTTTTCCTTTAACATTTGACAAAATCTAAATATATTTTTTCATAATTTTCTATCATTTTCTGTGAAAGAAAATTGTTAACAATCCGATTTTTGGCATTCTCCTTTATTGTATTAATTTGAGCATTATTTAAATTTAAAATAAATTTAATCTTCTGAGCTATTGCTGCTGGTTTCGATAAAAACCCGGTTTTCTCATCCTCAATCATTTCATCATGCCCGGGAATATCGCTGGCCAATAAAATCGGCCCAACTGTGCTCATTGCCTCTAACATGACCAGATCAAACACCGTTTCTCTGCTGGGACTAAGGAAAACCGAAGAGATTTTCATTAAATTGATTAGTTCTTTCCTGTCTATCGGCGGAATGATCAGCAAATTTTTCAAGTTTAATTCACTTATTTGCCTTTTTAATTCTCCCTCCAATTCCCCCTTACCAACAAGAAAAAAGTCGGCCTCGCCCTCAAGAGCTTTGGCTATATTGGGGATAAAATCAACGCCTTTGCTCTTGCGAAAACTAGCTACCGTAAGAATAATATTTTGCTTGTCTTGCAGACCATATTTTTTTCTAAGATTTTCTTGAGTCTGTTCGGAAAGCGCATTATTAATAAAATCATAATCAATACCATTATAGACAATATGCACTATATCAGATTCCAATTTCCTTCTTACTTCTTTAGAAAAATCTTGCTTATATAAATTTGCGGCGCCGCGGCTTGGAAAAGTTATTATATCGCTATTAGAAATGGCATACTCTTCGCACTGTTTGATAAAACGGGTAAAAAAATTATTCTCCCCCCTGCCGTATTCTTTCCAAAATGATCCAACGCAATGAATACTGGTGATTATTCTATAACGGTAGTGATTTTTAAAAAACTTCAAATAAATAAAAGAACTCATAACATCATGAGCGTGGATAATCAGATTTTCCTCCTTGCGCGATAAGGATAATTTGTGTCTTAAACGGAAAAAAAATTTTATACATATAACCAAAAAGTATAAATATTTATGCCACTTAAACTGGCTAAAAAATTTATTTATGGAAAAAATAAATCTTCTATTCTTATACACTTGGGCATCTGCCTCTGGTGAGACATAGTTCAAAAAACTAAAGACCGTCGAATATCTATACCTCTGCTCTGTAGAAAGCCCTTTCATGATCTTTACGATTACTCCAGTCGGACCACCCATATTAGTATCCACACCAGTCGTTACTGCCGTCAATAAAACTTTCATATCTTTTGAAATAGTAAATTTAAGCTGGGATTTTTGTCATTTTGTTCGTTACTAGATATTCGTTTTAAAATAGGAAATACCAGCAATGAAGATAAATATACAATAATATTTTTCAGCATATTGTCTTGCTGATAATAAAAACTAAATAACCAATTGGCCTGGCTGCCATAATATTCATGAGAAATTAACTTTAATTCGTTCGGCGCCATTTTCATAATATCTTCTTTGCTGTATCCGTCTCTAACATGCCCGACTGCTTGGTGCATCCTTAAGCCGAATATTTCTTTATATAATTTAGTAGGAACATTAATAGAGAGATAGCCATTATTGCGTAGTCTCCGGGCGCTGTTAATGATTAATGAATTATCATCTATTACATGTTCTAGAACATCATTTAAAAAAATAATATCAAAATCTATATCTGATGGATTGTCGCGTTCTACATCAACTTTTCTCGCTCGAATTAAGGATCTAATAGATGCGGGCAGCAAGCCGATTGACCTAGCTAAATCAATAACATCTTCTTCATTCTTTTGCCAGATTAAATATTCTGATATTTTGCAAGCGTGAATAAAATACAAATATAGAAAAAATTGAAGCGAACCGCCTATGTCTAATATTTTTTTATTATTTCCGCTAATGACGGCTTGATCTGCTTTAATCTTATCGGCAATTTTTTGATATCTGAAATAGCTATGAGGTTCTAACGGCACTATAAAATTAAATACAAAAGCAATAAATCTTCTAATGACGGATGATTTATTTACCGTCGATATTTTTGCTATATAATAATGGAATTGTAATCGAGCGATCATGATTTTAATTCATTAAATAAATCTAGAGCATTCTTGAAAGCTTGGTCCATGTTGAAATAGCGATAATTAGCCAAACGTCCGACAAAATGAATATTGGGAAGTTTATCGCTTTCCTCCTTATATTTTAGATACAATCCTACATTTTTTTCGTTAGGCACCGGATAATATGGATCGCCGCCCCAGATGGCATATTCTTTAGATATGGTCGTGACCGGATTTACCTGCGGGTAAAAATGTTTATATTCGACAATTCTGGTAAATTTATAATCATTGGGATAATTAATAACTGAATTAGACTGATAGAATTCCTTTTGATGGGTTTCAAATTTAAATTTTATCGACCTATACTGTAATCTGCCAAATTTATAATCAAAAAATTCATCGATAGGTCCCGTAAAAAAAATATTGCTGCCGACAAAATCATTTTTAAAATCAAAAAAATTCGCACCTAATTTTACGGTTATATTCTTATTAGATAACATCTTTTTAAAAATACTGGTATACCCGTTCTTAGGGAGAGCCTGATATTTATCATCAAAATAATTATCATTAAAATCAGTTCTTACCGGAATTCTATTCATGACAGATGGCCACAATTCTTTCGGCCACATATCCCATTGTTTCTTAGTATAATTTTTAAACAGCTTATTATACAAAAATTCGCCTACTCTGGATAACGCCGCTTCTTCGCTATTTTTGGGATTATTTATATTTAATCTATGCTCATTTAACCACTCAACCATCTCTTCTTCGGTAGTCATATTTAAATTTAATAAAGTGTTAACAGTTTTAATATTAACCGGCACCGGCACTAGCTGATTGTCTACAAAACTTAAAACTTTATGTTTATATGCTATCCAATCGCCAAACATATTAACATATTCCCAAACATCATCGTAATTAGTATGGAAAAGATGGGCACCGTATTTGGAAACTAATATATTATTAGAATCGACATAGTCATAGCAATTACCTCCTATATGATCCCTTTTTTCTAAAACCAATACTTTCTTATTGCTAATATTGGAAAATCTTTCAGCAATAACACAGCCAGATATACCGGCTCCGACAACTATGATGTCATACTTTTTTTTATCAATCATATATAAATTTGGTGATTTTAATTTTTAAATGCATACCGAGCGCTGAAAACAGGCCATTTCGTGCTCTCAGCCTCTTTGCCAAGAGTTTTTATAGTAAATTCTTGATTCTGGATAAATATATACTCGGCATCTGACGTTGAATAAGGCTAATCAAGCCAGATTTTTTATTGCGCCCTACATCTAAAATTTTTTACAACGCTTAAACTATCTAATATTATTTTCTTAGTTGAATGGTGGCCTATATTTAACTTATAAACATTAAACTTGTTTCTTAAATTTATAAATATTTTGATGATTTAAAAATATTGGCGTATGCAATGTCAAAATCATAGCTTTAATAAAAGGTATCCAAAATTTATATCTTTTTTTACTAATCAAGATAAGATTATTTTTAAGACAAAAATTTATAAAGTTTGGGGGGGTATATAAATTTAAATGCTCTGGATCGTCCGGAATGGAAATACTAAATAATTCTTTAAATAATTCTAGATAATAGTAAGGATTTGGCGTAGATAAATATAATATTCCACCATTTTTTAATACTCTAACAATTTCTTCTATTAACTCAAACGGCCGTTTAGTGTGCTCAATAACTTCGCCAGCTACTACAAAATCAAATAAATCATTATTAAATGGGATTTTTTCTTTATCTAAATCGCAATATACAAAGTTACCTTCCTTGTACGAACTCGGGTGATTTTTATCTATGCCGTAGACTTCTATATTATCTTGATTCTCTGAAAAACTTAACTGCGAGCACCCAATGTCTAACAATAAATAACTATGATCTGGCATGATATTTTTTTTAATATCATCCTGAAAATATTTTAACCTCACTCGTTCGCTTTCTTGATATTTAGGGTTTATATAAAATTCCATATAATCTATTTAGTGCTCCTAGCTTCTTGCCAGGAATTTTTTATAGTAACTTCTTTATTCTTAATAAATAAATATTCAAGATATCCTATACTAAACAGGAATAACCAAGCCAGGCCTTGATACGGATGTGCTAAAAAAATCTTTATAAATATCGCCGGCTTACCATTTAGTTTATAATAATCTTCTGTGGACTCGAATTTGTGTAAACTGCTGCTCCTTCTAAATCTGACATTCTGGTTTAAATAATCTCTTATAGTAGCTGGCATCTTATAAAAGACTACAGCCTTCTCAACGTAAAGGAAATTTCCTGCTGATTTAATATAAAATAACTGATCGTCTCCCGAGTGAAGAATATCTTTAATATCGGAATTTTTGTATATCTGTTTCGATAAACATAAAATCCGACCATGAGCGCAATAAATACTGCGATTGAACCGTCGTTTTATTTCTCTTAGAATGCGCCAGCTAAAATAGGAGGCCTGCTCTGCTACATTAAATAAACTAGCTGGTTCATAGGGGACCGGGTTACCGCCGATCAAGTCATAGCAATGATCTGACAATGGCGATAACAGAAAATCAATAGCCCGCTCGTTAAGTCGAACATCCGCATCAAACATAATTACGAATTCGCTCTGCAAATAATTAAACGCCCTATCAAGAGCAAAAAATTTACCTTGTCTTTTCTCGTTTTTCAACAGAACGATTTTATCGTTTCTTGCAATGAAACTAACAACTATTTCTTCAGTTTTGTCCGTCGACCCGTCTGAAACTACCACGATATTTTCCAAAATGAAATTACTAGCCGGCTTTTGATCTAATATATCTTGCAATAGCTTACCAATACTCTTTTCCTCATTAAGAGCACATATGACGATAGAAAAAAATTTTTTATTATTATCGTGCTCAGCCATAAAACTCAGCTAATATTTTTTTAAAACCATCATAACTCTTAACCTGGCTCGCTTGCCGACTGAAATCTCTGGCCTGTGTCCGTAATTTATGATATAGATCACGATTTATTAAAGCCATGGATAGGCCTCTAACTAATAAATCTTTTCTACCCTCTTTACATATTAAACCCGTCTCCCCATCCTTTACACTATCCCTCAACCCATCCACGTTATAAACTATGGCCGGCGTGCCTTGGCTGGCGGCTTCGGTCACGACCAGCCCCCAACCCTCCTTGACGGAAGTGACCAGCAAGAGATGCGAACGCTGTAAAATCTCTGTCTTCTTTATCCGGTCAACCGGACCCAAATATTCAATATCATCCTTGAAAGCCGACCTGGCGACCGCTCTCAGGAATTTCCGGCCATATCTTCCTTCGGCCGCGCCGGCAACGATCAGGCGCAAATCTTTAATTTCTTGCTTAGCTAACTCGAAAGCGCGCAGAATGTCCAGAGTCCGCTTCATCGGCCGGATAGACCCTAATGATAGCAGTGTCGGCCGATCATATTTTTTGATACTAGCCAGATCTTCGACCGGTTCTAATTCAATGCCCTCGCTGATGATCTGGATATTTTTCGACCGGAAACCGAATCTTAACAAATCATTCTTAGTGCTATTAGAAACGGTAATTACCGGATGGTCACTGAGCAGGCGCAGATATAGCGGCTCCGTAAGATAACCGATCAGGCTGAGCGGAAACCATAACTGATAGAACCAGATTTCCCGGCAGAGCTGATGGATAAATATAATATTCTTTTCCTTGACATAAAATTTTGCCAGGAAAGGAATAGTATTAACCTCATCTATAACCAGGTCGGCCCAGCCTTTTAAGTTTTTCTTATAATACCAATACGCCTGCCAATAGACGGTCCAGCGGTTCCCTAATCTGATAACTTTGAAACCGTCGCGCGTTTCTTCCCTAACTCCGCCCGAAAACCCACCTACCAGGAAGATTACTTCGTGCCCATCGACGGCCAGACGCTTGGCCAGTTCTTCATTGACCGTTTCTGCGCCGCCGGCTTGCGGATGTTTCTTGTCTTTCCAGGTGAGCCATAATATCTTCATATCCGACTTTTAAAATACTCCACCGTCGCTGTCAGTCCTTCCTCCAGCCTAATCTTCGGCTCCCAACCCAAAATTTTGCTCGCCAGCGATACTTCCGGCCGCCTTTGCTTCGGATCGTCAGCAGGCAGATCCTTATAAATTACCCGGCTCTTACTCTCCGGTATATTCTTTAAAACCATTTCCGCTAACTCCTTAATCGTAAACTCGACGGGCCGGCCCATATTGACCGGACCGATAAAACCGCTCTGGTTATTCATCATCCGGATTAGCCCCTCCGCCAGGTCATCGACATACTGGAAGGAGCGCGTCTGCGAACCGTCGCCGTAAATGGTTATGTCCTGGTTCTTCAGGGCTTGGATGATGAAATTGGAAATGACCCGGCCGTCGTTCTCAGCCATGTTCGGGCCATAGGTATTAAAGATGCGGACTACCCGGATATCAGTTTTGTATTGGCGATAATAATCGAAGAACAGGGTTTCCGCGGCTCGTTTGCCCTCATCGTAGCAACTTCTGGGCCCGATGCAGTTGACGTTCCCCCAATAAGTTTCCGGCTGGGGATGGACTTCCGGGTCGCCGTAGACTTCCGAGGTCGAGGCTTGGAGCACGGTCGCCTTATTCTCTCTGGCCAAGTTCAGCACGTTGATCGCTCCCATCACCGAAGTGATCGTGGTCTTCACCGGATCGCGCTGATAATGAATCGGCGAAGCCGGGCAAGCCAGATTATAGATTTGCGCGACTTTTAAGCTGATTGGCGTCACGACGTCCTGTTCAATGAATTGGAACCTACTATTATCCATCAGCTCGGCGATATTCTCCCGGCTGCCAGTCTGCAGATTGTCCAGACAAAAGACTTCCTGACCGTCAGCCAGCAGCCGTCGGCAAAGGTGCGAACCGATAAACCCAGCCCCGCCGGTAACCAGGATCTTCATAATTTTAAGCTTTTATCTTATAAACTCCAGCCAACAAATCCATATCTTTTTTCGTATCAACCAATAATTGATTATTGAACTTTACGACCGCTTTCATCAGGTCTATGGCCATCTTATCCTGTTTACTGCTTGACTTGCTTTCTTCAAACATTTCCAAGAAAGCGGCCATATCTTTGATAAAACAATGCCCACCGGCACCGCGGCCCGGCTTATCGACATGGCCGCTGCTATGGTGCACCGCTAAATGGCCGTGCCCGATGCGGCTATCATGGCCGACGATATTGGCGACCGTCTCGTAATCGGTTTTGGTATTTTTGGCCAGGTTATAGGCGATATTGGCGTAAATCACCTTTAAGAATAAGAAATTATTCCCCATGTACTTAACCAGTTCCGCTTCCCGGCTAGGCACGATGAAATTATGCGGCGCTTTCGGCAAGAGCGCCAAGACCGCCTTGGCTTTGGCTTTCGATTTCTGGGTATAACCGACCACGTTGCGGGGCGGATACTTGGTATCGGCCACCGCGCTCCTTTCCCTTAAGAATTCCGGGGAATGCAGGATGTATTTTTTCGGATACAATTTCTGATATTTTTCCGTGCTGCCTATCTTGATCGTGGATTTGATGATCGCGGTCTTGCCGTCGCCGACTAATTTTAGGACTTCTCGCAAAATGCTGTCGTCAAAACCGCGCGGCGTACTCGGCGTGGGTACGGCGATGAAGACGAAATCGCAGGCCCTGATCTGGTCCCGATTAGCGATATATTTCTCGTTGTCGTAACGGACTACCCGGTAGCCGCGGGAGACGAAATCGTCCGCCATGTTCTTGCCGATGAAACCCTGGCCGATAAAACCGACCGATACTTTTTTCTGAAGCATGTTAGATATCTTATTATTAATTTTGGCTTAGTAAAAATTAGCCGCGGTCAGTAGCCGAAGCTTAGCGGCCGGATACCGGTTCTTGAACGCTTTATTAACGGCCTGCCGCTTATATTTGATCTCTACGCCGATAAGTTCACGGCTCTTTTCCAAAACGACGTCTATTTCTGAGCCCTGCTTAGTCCGCCAATAATAAAATTTATAGCCCGCATCGCTGTAAGAATTCTGCTTGACGAGTTCGCTGACCAGAAAGTTCTCGAACAGAGCGCCCTTGTCCGGCCGCGAATCCGGCTCGGAAAAATCGCCGATGAGCGCGTTTCTGACTCCCGTATCGTAGAAGAAAATTTTGGCTGACTTGCTGATCTCGTCGCGCTTGCCCTTGGCATAGGGATAGAGCCGGAACAACAAGAAACTCTGCTCGAAAATCTCAATATAACGCTTGATAGTCTGCTGATGGGCCTGCAACTTATCAGCCAGCTCGGAATAATTGATCAGATTGCCGATCTGGAAGGCCAGGAGTCTTAGTAAATCTCTGGCCAGCCGCTTGTCTTCGATCAAGCTTAATTCCAAAATATCCTTGAAAATAAGGCTGTCGACAAAATTCAGGAGATATTTATCATCCCGCGGCTGATCGACCAGATGCGGGTATTGGCCATAAATCAGGACGCCGTCTAAAATTTGTTTCAGATCGAAGGGATGGAGTCGGTCCGGCTGGCCGGCCTGTTCGTTATCAACTACTTTATCGAGAATATTAAAATCCAGTTCCGGAATGGCGCCGGTCTGGTTAAGATATTCGGACCAAGTGAGCGGATAAATATTATAATCTATTTTGCGCCCGGCCAGGCTTTCGCCGGTCTTGTTCTTAATATGGAAAGAAGACGAACCGGTAATTATCAACCGGGCATCGTCCAGTTGGTCGTAGATTACCTTCGCTGCTCGGCCAGGATCGGACAGAAGATGTATTTCGTCAATGATCACTTCGCGAGGGCCTCCCTTGATCAATGCCCTATAGGCCGCCAGATCATAGGTCTCCAGAATCTTCCTGATCGGCTCGTTATCGACCAAAAAATAATCCGCCTGAGGAAATAATTTTTTAACCAAGGTGGTTTTGCCGACCTGGCGCGAACCTAACAGAATTAATATTTGTTTATATTTCTCAAAATGTTTGCTGATTTTAGAGTCAAGATGTCTTTTCATAAAAGATATTACTTTTTTGATACTTAATATCTAAAAAGATATATCTAATTATACATTATAGGCTTTATAATGTCAAATCAAAACCGCCGATAAGTCTTTTCCAAATCTTCCCTGTCCTCTTCCCGGCTCTTTTGGATCTCGTCCTCTTCCTGGCGGGCCTGTTTGTTCAAGAGATCCTGCAGCTGTTTGGCTTCCAACTCTTTCTCGGCCGCTAAATGGCCTTCGTCCGGATCGTCTCTCAATTTATCCTGATCCTGAATTTCTTCCTGATCAGCCTCCGAGACCTCTTCCTGGATTTCTTTCATCTCCTTATCGTCCGGCTTCCGATTCTGAGGCCAGCCGTCAAAATTTTTAAACAAGTTGAAGTCTTTCATATTTTTTTTCTGATTATATATAAGGGTCGGCCGAGCACTTCGTTATGGATATGGGCGATATAAAGGGCGACCAAGCCGAGCGAAGTCAGGACGATGCCGACCAAGAAAGTGATGAGCAGGGCTAACTGGGCCGGTCCGGAAAAGCTTTCCGCATACGACCAGTCAAAAACATACTTGCCCAGGAAAATATAGAAACCGAAAGGGCCGTCGGTAAAGATGATGAACAAGCCGAGATAGCCGGCCAGCTTCAGAGGCAACAGGCTGAGCGAGACGAAGCTGTTCATCGCCAGATGGATAAGCTTGCCTAAGCTATAGCCGGCGTGGCCGTCGGCCCGTTCGTTAGCCGCGAATTCCAGATATTCGCGCCGGAAGCCCAACCAGTCGATGAGCGCCCTAGTCATCCGGTTCTTTTCCGGCAAAGCCTTGAAGGCATCAATTACTTGCCGGTCCAGGATGCGAAAATCGGTCTCTTTCGGCCGCATATCTAGACGGGAAATGCGCCGAATGATGCAATAGAATAAGAAAGAACCGGCGCGCTTGATCCAGCCGGCCTTATTATTCTTACTTCTGACCCCGATGACCACTTCCGCTCCCATGGCCCATTTATCTATGAAACGCGGGATCAATTCCAAGGGGTGCTGGAAATCGGCATCGATCATGAGCGCGGCTGCGCCGCTGGCCGCGTTAAGTCCGGCGGTGAGCGCCGCTTCCTTGCCGAAGTTGCGGGAAAATTCCAAAATTTTTATAGTTAATCGGCCGTCCGGATCAACGGATTTATTTGCGCCGGAAATCTTGTCCAATTCCTTACCTGAGCCATCGCTGCTGCCATCGTTAACGAAAATAAGTTCCCACTGATAGCCGTTTAAACCGCGCAAAACATCGCTTAAGGACGCAAAAAAATTCGACAGGTTGCCTGCTTCGTTATAGACGGGAACGATGATGGAAATCAGGGTCGGTTCCGCCATGGCTTTAACGGCCTAAAAGGCTATAAATTATCATTAATATTAAACCATTTTTGTGAATCATAGTCAATGAAAGCAAAATAAGTAACCTTAGACAGAACAGGGGGACAAAAAATAAAAAAGGTATCGACCTTATGGATCGATACCGTTTATGATTGCCGCCTGAGGATGGGGCGGCTTTAATTCTTGACGTGACTCTCGAAAGAACTTATGACCAGAAGACTGTCAGGCAGTTGATTGACTACCTGGTATTGTCCGTGGAAGCCCGGATCGCGGTCAGGATTGACGATGATAAAATCAAAACTTTCATCGAAATCCTGAAATTCGCTTTCGTCGGTCCCGAGCACGACCGCTTTTTCAATCTTCACCTCCCGGAACTTGATCTGCTGTTCCAGGGCATCTAGCGACAACTTGCCTTGATACTTCGCGCTATCAGCATTGACATAGACCGGATCGGGCGGCAATTCGCCTTGATAGCGTTTGATATAGACCGGTAAGGAAAGCTGGATGATGATGCTGTCCATATTCCTAAGTGGGTCTTCGCCTTCGTCCGGCATAAAAATGGTGCCGTACCGGGCGGCGATGACTTCGCGGAAAAACATGTGCTGATCTTTCAGGCTGAACCTTTTAATCAGCCGGTCGGTGAAGATGAGAAACAAAGTACTCATGCAAATTACTCCTTTTTTTGGTTTATGTGGGGTTATTATGTGGGGTTATTTAGACGGTCTGCAGCAGGAAATTAAGATCGGACAGGACCGACCTGATTTCAACTTTACTGCGCTGCTGCTTATCGTCGAAACGGAACAGGACGAAATTCATGTTCGCTTGTTTGGCGGCTTCGAAATCCGCTTCGTGGCTGCTGACGACGGTGGCCAGGCGCTGGTCGGCGCGGAAATTAAGAACCGCCTGTTTCAAGCTGGTGCTGGTAATCTGCTTGGCGTAGGTCGCCAGATAGGGACGGTTATGCGGCAGGATGACCATGGCGGACGAAGCCTGGGCATTGAAAGATTGAAAATCAGATTTTTTCACCAGGAAAATAAAGACCAGGTCTTCTTTCCAGGTAAAAGAGTCCATCAGGCTGGCTAATTGCCGTTTTCGCCGATTCAGACATTCGGCAATGAATTCCGCGGGAAAAATAATGACTTTTTTCCCTTTCAGGGACCTTTTCTGCCTTGGAATTTCCGGGACCTTCCTTCTAGTTGTTTGGTTCAATTCAACCTCGTTTTTTTTAATGAACAGATTAGTAATCTAAATAGTGAAAAAAAAAAATTTCACACTTTTTCATATTATCCTAATATCCTAGTTAAGTCAAGGGCTAAGCACGTCTTTATCAAATAAAAAATGGCTAATAATAGCCATTTTCTATTTTAAAACGAATAAGCTGCCTAGTTAAGGAAGAAATGAAAGAAGATAAAGAAGAAAATCACCGTTACCACTACGCCGGCAATGAACCCGGACAAGGAAGAGGCCAGATGCTTGCCCAGGCGCCATTTGTAATGGCGGTGCTCATGGGAAATAAACTCATCTTTTAGGTCTGGCATAGTTTTAAAAGATTAAATTATATTAAATTTAATAATTTTGTAATTAATCAGAACTTGGCCGTCTTTTCCTCGCCGCTCCCCATGTCCTTGATCTTATACCGCCCCTGGCTGGCTTCATCCGTGCCCAGGATAACCATATACCGGATCTGTTTCTTGTTGGCAAAATCCAGAGCCTTGCCGATCTTCTGCTCTTCCAGGCCGACCAGCACGTTCTTGCCCTGGCCGCGCAATTCCTTGGCCAGGCGATTCAGCGCCGAACTGAGCTTTTCATCCAATAACGGCAGATAATAGCGCTCTGACCTCTCTGCTTCAATTCTACCAAGAAGCTGCCAAGTTTCCAAGAACAAGCGGGTCGTCTCGTCGCCCGGCGCGAAACCGACCGCCGGAAAATTCTTCTCTCCGAAAATCTCGGCCAGGCCGTTATAGCGGCCGCCGCCGAACATGGCCCGGGTATTTTCCGGATCCTTATCGAACACCTCGAATACCAGTCCGTCATAATAATCGAAGCCGCGGATGACTGAGGGATTGAATTCCAGCCAATCGCCGTAGCCCAGATCGGTCAAGGCCTTGATCACGCCGGCCGTTTCCGCCACGCCGAAATTATCTTTGAGTTCCGGCAGCTTTTCCGTCAGTTCGTCCAGGCTCAGGCTAGTCATGAACGCGTTAATGACGCCGGCCGCTTCCCGGTCCAGGCCGGCTTCCTGCAGGCGAGCGTCAATATCTCCCTGGGCCAGCTTCAACCACTTATCTAAAGTGCGCACCACGATCATTTTCTTCTCCGGCGCCAAACGGCCGGCGCCCGCCAATTCCAAAACGGCGTCGATGATCTTCCGGTTGTTTATCGCCAGGACGAAAGATTCCTGCGGCGGATCGAATTCCAGCATGATATCCAGCGCCAGCTGCAGGATCTCGATATCGGCCGCCGGGCTGTCGCTGCCGAAAATGTCGCAATTGAGCTGCCAGAACTCCCGGTTGCGGCCGCGCTGCGGCTTCTCGTTACGCATGAAATTGGCGATGGAAAAATATTTCAAGGGCTTCGGGCTGGCGGCGTAGACCTTGGTCACCATGCGGGTGACCGACGGCGTCATTTCCGGCCGGATGGACAGTTCCCGGCCGCCCAGGTCCTGGAAAGTCACCAGTTCCTTGCCGCCCACGTCTTCCCCGGATTTGGCGCGATAAATCTCCGCGCTTTCGACGAGCGGAGTCAGATATTCCTCGAAGCCGTAGCGCAGACAGACCCGGCGCCAGGCATCGAAAATATATTTGCGCACGGCGAACTCTTCCGGCAGCCAGTCCCGGGTTCCCTTCGGTTCTTGATTGGATAAGGCGGTGGGCATGATGATTAGCTTATAGCTTAATTTTACTATCTTTCGGGAGTTTAAGCAAATTTCACCCCTTACTTGAAGCACGCGGCGGGTCCGAACGGGTAATAAATGACCTCCTCCCCGCACTCAAAAAGACTGCCCTAACGGACAGTCTTTTTTCATACGGGGTTTCCTTCCGGGCTTTCATTAGAATCCGAGCGTCGCTTCTTGCGGTAGATCCTTCTGGCCTTGCC
>JBAZJV010000006.1:0-78274 GCA_041651095.1 Patescibacteria group bacterium
CAAGGCCAGAAGGATCTACCGCAAGAAGCGACGCTCGGATTCTAATGAAAGCCCGGAAGGAAACCCCGTATGAAAAAAGACTGTCCGTTAGGGCAGTCTTTTTGAGTGCGGGGAGGAGGTCATTTTAATTACTGCAATAATAAGCTGTACACTCCGGCCTGCTGGCCGACTTTGGCCCAGAAATACAAGGTGCCGCTCTTCTCGTCCAGGACCGGCGGCCCCACTTGCGCGGCTCGGAAAATCTTGGTGCTCAGGCCGATCTTGAGGTCGTAGGTATTCAGGCTGTCGGCCGTGGAAAAGACCAGGTAATTATTCCGGTCGTTCCAGAGCAGATCGCGGAGCTCTTCGCCCATCCGGGTCAGGAGCGCCGCCTTGTTTTGCTGGAGGTCGAACAGGTAGATTTCCCAGTTATTGTTGTACAACAAAGTATTATCGTCCAGCCAGGCCCAGCTGTTGATATTATTGATCGTCCGCAGCCCGCCGGCCAGATTATCTGGATCGATCAGATAGAGCGTCTTATTCTGGTCATCATAAAGGGCCAGATTTGGCCGGCCATCGCTTTGGAAACGGTAATGGCCGACGTTGGGCAGAACCAATTGCTGCTCCGTTTTCTGATCCGTCAGGGCATATTTTGTCAGGACGGTTCGGTTGTTTTCGGAGCGGACCGCGAACAATTTGCCGCCGCGCGGTTCATAGGCTAACAGTTCCGCGCCGCCCGGCAGCGAGTGGATCGTCCGGTCGCCGATATCCAGGTAGGCCAGGGAGCCGCGGCTCCGGTAATAAAGCCGGTCGCCGCTTTCGTCATAATGCCAATCGGTCGCGTCCGGGCCGATCAGTCCGGTATAATCCAGATCTTCTGATGTTTCCGGATTGAAGAGCCGTCCGGCGACGAAGAGGCGGTCCTGATTTTCCAGCCAGACGCCGGTCTCTTTGACCGGCAGATCGCGACTTCGCCGGTCTTTGAGCGTAATGATCCGACCGGCGGTCGAGGCGTATAGGTATTTATGATTGGGGCTGAGATTCAGCGGCGTGTCGGCGGATTCGACAAGCAGATAAGGCAGATCCTGCCGGAACAGGTTGATGTCTTCGGCAAAAGTCGTCTGGCCGGAATAGACGTTGATTTTTTTGCTGAGCGGCCAGTATCCCGTCCGTTCCAGCTTCAGCTCATATTCGCCGGGCAAGACGTTTTTTATCTTGGCGCCGGTAGTCAGGTATTCCTTGCTCCAGGGGTTGAGGGAAAAATTCTTGACCGGCCGGCCGTTCAGGTAAATAATCGCGCCGCGCGGCGCGCTGTCGACGGCGATCATGCCGGTCTTGATCAATAGGCGGTTGAAACGCGGCGGCCAGGCCAGATTGAATTTATAGCCGGAAGCGTACAAGGAAATCAGCGTCGTGCCGATGATGAAGCAGGCGATAAAAGCCAGGAAGAGATAATCGCGAAATTTTTTAGACATATTTATTCGGTCCGTTCAATGACGGCGCCGAGCATCCGCAAGCGGGCATCGAGCTGCTCATAACCGCGGTCGATCTGATAGATGTTATCGATTTCCGTCCGGCCCTCAGCGATGAGCGCCGCAATAACCAGGGCGATGCCGGCCCGGATGTCCGGACTGATCAGTTTCTTGCCGTAAAGCTTGGCCGGACCGCTTACCGCGACGCGGTGCGGATCGCACATGATGATGTTCGCGCCCATCTGGGAGAGCATATCGGTCCAGATCAAACGGCGGTCATAGATGGTTTCCTGGATCAGCGCCGTACCCTGGGCCTGGGTCATTAGGACCACGTAAGGGGATTGTAAATCCGTGGAAAAGCCGGGGTATTCATGCGTCTTCAGGTCATAAGCCTTGAGCGGTCGAGATTTTTTGATGCTTAACCAATCGGTGCCGGTTTCATATTTGACGCCTATTTTATCAAAGACGGCCAATAAACTGCCAAGATGCGCCGGCTGGCAATGCGTTATTTTGATGGCAGAATCGGTGGCGGCGGCCAGGATGGCGAAAGAGCCGGCTTCTATCCGGTCCGGGATTATCTCGCAATCGCCGGCCGAGATTTTTTTGACGCCTTCAATGACTATCGTCGGCGTGCCGGCACCGCTTATTTTTGCCCCCTGCCTGTTCAAATATTCGGCTAGAGCAGTCACCTCCGGCTCCATGGCGCAATTTTGCAGGGTCGTCCGGCCCTCGGCCAGACAGGCGGTCATGATCAGACTCTGCGTGCCGGTGACGGTCGCCGTGGTGAAAAAGAAATTGCCGCCCCGCAATCGTTCGGCGCTAATCTCGTAATAGCCGTCCTTAACCGCCACTTGCGCGCCCAAAGCCGCAAAGCCTTCCAGAAACAAATCTATCGGCCGGCCGCCGGCGCCGATAACACAGCCGCCCGGGTGCGGAAAGCGCACCCGCCCGAAACGCGCCAAGAGCGGGCCGACGAACATGATGGAAGTCCGGAATTTGTCGGCGATTTTTTTATCTAATTCCGTCTTGGTGATCTTCGCGGTATTGATGCTGATGGTCGCGCCTTGGTCCTTAATGTCTGCGCCCAGGTCGGTCAGCAGCTCCAGCGATTTGTCCACTCCGTCTATACGGGGAACATTATGCAGAGTGATCGTGTCTTCGGACATCAGGGAAACCGGGATCATGATCTGGGCGTTGTTCTTAGCGCCGCCGGTCGTGATTTCGCCGCTTAGCTTTTTCCCGCCAGTAATGATGAATTTTGCCATATTAGTAAATAGTGGTTAATTGGCTGAACTGAGACCACTATAACTCATTTATTGACATTTTTCAAATATTTGCTATGATTAATCCCGTTCAGACTGGGTTCTGATTTTTTATATAAGTAAACACATAATATGTCAAAAATCGCTGTCATTGCCACCGGCGGAAAACAGTACAAGGTTCAGGAGGGAGCCACCCTGAAAGTGGAGAAATTAGCTGTGGAAAAGGGCCAGAAAATAAAATTAGATACGCTGCTCATCGCTGATGGCGCCAAGCTGGAATTAGGCCAGCCGTCCCTGGGCGAAAAAGTGGAAGCGGAAGTCCTGGAAACCGCCAAGGCCGCCAAGGTGACCGTCGTCAAGTACAAGAGCAAGACCCGCTATAAGAAAACAGTGGGGCATCGGCAGGTGCTAACCTCCTTGAAGGTTTTGAAGATCGCTTAAGTTTTCTAATATTTAAATAATCCTCTTAAAGCGGGGATTTTTTAATGGTGATTTTAGTTGACAAAACTGTTTATTTATTTTATAATAAATTATTAAAAGTTCATTAATAAGGAGGCGTGATGATACATGAGAGTACTCATCGCTTCGTATTTTCCGTGGGAAACTTAATTTTTAAAGTGCCCAAATGTTTTATCTTCGAATATTTGTATAAAGTATTTCATTACGATATTTTTCTTTGGCATTTGCATAGACGTCTATATTTACGTTGGAGACGCGCCGGATTTTATATTCTGGGGCCTTTATTAGAAAATTATCGTGAAGCCAGGTTATATCTTAAAACCAGACATCCAGACTTGGCAAAATTATATTTGCCGCTAATTATTGTGAACGTATATCGTAAAGAATCTGGAGTCGGGCGTTTAAGTATCGGCGAGCGCCTGGGACAGCAGATAGCTAAAACTGAAGACAGGCAGTTTGTCGAAGCTTTTCGGCTGTGCGGCCACACCTTTGATCACGCGAGCAATTTCGCTTATTCTGAAAATCATCTACAGATTTTAGATTATGGCGAAGAGGGAATGGAAAAACTCATAATTAACTATTGGGATCAAGTCAAAGAATTAATTTTAAAAATTGTAAACGAACATGGAGAATCATAAAACCACCTTAAGATATTTATAGGTGGTTTTTTAAAATTCGTACGAAATTTTATTTTCCAATTTCATTCCGGTTCTTGAGTGCGCTGCCCAAGGTCAGTTCATCCGCATATTCGAGGTTAGAGCCGGCCGGCAGGCCTTTAGCCAGGCGGGTTATCTTCAGGTGGTCCTTAAGGATCTTGGTCAGGTATAAGGCCGTGGTTTCGCCTTCCAGAGTAAAATTCAAAGCCAGGATGACCTCCTTTATACCTTCTTTCTTGACTCGGTCGGCCAGTTTTTGGATCGGCAGGTCGCTCGGCTTCACTTCAGTGATCGTATTGATCAGGCCGCCCAACACGAAATATTTGCCATCATACTGCCTGGTCGCTTCTATGGACGCCAGGTCCTGGACGTTTTCTACCACGCAAAGTATGCCGGCTCGCCGGTTAGTGTCGCGACAGATGGCGCAGGGATCGCTGTCGGCAATGGCGCCGCAGATATGGCAGACCGTGGTCTTCTGCTTCAGTTCATTGATCGCTTTGGCCAGTTCGGCCAGCCAGTCTTCGTTCTGCTTTAATAAATGAAAAACATAGCGTTCCGCCGTTTTCGGTCCGACGCTCGGCAGAGCGGACAGTTTTTCGATCAGGTTTTGTATGGCGAGCGGGTATTTCATGCGATTATCCCTGACGGTTTCCCGACGGGCATTAGCTTAGTCCGGGAATGCCGCCCATATCCTGCAGCTTCTTGGCCATCAGGCGCTGGGCGCGCTTTAAGGCGTCGTTGAAGCAGGTCTTGAGCGTCGCTTCCTGCGCTTCTTTGCCCAGGCCTTCCGCTAACTTCAATTCCAGCACCTCCATATTGCCGTTTAAGACGACCTTAGCGCCGTTCCTTTCTTCCGTGATCGTTTCCTGGGCCAGCGCGTTCTGCATGGTCTTGGCTTGGCTGCGCAAGTCCTTGATCTGTTTCAGCTTATTGAACATAGGTTTTGATTATTAGGCTCGATTTATAAAATAAGTAATAGGTAATTTGTTAAATTCAGCCGATTAAAATTCCACCGGCGCGGCTTCGCTGGATTTTTTGGACAAGTTGCGGAAGCTGACCGTATTCTCGTCGAAGAACAGATCGACTTTGCCGGTCGGGCCGTTACGGTGCTTGGCGATGTGGATTTCCGCCCGGTAGCGGTCTTCGAGCGGCAGGTCGTTCGGATTATAGCCGCGGTCGGCCGCTTTGCGGTAAATGAACATGACCACGTCTGCGTCCTGCTCAATGGAACCGGAATCGCGCAGGTGGGACAGCTTCGGAATAGCCGGGTGCGTCATTTCCACGGCGCGGGACAACTGGGCCAGAGCCAGGATCGGGATATTGAGTTCGCGGGCAATGGATTTCAGGCCGCGGCTGATTTCAGCGATTTCCTGGACGCGATTGTCGCCGTATCTGCCCCGGCCTTCCATGAGCTGCAAGTAGTCGATGATAATCAGTCCCAAGCCCTTTTCCATCTGCAGGCGCCGGGCTTTGGCGCGAATTTCCATGATGGACAGGGTGCCGGAATCATCGATGTAAATTGGCGCTTCGGCCAGCTTGCCCATGGCTTCGCCGATGCGGGCAAAGTCATTATCTTCTTCTTTGTCCGACAGGTTGCCGGTGCGCATCTTCCAGAGGCTCACGCCGGCCTGGGCGCAGAGCATGCGGTCGACCAGCTGTTCTTTGCTCATTTCCAGCGAGAAGATGCCCACGCCTTCCTTGCTCTTAATGGCGGCCTGGCGGGCGATATCCAGGGCTAACGAGGTTTTGCCGACCGACGGACGGGCGGCCAGGATGACCAGGTCGGATTTCTGCAGGCCGGCCAGGAGGTTGTCCAGGTCGGGGAAGCCGGTCGGCAGGCCGCGCAGCTTGCCGCTGTGGCGGTGCAGTTCGTCGATGCGCTCAAAAGCGGCCGTCAGCAGGTTATCAATAGGCAGGAAAGCGTTTTTCAGGTATTTGCGTGATACCCCGAAGACCTTTTTTTCCGTTTCGTCCAGAATCTCATCGATTTCCCGCTCTTCCGCGAAGCTGAGATTGGAAATTTCCGCTGCCGCCTGCTGCAAGCGCCGCAGGGTCGCCTTGCGCTGGATGATGCCCGCGTAATTGGCGATGTTGCCGGAAGTGGCGACGGCATTGGACAATTGGGCCAGATAGGAACGGCCGCCCACTGCCGACAATTGCTTTTTATCTTCCAGGCGGTTGGCTAGGGTGATGATATCAATAGGCTCCTGGTTACCGTACAATTCTTTCATGGTTTCGTAAATCAGCCGGTGCGCGTCCTTATAGAAATCCTGCGGCATTATAGTGTCGGCCACCTTGATGATCGCGTCTTTATCGATCAAAAGAGAGCCGAGCAGCGATTCTTCGGCTTCCAGGCTGTGCGGCGGGACTTTGGCCACGAGGTTTTGGTCGTTAGTCGCCATAGGGTTATTACTCGGTTAGATTTTATTGAGACCTTATCGTTTTATTATCTTAACCGATGCCCAGTCTTTTTTCAAGGCCGTCCAATATAGTTTTGGCCACAGTTTTTACGCAATTTGTCCACCGTTAAGATAAGTGATATGATGAGAATAATCGGAGAAAAATCCGATATTAAGCGATAATTTTATGCTCCAAGAACGCTATTCGCTATCCCGGGCCGGAACCGAGGCGGCTAAGATCAAAGAGATTGCCGGCGCTACGGCGGCCAACGAAGATTACGAGGCGGCTCATGATCTGGTCCAAAACGAGTTATTGGATAATTATTTAAGTTTTGATCGGACCTTATTCCACCACCACCTGGGCAATACGCGGGCTGAAGAAATAGCGGGACGGGAAGAGGCTATTAAAAAATATCAGAATTTTTTACAGTCTGATCGCCTCAAGGCAGTTTTGTCCGGAGAAGAGGGGACGGAAGTTTTGGCGGCGGCTGACATCGAGGCTTTATGCGAACTGGTAAGATATGAGAGCTTGCCTTCCCATCTGATGATCAAAAATCCCTTGGCGTTTATGACCGAAAAGTTGTGCCAAAAAACAGGAATGGCGCCCCTGGATAGCAAGCATGAAGAATATCTGATGAGCCGGACCAGAAATCACCTCTTTCGCTTGCTTCTGCCGGAAATTTATTTTTCCGGAACAAGCGAAGCCCGTTATGTGGCCGGCAAACAGAATACGGTCTGTCCGGCTTTTGCCCAAGATTTCCTTAAAGGAATCGCCGATTTGCCGGATCCTAATTGGCAAGAGGCCGATAAATTCAATCGCACTATCGGCGCGGAAGGCTCCGGCCCATCCGCTTTTTGGACCTTAGCTCCTTATATTCACGATGAACTGCAGCGCCGGGAATTGCCGCCGGAATCATCAATGCAGAAAATCTTTGCCTGGATCAGATCCGGGTATGAGCACAAAAAAGATTCCTCCGATGGCTATGCTAATCTGGATTGGGACGCGAGATGTCTTGACTATCTTGATCAGTCCTATGATGGCGTTTTTGCCAAGCATAACTTATCAGATCTCCGGCTCGGCTTTGATGAGCGTATGCCCTCGCATCTGCTGGCGCGTCTATTTGCCAAATCAGTGGTTGAAAAAATGGAGAAAGAATAGAATATTATCTTGAATTTAAAAACCGCCTCTCCGGCGGTTTTTTTTGATGGAGCCGACTGTCGGATTCGAACCGACGACCTGCTGTTTACAAAACAGCTGCTCTAACCAGCTGAGCTAAGTCGGCAATATTTCACTTTATAACTTTAATATACTTTTTTAGTTATTACAATGATTGCTCCGGACCGAAAACGGCCATAAAAAACTCCGCTGTTGGGCGGAGCCTTTTGGTCTGATAGTGCGCCCAGCAGGATTCGAACCTGCGACCATCAGCTTAAAAGGCTGTTGCTCTACCAACTGAGCTATAGGCGCGATTTACAAAAGGATAATAACAAAAGATCGCCGCTTTGACAAGTCTGCCGCCGTCTGAGGCGGCCGGCGCGGCCATATTGATAAATTATAGCGGATTTGTTAATTTAATAGTATCAGCTATTATGGATTAAGCAACCAGTTCTTTAACTAAAAAACATAGGAGGACCTATGTTACGGATTAAAATCATTGAAGCGCCTGGTTGGCGGGATTGTCCGCCGGGGATCCAGCATGATTTGGTCGGCTGCACCATTGAAGTCCCGAGGGACGCCGACATCGAGAGGGAAGGCGGACATAACCTGATCAGCGAGGATGATTTCGTGGTCAGGATAACAGACGTCATCGCCGCTCTTAAGCGGATCGGTCGGTACTTCGCGGCCAACTATTGGGAAAAAGTATCCCGTCAAGGAAAATTTTTTCTCGTCTTTAGCATGAAAAACACGGAATTAATTTATTAAGAGGCGGATCATGAAAGCAGGCGTTTAAGAACCCGTTTATTTTTACAATGAACGGGTTTTTGCTTGAGTTGAGATAGCGGGTTTAGAATTGGAACAAGTCGTCAATGGCAGTGCTGAGCGCGGCGGCAATATCATGCGCCAGCTTCAGCGAAGGATTGTATTTTCCGGCCTCCAGAAACAGGATGGTTTCGCGCCGCACGCCGACCTTCCTGGCTAGTTCCTCCTGTGTCAGGCCATATCGGGCGCGCAGTTCTTTAATGCGGTTAGTCATATTAGCGGCAGGTTGCAGACGGCATGGGCGCGTCCGGTTGGCCGTGCTTGACCCAGGCGCCGTCCTGGCAGATCCACGTATCCTCGCCGCTGAAAAACCTTAGTCCGCCGACGACCAGGATGGCCGATAAGACTAGGGCGATCAAGAAGTAGGACAGATAGGCTTTGATCATTTCTTTCCAGCCGGTCCGTCCGACTCTGGCCCGGAGGCTGAGAAAGCGGAAAATGAAAGAGTTGAGGAGCATCAATCCGCAGACCAGATAGGACAGCAGATAGGCGATCGTGTCCGCGGTCTGATTATTTGTTTTCAGGGAGAGCATGACGAACATCGCGACTACCAGGATCAGGCTGAACGCGGTGATCGTATAGCGCGACGCCTGTCCGGCCAGAGCATAATCCCGCTCATCGGCAATAACGTCGGTGACGCGCTGCTTTAACAGGTAGAGGATGACCATCGCGATCGCCATAACGGCCAGAGCGAGCAGATAATTTTGTTGGACAAAAGCGGCGGCGACCGTAGCACTGAGCGCCATAGCGATGGCAATCCGGTAGTTGGTGAATTTTTTTAGAGTCATAGTTTTTGGTCCATACGGACTTAGTTTAATATATCTAACATTATGTTATATTATTCTAACATTAATGTCAATATTTTTATTATTATATTTTATTATTGACTTTTTTTAGAAAAAGTGCTATTATTATTTGTTAGCGAAATTTGGCCATATTACCTAAATATTGTTATAATAATAGCAATACGCTAAATTATCAAAATATGGCCCCGAAAATTTTTCCGTCCGATAAAATTAAGCTCATCAAAGATATCTATGGCCGGGCTTTAGCCGACATCAATCAGATCAGGAAAGACAGGGATCGGAAGATAAATGCCCTGGTCAAAACCATAGATAAAAGGAGCGCCGACCGGATATTGCGCGACATCAAAGGCTCTAAGTGATAATTTATAAAATATATGCCTATCGAAGATCGAAAGGCGGAAACGCCTTTAGAAAAAGCAAAAAGATTGAAAGCTGAGAAAGAGGAACGTGATCGGTCTAAGTTTGAGGCGTCTGCCGCAGCAGAGGCCACAGCCGCGGCGCGAGAGGAACAACTAAATTCTTTAAACGGCCAGAAGGCTGATTTGGAGAACGCTTTACGTGAAATCGACATCAGGATTGAGGCCTCTCGGGGCGAAGCCCATGAGACCAGGGGCACTATGCGGGAGGCGGGCTTAGATCAGGATCCGGAGTTCGCGGGCGATTATAAAGCCACGGTTTCTGAAGTCGCCGGCAACTTGAATGAATTAAGGAATGAGCGCAATAGAATCAAGTCGGAGTTGGAACAAATTAATTTTAACATAGAAAATATTGATGTCGTGGCAGCCGTGCAGGAAGGCGAGAATGAGGTTAAGGGTTCCTTGGAGACGGTTGATCGGGAAAACCTCGAAACTGTCGATCAAATAAAAAATTATCCCAATGCCGAACTGTCAGACATTAATTCGGCTGCGGAAATTACCACGGCAACCGGAGCTGACGCGACAAAAGTCGCCGCGAGAGCTACCGCCGAAACGGCCGCGGTCGTCGATCCGGAACCCGGGGCGGATCAGGAGGTTTCTGACCGCCAATCAGAACAAACGGAAGAAGCCGCGCTATTCGCGGAATTTGATGCCATGGACGTTTTCGTCGAGGAAAAAGAAAAAGGCGGCGACACCAGGCAGGCGCGCGATATCGGACGGGAGTTTTTAGGCATCAGCGACGAAGACTACAAAAAGGATCCGGCGGCGCAAGAAAGGCTGGATAGGATCTATGAGGTGCCGCGCTATCGGATGACTAAAGATATCTATTGTACCGGCGATATTACCTTTGATAAGTTCTATGCTCGCAAGAAAGATATCGTCCAAGCGATCATTAATACTAATAGGATTAATCGGACCTTGGAAGATTTAGAAAGGGCGAAGAAAGAGACGGCCGGCGTTTTTGACGGTAAATATAAATTAGATAATCTGTCCGAACAAGACAAACGGGAGATAAAGACAAAAGTGCAGACAGCTGATTTTAATAATCTTCAAGATTTAGATCATCTGGAGACTCTTTTGGACAATCATGTCATCGATTCCCAGGATATTGTAAAGTGCATCAGACAGCGCGCGGCTAAGCACAAGATGTCAGCGTTTAACTCGCTGACCGGTTTGCCAGACTCTCTGCTTAATAAGCTGGATTTAAGGAAAGACTTTAAAGAGGAGGCGGAAGAAGAAATAAAGCAACCATTGCCGGATCTCCACACCCCGGGGGACATCGGCCATACGGCGATGCACAAGGTTACAGCCGCCGAGATCTTATACGGCAAACAGGCCGGCGAACTGAACGGTAAAGTATTCAACCATATTAATAATGTCGTGAATGATTTAGCTGCGAAAAATGACCCGGCGGATATTGCTACATTTTTTTCCGGCACCAAATACATGCAATGGCTAATCAGCCGACCAGAGATAAACCAACCGGCCATGAAAAAGCTTTTTAATAAATATCTTGATTATTTAAAACAGAATTCAGGCGCCCTAGAACATGGCGGCATCCATAAAGCTTGGTTAGCTAAGCAGCAAGGCTATATCAGTGAAGAAGAATTTAAGAAGATTTATCCGGAGAAAATAAAGCTTTAATTTGGTTGCGCCCGGTTAAAAAATAGGAATTTCGTGTTTCAAAAGGCCCGGCTATCGCCGGGTCTTTTTATTTTATAATTTTAAGATTCCAGTCCCGCCTTTATACGCAAAATCGCGTATTTTAGATATTTTTAGCTAAAAACAAACAAAAAATTAATATTATGTTAACTATTGATTATTTAGTTAACATATGTTAATATATAAATATATGATGTTAACATGAAAATATGAAAAATATAAATAATCAAAATCAAAACTTTTTAACAGTAAAACAGTTGGCCGATATTTTAGGCATAAGCCGTATTGCCGTTTTTAATAAAATAAAAAAAGGACAACTGATGGCGGCAAAAGCCGGTAAAACTTATCTAATTCCGAAGGACCAATTAACCGGCATCATTAATAATAATCTGTCTGAAGAAGAAAAAGTAAAAATTAAAAAAGGGGTCAGCAAGGTCATTCGTGATTACGGCGAAACTTTAAAGATGCTAGGCAAAGAATAATATGGTTAAACCAATAACTTTGGAAAAAATACAATATATCGCTTTCTCTTTAGCCAAGGATACCTTAGAGTGGGACGAACCGATTCCTCCTTTCGAATCTCGCCTTCCTAATATATTAGAGAGTTGTGCTGCGACCCCATTCCAAAGATTTAATAAAAAATCATTATATCTCGGCCTGATCGGCAAAGGGGCGATTTTGTTTTACTTATTAATAAAAAATCATCCTTTTCAAAATGGAAATAAACGGATTGCGGTTACCTCGCTTTTAGTTTTTCTTTACATTAATGATAAATGGCTAAAGGTAGACTCCAAAGAGTTATATAATTTTTCTGTTTGGATCGCGCAAAGTCCGCCTAAATTAAAACAAGAAGTTATTAAAGCGATTGAAAGATTTATTAAAACTTATTTAGTAGATTTTGAACCCACTCAATAGATTGAGCACCAAAAAGACCCCAATTGAGGAGTCTTTTTATTTTGTAGTCCCTAGGGGAATCGAACCCCTCTTACCAGGATGAGAACCTGGCGTCCTAGCCGATAGACGAAGGGACCATCAATTATCCGTATTTATGCTTAATTCGTATCTATGCTTAGTGCAGTATCTGGCCGATCAAAGCGCTATGGCCGCGCTTAAATTCTTCCGCCGAGAGCGGCTTGCCGCCGGCCATTTGTAATCTTAATATACTGAGCGCCGCTTGTCCACACTGGACCAGTAATTTCCCGTCGCTCAGGAACATTTCTCCGATTTGATGATTGGCGCTGCCGATTGGTTCGCGCTCGACGGACAAGATTTTCAATGATTTACCGTCCGGGGAAACCGTATAACTGCCCGGCCAGGGATCATAAGCGCGAACTTGGCGCTCTATCTCTATTGCCGGTTTCGACCAATCAATGCGGCCGTCCGTTTTATTCAGGATTTTTACGTAACTGGCTCGGCTTTCATCCTGCGCTTGCGGCTTGATCTTCCCCTGGACGAAGTCCTTAATGGTTGGAATCAACTCCTTAGCGCCGAGCTCGGCTAGCCGGTCATGCAGGTCGGACAGGGTTTCGCGGCCGGATAATTTTATCTTAGCTTGCCGTAAAATCGGGCCGGTGTCAAGGCCGGCGTCTATTTGCATAATCGTCACGCCGGTTTCGGCGTCACCGTTCAAGATCGGCGCGTTCAGGCAGCTGGCCCCGCGGTATTTCGGCAAGAGCGAAGCATGGACGTTCAGGCAGCCGTATTCGGGAATAGTTAATATTTCCGGCGGGATTATTTTGCCGTAAGCGATGACGATGATCAGATCTGGTTGCAGGTCTCGGATAGCCTGGGTAGCCGTCTTAATCTTAGCCGGCTGGAAAACCGGGATCTGGTGCTGCTCGGCCAATCGTTTTATCGGCGGCGGAGTAAGGGCTTGTCGCCGGCCGACCGGCTTATCGGCCTGAGTAAAAACGGCGGCCAGTTCAAAAGACGGCTCATCCAAGAGAGCTTGCAAGCCGGGGCAGGCGAATTCCGGCGTGCCCATGAAAATCAGGCGTAACTTTTTATCGGCGAGGCGCGTTGATGGCATAGTATCGGTGGACAGTCCTGGTAAGGGGATGATATGATGAAATTAGATTTTATTATGGTTTATCCATTATAGCTATGTGGGAGGAGTTAATCAATTGGGTGCTCGACGTGACGCAAGGCTTGGGCTATACCGGCATTACGATTCTGATGGCTATTGAGAGTTCGATCCTGCCTTTGCCTTCGGAAATCGTGATCCCGCCGGCCGCCTATCTGGCCAGCCAGGGCAAGCTGGAACTATGGCTGATCATCTTGGCCGGCACGCTCGGCAGCGTTATCGGGGCGACCGTCAATTATGTCATCTCTCTGTATTTGGGTCGGCCCTTGGTCTATAAGCTGGCCGGGACGCGCTATGCTCGCTGGTTGTTGATCACGCCGGAAAAGATCACCCGCGCTGAACAGTATTTCCTGGCGAACGACCGTTCCGCTACTTTTTTCGGACGTCTGATTCCGGTGGTCCGCCACCTGATTTCCATTCCGGCCGGATTTTCACGCATGCCTTTCGGCTTATTCATCGTCTATACGGCTTTAGGGGCGGCGGTTTGGGTCAGCATCCTGGCCGCGCTCGGTTATTTCGTCGGCGCCAACCAGGCGCTTTTGCTAAAATATTATCGGGAGATTTCCTGGGGCTTGCTGCTCTTAGGCGTCACCTGGGTCGGTTGGAAAATGATCAAGAATTTCGGGCAGGGAGGCGAGCTTAAAAAATAAAACAGATCAAGACGGGAAGCGGCGCGGTTGATGCGGCTTCGCGAAATCGATTTTAAAATAGGATTAGCCACCCTATTTTTTTGCCGGTTTTTTCGGCCGCGGGGCGATCTTATCGATGAATAAGATCCCGTCCAGGTGGTCGATTTCGTGCTGGATGACGCGCGCCAGCATCTTGGCGGCGCTGATTTTTTGTTTGTTCCCCCGGGCGTCCAGATAAACGCAATTCACTTTCTTGTAGCGTTCGACCGGCGCGTAGATGATTTCGCCCTGGTCGTTTAAGACCGAGAGGCAGCCCTCTTCCTCTATTTCCCGCACCCAGGACCGTTTAGTGATCTGGGGATTGACCAGCGTCAGCGT
Organism: Patescibacteria group bacterium; assembly: GCA_041651095.1. GTDB lineage: Bacteria > Patescibacteriota > Patescibacteriia > Patescibacteriales > UBA12465 > UBA12465. The sequence goes on from JBAZJV010000006.1 coordinate 14,183, forward strand.
CTTTTCTTCATCGCCCACGACGATGATCCGCAAGTGCTTATCGACTTGCGGCGCGGCCAGGCCGGCGCCGTCTTTCCGGCGCATGGTTTCCCCCAGGTCGGCAATCAGTTCCTGGATCGCCGGACTCTTAAGCTCCTCGTCCGTCACCGGGCGCGATTTTTTACGCAGCCCCGGGTCGGGATGTATTAATATTGGTAATTCTTTAGGCATAAATTTAATATTGATCGATGATCTTGAAGAAATATTTCCATCGGGCGCCGTCGCGGCAGAGTTCTTTGGTGTCGTTCAAAGCCAGTTCCACGCGGCCGGCCGGTTTTTCCTTGCAGACTTTGAAGACGGCGGAGCGTTTGAAGTTCGGGACGGACAATTCTTTGATGACGCGCAAGGCCAAATCCTGCCAGGGATAGCTCGGTGCTTTGACGGCCGGCTTCTTTTGGAAAATTTCCGATACGGAACTGAAATGGCCAGACATATATATAGGACGGGCAAGGTCCGTTATGATGGCAGCTGGAAATCCACGCTGAGATAACCGACGCCGAAATCGGTCTGATAGGCGAGGATTGCCGGTTGCCAAGCGGCGGCCGGCAGTATTCCCAGCAAGATGAGCAGCGGCTTAAGGCCACATTCCAGCGCTTCCGAGACGAATTTCGGGTCCATTTTCAAGATATTGTCAGCAGCCGTCGCCGGCTCGCTTAAGTATTCTATGAGCTTGTTGTCGAATTTCGCGCCTTTGGGCGAATAACCGCCCGGCGATTTCTTTTTCAGGCGGTGGGACAGGTCGCCGGAGGCGATAACCGCCAAACGCTTGCCGCTTTCCGCCAGGGCGGTTTGCAATTTCTGTCCGAACGCTAACTGATCTGGCAAATCCAGGGCTTCGCCCGGCGAGATTACCAGCGCCTTGGCTTGCGGCAGTGATTGGCGCAGTAAGTATAGAGGAACGGCGCTGCCGTTATCGAGCACGCTTTCCGAGACTAATTGTACCGAAAAGTCAGGGCGCAGGGCGGCCGTGATTTGGTCGGCCAGGCGGGCGTCTCCCGGCCAGGCGGTCTTAGACGGAATGAAACCGAAATCTTTCAGATCGACGGCCATTTCCGGCGCGACATTGAGGAGAAAAGAGTCGTGACTTCCGCCGGCATGCGGGCTGAGCACGATGATCGTTTCAATCTCGGCAGCCTGCAATTTAGCCGCTATCCGTTCGTAGGCGGCGGCGCTTTTGGCCAGGAATTTATAATTAGCCTGGCCGATTTCCGGAATCAGCAAGGGCGAATGTGGCAATAGGGCGGCGACGCTTAAGGGCATATGGATTATTGAATAGGCTCTCCCATGTCGTAGTTGTATAGGAATTGCGAAGAAACGGTTAAGACGTTAGCCGGATCATAGTTATACTTAGTAAAGGTTGCGTCATCGGCAAAGGGGCGTTTCTTGCCGCCGGAGATCAGGTAAACGGTCGGGTAACTGGCCGTTCTGGCCAGCGTGCCTTCGTCTAAGAGCACGGGCGTGGTCGTGGCATAAGTCTTTAGTTCTTTCGTCGTTTTCTTGATTATTTTCTGGTCGGCGAACTTGCTATCGAGCAGCGCCTTGTCGACCGGCGCTTTCTGGCCGTCCTGGACATAGAAAATATCGCCGGTCTTGGTATCTTGCAGCAGGGCGCCGGTCACGTAGCTGGAAGTTGCCGTGATGGTCGGCCCGACCTGATAAGACAGGAGGTCGTCAGCCGTCACCTGATCGATTTCTTCCGGATTGAAACCGATTTTTTTGAAGACCGCAGGGCTGGCGAAAGGCCGCTTGGCGCCGTCGACCAACAGGTAGATCTTCTTGTCCGGCGTCTGGACCAGCGAGTAGTTGGCAAATTTTATTTCATCGCCCGCCGGATAGTTGCCTAAGTCATCGGCTGTAACGGTTACGATTTGATTCGGCTTGAAACGGGAGATGAAAGCCGACCAGTTGGCGAAAGGCTGTTTTTTGCCGTCTTTGATCAACCAGACTTTCGGATCGCCTTCGGCTTTGATGACCGAACCGTCCGGATAACGGCGATCGACTTGCGGGAAGTAACGCTTCCAGAGCCGGAAGACGTTGTAATTGCCGTTGAAGACGTGCGGCGTGTAGTTATACAAGGCGGCGGTCGCTTGGTTTTGCGGCGTGATGCTCGACGTGGCGTCGCTCGTGTAGGAGCCGGTCGTATTCTTGACCACGTAGCTTTGCCCGACCTTATAAGTATATTTCCCGGGTTCGTTCATATAGGCGCGGAATTGTAGCGCCGCGCTGTTGACCTGCTTGCCAAAACCTTTGTAGTAAGGATTGCAGACCCAGCTGTCCGGGCAGCCGTAGCCGGTCGCCCAATCCAGCCGGCCTTGGGACGGATTGCCGTCTTCTACCAGGCTGGCCTCTTTTTGTAAGAGGACCAGGAGGAATTTAGGATTGACCGTAGTAATGTGCCGGCATTTGGCCGCTTTTTCCGCCTCGGTCGGCTGATCGCTCAAGGTAACGCCGTCGCAATCGTAATTATTGTGCGTCGCGTCATAGATGATTTCGGCCGCCGACTTCAAGTCGCCGTGCGTATTTATCGCCGTGTAGTTGGCCAGGAAGCTGCCGCGAGCTTGCAGAAAATTCTGGATATCGGACAGGTTCATGGCGTCATAAGCCATGAGCTCGCTATCCTCGACGATCCGGTTCGGGTTGAAATTAGGGTCAGGGGTTATTTGGGCGTTCGTCGGGGTAGAGACAAATAAAAAGGGGATGAGTAGCACCGCCCCCCAAATGGCGATAGTAGTTGTTTGGTTTTTCATGCCTTCATTATAATATAATTTTCGATTAGGGACAAATTAGCCTTATTTTTTTTAATTTTAGCTTATTTTATAATTTTTTGGTTTATCGGTCGCGAGCCGTCTTAACTTGGTTATTCTTAATTTTCTATTGACAAAAATTAATAAATAATGTACAATTTGAGCATTAATTAAGCTAGTTCGTTTAACAAATCATTCATTAAATTGGGAGTTATCATGAATAAGCCATCTTTTAAGCAGTTTTTCGGTCTTTTCCTGAAATGGGCGGCGGTTAATCTTATCTTTGTTGCCATAACTGTTATTTCGGCTGGCTGGTCTTCATTGCACCATTTTTACTTTACTATCCCGTCCGCCGGCCTGATCTACTTGATTATCTACGGTTTCTGGCACAGCAATCGCAAAGGTTTAATTTTTTCTTTAACCTTTGTTATCTCCGGCATGTTGGCAATGTTCATGGGTGGTATCGCCAGTCTGGAAATTTCGCATTACGTTATGGTTAATCAAGCTATCATTTTTAGCGCCGTATTAATGATTCATGGCTTTAATAAGGAAAAGCCGGTTCTGATAAGCGATGCGTTAATCATGATAGCTTTGGCCGCAATTTTTGGCGGTATCGGCTACCTATACATTGCCGAAGATTTATTCGGCGCATTGCGTATCGTTACCATACTCGGTTATGGTTCCGCCCTGGCTTTTTTGATCTTAATCGGCGGTTTTACCTATTTATTAAAACCGTTGCTCCGCTTCATGTTTGGAATCAAAAAATCCGGCGCGGCCTAATCTCGAAAGTTTCAAAAGACTTTCAAAAACCCTGACTTTAAGCCAGGGTTTTTAAATTTCAACCGTTGACTTTCAGGACTAAGACTTCCTTTTCGCCTAAATCGATCCGGACCTTGTCGCCCTCCTTTATTTTGCCTTCGATTATTTCGAGCGCCAGTTCGTCCAGGATCATGGTTTGGATGATGCGTTTCAAGGGGCGGGCGCCGTAAGTGATGTCATAACCTTTTTCAGCGAGCAGTTTTTTGATTTTTGGGTTGATCTTAACCAGGATATTCTTATTGCCCAGGCGTTTCTCGACTTTAAGCATCTCCAGGTCGACGATCTTTTCTAAGGCCAGCGGCGTCAGGCTTTGGAAGAGCACGATCTCGTCGATGCGGTTCAGAAATTCCAGCTTGAAATGGTTCTTGAGGATCTTGTCGATTTTTTCTTTCATCTCCGTGGTGCGCAGGCGGTTAGCCTGGACTTGGTCGCTGGCATCGCTGAAGCCGATGGAGTATTGCTTGATGATCTCGTTGCCCAAATTGGAAGTCATTATCACGATGGTGTTCTTGAAATTGACGACGCGGCCTTTGGAATCGGTCAGGCGGCCGTCGTCTAAGATCTGCAGCAGCATATTGAACATGTCCGGATGCGCTTTTTCGATCTCATCGAAGAGCACGACGGAATAGGGATGGCGCCGGACGCGATCGGTCAGCTGGCCGCCTTCGTCATAGCCGACATAGCCGGGCGGCGAACCGATCAGCTTGGCCACGCTGTGCTTTTCCATATATTCGCTCATGTCCAGGCGGATCAGGGCTTTCTCGTCGTCAAAAATGAATTTGGCCAGAGCTTTCGCCAGCTCAGTCTTGCCGACGCCGGTCGGACCGACGAAGAGGAAGGAGCCGATGGGTTTCTTTTCTTCGTTGATGCCGGCGCGGCTGCGGCGCAAAGCATTGGCGACCGCTTTTATCGCTTCGTCCTGGCCGACCACTTCCTGGCTGAGCGCGGTTTCGGCGCCGCTGAGCTTATGGATCTCGTCCTGCAGCATCCGGTTGACCGGAATGCCGGTCCAGCGGGCCACGACCTTGGCGATGTCTTCCTCGTCGACTTCTTCTTTCAAGATCCGCTGGCCCTTCTTCTGGATCTTGATCAATTCTTCTTGGGATTTTTTGATCTTGCTTTCCAGTTCGGGAATCAGGCCGTACTTGATCTTGGCTACTTCGGTCAGGTCGGCGCCTTGGCGCTGGGCGATTTCCGCTTTTATTTTCAGGTCTTCGATCTCTTTTTTGGAATTGCGGATTTGGGAAATTATGGACTTTTCATTGTTCCAATGCAGTTCCAGCTGGTCCGCCTTTTCTTTCAGTTTGGCCAGTTCGGCGTTTAAGGCCCGCAACCGCGGGGAGCGCTTGGCCGCGGTCATGAGGCCGGCCTTGTTCAGTTCCAACTGGTTGATGCGGCGCTTTAATTGGTCCAGTTCGTCGGGCATGGAATCTATCTCCATGCGCAGGGAAGAAGTCGCTTCGTCAATCAGGTCGACGGCCTTGTCCGGCAGATAGCGGTCGCTGATGTAGCGGTTGGATAGCTTGGCCGCGGCGACCAGGGCATTATCGGTTATTCTCACGCCGTGGTGAACCTCATATTTTTCCTTGATGCCGCGCAGCATGCTGATGGTATCGTCGACGTTCGGTTCGTTGACCAGGATCGGCTGGAAGCGGCGTTCCAGGGCCGCGTCCTTCTCGATGTATTTCTGGTATTCCTTGGTCGTGGTCGCGCCGATGGTCCGGAGTTCGCCGCGAGCGAGCGCCGGTTTGAGCATATTGGAGGCGTCCATGGAGCCTTCGGAAGCGCCGGCGCCGATGAGCGTGTGCAGTTCGTCAATAAACAGGATGATACGGCCGCTCTGCGACTTTACTTCCTTTAAGACCGCTTTCAGGCGGTCCTCAAATTCGCCGCGGAATTTGGCCCCGGCGACCAGCGCGCCGAGGTCCAGAGTAACGATTTCCTTGTTCTTCAGATTTTCCGGCACGTCGCCGGCGATGATGCGCTGGGCCAGACCTTCGACGATCGCCGTCTTGCCGGTACCGGCTTCGCCGATGAGCACCGGATTATTCTTGGTCCGGCGCAAGAGGACCTGCATGATCCGGCGGATTTCCTGGTCCCGGCCGACGACCGGATCCAATTTTTCCTGGCGGGCCAGTTCGGTCAGGTTGGTCGTATATTTCTCCAGCACCTTATACTTATTTTCCGGGAACGGATCATTAATCGTCTGGCTGCCGCGCAGCTCTTTCAAGATATTCTTGACCGCCTGGTATTCGACGCGAAAATTCAGGAGGACGCTCTGGGCGGGGGAGGGCACGCCGATGAGCGCCAAGAGGATGTGCTCGGTGGAAATGAATTCATCATTCATGCCGTCCGCTTCCTTCTGGGCGCGTTCTAGGATCAAAGCGGTTTCCGCCGTGCCGGAAACAGCCTGCACCGGACCGACGCCGCGGCTGACTTTCACCCGCGGCAGTTTTTTGATCTCGTTAATGGTATACGCCTCCATGATTTCCGGATCGATTTTCATCTTTTCCAAAATCGGCTTGATCAGGCTCTCGTTCTGCTCCAAAAGCGCCAGGAGGATGTGCAGCGCTTCAATATTGGGCTGGCCGTAGGAAGCGGCCAGCATCTGCGAATTGATGATGGCTTCCTGCGATTTATCGGTAAATTTATTGAACATATGGTTTGATGTTTAAAAGGAGAATTTTGTTAGCACTCTTATTATTAGAGTGCTAATTTATATGATAATATAAGCCTTATCAGTTGTCAATCAAGGAACGATTATGTTATTATATTAAAGTAAAAATATCTTTATTTTTAGCCGACTAAGCTCCATGTTAAATCATAATTTCCTGACTTATAGCGTTCAGATTATTATCCAGATTTTAGGAGAAATCCTATATTTTCCGGTTTGGTGGTATACGGTCGGTTTTGGGCGTTTGGTCAAAGGCGCTTGGCGCTTCTGGCGGAATCAGGAGCAGATCCTCGGTTTCAGCGTCTGGCTGAAGAATTTATTCGTGCCCATGTACGGCCAACGTGATTTTGCCGGCCGGCTCATCAGCTTTGTAATACGCCTGGTCCAGGTAATTTTTCGCGGCGTGATCTTATTAGCCTGGCTAGCTGCTCTATTAGTACTGTTCTTGTCGTGGTTGGCCTTGCCGCTCACTCTGCTGTTTATTACGGCTTGGCAGTTTAAATAAGCATTACCGGTAAATATGGAGGAAGAAGTCATCACTTTCACCGAAGAACAGAACAGCGGCGGGCGCGGCGCCTGGTTTTCCGGCCGCTTCTTATTTTGGGGCGCGACTATTAAGCGTTCTCTTATTGCTTTAGCTCGGCTGCGGGGAAAGATCGACCGAGTGGCCGCCGTCTTGGCCTGGTTAGTGGTGTTCGCCGGCTGGCTGGCTTTCGGCGTCTGGTTGGCCAATAACAGCGCGATCTGGCTGAAACGGCCGCTCAGCCTGCTGTTTTTCTGGAAGGAATTTGATCCGCTGATTCTGATTTTTCTGCTGTCCTTATGGGTCGATATGTTCCTGTTCTACCACCATAGCCAGAATCGGGCGGCGGCTCGCAAGATCAATTATCGCTTGTTTAAGGCTGATGATAAGCGGCCGGCCCGCGGTTCCAAAAAATATAACGTCGCGCTGGCTTATAGCGCGGCGGCCCGGCGAGCGGTCGAAGACGCCTATGTGCTGGCCAATAAGCTGCGCCAGTCCGAGGTTCGCGTCATCCATCTGTTCCGCATCCTTTTGAAAGACAAAGAAATCCAAAGCCTGTTCATCCGCCTGAATGTCGATGCCAAGAGACTGGTGGAAACGGTCGATCGCCATCTGGTCAAGCCCCAGGACGCGCCAACCCGGGGACACATCGGTCTGGCCCCCGTCTTGCAGGAGGCCTTAACCCTGGCTTTTATCGACGCTTATCGCCTGAAACAGGACAGCGTCGATGCTTTGAACATCATCCTGTTCTGCTATGACCGGGACCCGCTCTTAGCCGAAGTGCTCTATGATCTGGAAATCGATCAGGACAAGATCAAAAATACCGTCGCCTGGTTCCGCGTCAACCGGCGTTTGGCTGATAATTACCGCCGTTACCGCCGGCTGGCGATCCTGAAGCCCGGCAATAACATGAACCGGTCCTATACGGCCATCGCGACGCCGACTTTGGATCACTTTTCTCATGATCTGACGGTCAGCGCCAAGTACGGCGGCCTGGAAATCTGCGTCGGCCGGGATAAAGAGATCAATACTATTTTTGAATCGTTCACCGGCGGCCATAACGGCGTGCTTCTGGTCGGTCCGGTCGGCGTCGGCCGGAGCGCGATCGTCGAAGGCTTGGCGCAGCTCATGGTGGAAGAAAACGTGCCGGAATTTTTGAAAGACAAGCGCCTGGTGGAGCTTGACGTGCCGCGCCTGGTCGCCGGCGCTAACGCCAGCGAAGCGGAAGCCCGGCTGCTTAATGCTATCAGCGAAGTCAGCCGTTCCGGGAACATCATTTTATATCTGGACAATATTGAGAATATCATCGGCATCAGCGCCGGCGCCCAGGAAAGCCTGGACTTGTCCGAAGTCTTGGCTGAGGCGATCAATCGCCGCCGCCTGTTCTGCCTCGGCTCGGCGACTACGGAGAATTACGCCCGTTATGTGGAAAACAAGGCGCTCGGCAACGCTTTCACGACTATCGGCGTCAAAGAACCGGACGTCAACCAGACCATTCAAATCTTGGAGAGCAAGGTCGGTTTTCTGGAAGCGAAATATGATATTTACTTGCTTTATGGCGCCCTGGAACAATCAGTCCTGATGTCCGCCCGCTATCTGCATGAAAAGTGCTTGCCGCTTAAGGCGATCAATCTTCTGGAAAAGGCGGCTATGGCCGCCGCCAAGCGGGCCAAAAATAATCCGGCCGACTCCTTCTGCGGCCAGGCGGAAGTGGCCGCCGCGATCAGCGAGCTCACCGGCATCCCGGCCAGCAAGGTCACGGCTTCCGAAAGTCAGAAATTGCTCAATCTCGAAGCGGAGATCCATCGGCGCCTGATTGATCAGGCGGAAGCGGTCAAGGCCGTGTCCGCCAGCCTGCGCCGCGCCCGCGCCGAATTAAAGGATAGCCAGCGGCCGATCGCCAGTTTCCTGTTCCTCGGCCCGACCGGCGTCGGCAAGACCGAACTGGCCAAAGCGGTCAGCGAAATCTATTTTGGCGACGAGGCTTATCTGATCCGGCTGGACATGAGCGAATATCAGACGACGGACAGCATTCCCAAGATGATCGGCGACGCGTCCGGCACGCTCGGTTATCTGACCGAAGCGGTCCGCAAGAAACCGTTCTCCCTGGTCCTGCTCGATGAAGTGGAAAAGGCGCATCCGGATATCCTAAACCTTTTCCTGCAGCTGCTGGACGACGGCCGGCTGACGGACGGACAGGGAAGAACCATCAGTTTCGCCGAATCCATCATTATCGCCACCTCCAATATCGGCGCCGTCTACATTCAGGAACAGATCCGGGCGAACACCGCCCTGGCTTTGATCCGGCAGGAATTGATTGATAACCAGCTGAACAAATACATGCGGCCGGAGCTCATCAACCGTTTCGACGGCGTTATCGTCTTCAAGCCGCTCAGCGAAGAAGACATCTATGCCGTCGCCACCCTGATGCTCAAGAAGATCAAGAAGAACCTGGCGGCGAAGGGAATCGGCCTGAAGGCCGACAAGGACGGCGTCGCCGTCCTGGCCAAGGCCGGCTATGATCCGAAATTCGGCGCCCGGCCGATGCGCCGTCTGCTGCAGGAGCGGGTCGAAGATATCGTGGCCAACAAGATCCTGAGCGGCGATCTCAAGCGTCGGGATACGGTCATTATCAATACCCAAGCCGATATTGAGATCGAGAAAGCGCCTGAATTATAGCGTTACAGCCCGACTCGTCAATTTATGTTTTATTTTCTTATTTTTCTAGCGGCTTTCATTCTCTCGGCCGCCCTGACCTGGCTGGTCAGTCGGCTGGCGCTCCGTCTGGGAATCGTCGATCGACCGGATTCAGCCGATGCGCCCGGCCGCAAGATCCATAAGCGCTCGACGCCGCTCCTGGGCGGCTTGGCGATTTTTGGCGCTTATTTCAGCCTCTTGTTTATTTTTGCCGGCTATTTTCTGGCCGGCAATTTGCGCTGGTCGCACCTGGTCGGTTTTTTTCTGGGCGCGCTTATTATCGTTATCGGCGGCGGCCTGGATGATAAGTATGACTTGCCGCCGGCCCGGCAATTCGCCTTCCCGCTGCTGGCCGCCGCGGCCGTCATCGCCGGCGGCGTGGAAATCGCCAAACTGAGCAATCCCTTCGGCGGTTTTATTAATTTGAGCGCGCTCCCCTGGCTTTCGCCGGTTTTGATCCTCTTATGGCTTTTGGGCATGATGTATACGACCAAGCTCTTAGACGGCGTCGACGGGCTGGTGAGCGGCATCAGTGCCAGCGGCAGCTTCATTATTTTTTTATTTACCCTGACCACCCGCTATTATCAGCCGGACATCGCTTTCGCGGCCATCCTGTTGACCGGCGCGACCGTCGGCTTCCTGGTTTTTAATTGGCATCCGGCCAAGATTTTTTTGGGCGAGGGCGGTTCCTTGCTGCTCGGCTACATCTTGGGCGTATTGGCGATAATTTCCGGCGGCAAGATCGCTATCGCTCTGCTCATCATGGGTATTCCCATAATGGATGTCGCCTGGACCATTATTCGCCGGCTGGCTGGCGGCCAGAATCCGTTCAAATTCGCCGACCGCCGCCACCTGCATCATCGCTTGCTGGCTCTGGGTTTGGGCCAGCGGGCGACGGTCCTGGTTTTCTGCGGCCTGGCCCTGCTTTTCGGTCTGGCCGGCCTTTTCCTGCAAAGCCGCGGCAAATTCTGGGCGCTGGTCGCGCTGGCCGGGCTGATGCTCCTGTGCGTTATTGGTTTCTGGTTCGCCGACCGCCGACATTCGCGCGTTTAATCGACTTATGAAAAAACTACTGTTCCATATCTGTTGCGCGCCCTGCGCTACCTATGTCAGCCGGGAACGCCTGGCGCCGCGCTATGAGCTGACTTGGTATTTTTATAATCCCAATCTGCTGTCGGCGGAAGAGTATGAACGCCGCCTGGACGCTGTCCGGCAAATGGCTGACCAGTTTTCCTGGCCGCTCATTATTGAGCCCTATGACCATGCGCCGTGGCAGGCCTTCGCCGACTGCCGGGCCGCGGATCCGGAGCGAGGCCTGCGCTGCCGGCTCTGTTATGCTGATCGGCTGGCGAGAACCGCCCGCCTGGCCCGGGAAAAAGGTTTTGACTTGTTCGGTACGAGCCTGGCGGTCAGTCCGTATAAGGATACGGCCGCCATTCTGAGCCTGGGACAGTCCTTGGCCGCCGCCGGCGGTCCGGCCTGGCTGGCCGAAGACCTGCAATCTGACAATGCTTTCCGTAATAGCCAGGCTTTAGCCAGGGAACTGGGTTTATATCGCCAGAAATTTTGCGGCTGCGAATATTCTCTAAATCCTCAAACATGCGTTATTCCCTCTGCCGTTTAAACATAATCGGTCGCAGCTTAGCCGTTATCTTAATTTTGACGGCGTTTTTATTCGTCCGGCCGGCTTTGACCAGGGCGGACGATCAGCCGGATTCCGATCAGGACGGTTATCCGGATGCCCAGGAAATTAAGCATGGCTATTCGCCGTTCAACCCGGATCAGGTCAAGATTACCGAGAGCGATGCCGACACTGACGGGTTGAACGATTATTGGGAGTTGCAATTCAAGACCGATCCGTATAATCCGGATACGGACGGCGACGGTTATCCGGACGGCACGGAAGTGGATGCCGCCTATGATCCAAATGGCGCTGCCGCCAAATTGCCGGTCGGTCTCGAGATCAACCGGAAACAGCAGCAGCTGACTTATCTGGTCGGCGGCCAGGCTTGGAAAAAGTTTGCGGTTTCGACCGGCAAGGCCAGCATGCCCACCCCGGCCGGAACTTTCCAGGTGGTCAATAAGGTGCCTAAAGCCTGGTCCCGGGCCTATGGCCTCTGGATGCCTTATTGGCTGGGCTTGGATCGCGGCCAATTCGGCATCCACGAATTGCCGGTCTGGCCCAACGGTTATCGGGAGGGCGCCGATCATCTGGGCAAAGCCGTTTCGCACGGCTGCATCCGCCTGGGTGTCGGCCCGGCCGAATATTTGTATGACCGGGTCGCGACCGGCACGCGCGTCGTTATAAAATAGCGGAATTTATGATATAATCATCGTAGCTGAATTAACGCTCAATTTTTGTCTATGTCTAAAAAATTTTTTAGGCTCGTTCTGGCCCTTGCTCTGCCAATTTTAGCCATGAGCGGCTGCACCTTCCCCTGGCGGCAAGTCCGGCCAGCTCAGACGCCGGAAGTGGTACCATCCGCTCCGGCGGCGACCACGCCCGTCGGGGAGGCTAACACCAGCAAGTTGAAGAAATTTGACAATTATGAACAGCTGGCCGAGTTTTTGGCCGCCAATAATAATCCGGAAGCCAGCGTGACGCGCGATTTCATGATGAAAAATCTGCTGGCGCCGGCCGCTCAGAACACGGTGACCGGGTTGGCCGCCGCCGACAGCAGCACCGGCGGTAATGATCAGATCAATTCTCTGGGTTACTCGACGACCAATAATCAGGTCGCGGGCGTAGACGAACCCGATATCATCAAGACGGATGGCAAATATATTTACGCCCTGGTCCGCAAAGAGCTGTCTATCATCAAGGCGGCGCCGGCCGATGCCGCCGCTGTCGTCAGCCGCATAACTTTTAAATCGCGGCCGCAGGACATCTTTATCGATGGGAACTATCTGGCCGTTTTCGGTTCGGATAATCAGATTTATGCGCAAGCGGTCTATGCCGGTTTCCGCCGCCAAAATCCTTATACTTTTTTCAAAGTCTTTGATCTGAGCGATCCGGCCAATCCGCGCCAGGTCCGCGATCTTAATTTTGAAGGCAATTATTATGACGCCCGCCTGGTCGGCGATTACGTCTATTTCCTGACCAACACTTATAGCCGGTACCTGGCCAATGAGGCGCCGCTGCCGCGGCTCCTGGACAGCGGCCAGGTCGTAGCTAACAAATGCGAGGGCGTCCAGAAATGCTTTACGCCGGAAGTATTTTATTTCGACATCCCTTATGACAGCTATTCTTTTTTCAATATCGCGGCGATAAATATCAAGGATAACAGCGAGCCGCTCAGCGGCCAGTCCTATCTGCTCAGCAGCAGCCAGAACCTTTACGTTTCCCGCCAGAATATCTATATCACCTATACCCAGTATCTGAGCGAATATGATCTGGAACAGCAGGTTAAGCGGGAATTGCTTTATCCGCAGCTCTCGGCCGACGATCAGGCTAAAATCACGCAGATCGAAACGGCTCCCGGCTTTATCCTGAATAACCATGAAAAACAAAGCAAGGTCGCGGCCGTCATTGACCATTATTTGGATTTCTTGAATGCCGCCGACCGAACGGCGCGGCAGACGGAGATCGACCAGGGCCTGAAAAACAAACTGATCCAACGAGCCAAAGAATTGGAAAAGACAGTGGTCCATAAGATCGGCATTAACGGCCGCCAACTGGTTTATCGAGCCATGGGCGAGGTGAACGGCCAGGCGTTGAACCAATTTTCCATGGACGAGGACGGCGACTATTTCCGGATCGCGACGACGCGCAGCCGGCAGTATTCGCGTTTTTCCGATCTCTCGGCCGATTCTTACAGCAACATCTACGTCCTGGATGCCAATCTGAAAACCATAGGCAGCTTGGAAAATTTGGCGACTACCGAAAAGATCTACGCCGCCCGTTTTCTGGGCGACCGGGTCTATCTGGTCACTTTCAAGCAGACCGACCCCTTATTCGTCATCAGCCTGAAAGACCCGGCTAAGCCGACCGTCTTGGGCGCTTTGAAGATTCCGGGCTTCTCCAACTATCTGCACCCGGTAACGCCGGACGGCTCGCAACTGCTCGGCCTGGGCCGCGCCACGGAAGAAACCGCTTCCGGCGGCGTCAAAATCAACGGGCTGAAACTGTCCTTGTTCGATTTCAGCGACCTGACCAAACCGAAGGAGCTGGACAGCTTCTTGATCGGTGACGCTTCCAGCGATTCGATCGCTCTCAGCGACCATAAAGCTTTCTTATATTCGCCGGAACAGCGCCGGCTGGTGATTCCGGCCGTGCTGCGCGACAACGGCCGCCTGTCTTTCGCCGGCGCTCTGGCCTTTAACGTAGACAATAATCGCTTGACGCTGACCGGCCGGGTAGACCATTCCGCCGGCGGGCATTTTGCCCAGCCGGATTATTGGGACGGTTTCGATTACTATGACAATACGGTCAAGCGCAGCCTGTATATCGGCGACGATCTTTTCACTTTTTCCAATAAATTCTTGAAAGTTAACCGTTGGGGCGATTTGAGCGAGGTTAAGAGCCTGGAGTTGACTAGCGGCGGCGATGATTATATCATTACGACGCCGAACCGTCCGGAAAAATCCGCTTCGTCTTCGCCCGTTGCCGCCGGGGGGCCTGACACGACGACCAGCACGCCAGTTGCTTCAGACGGTACGCCGGATGCTGCGGCCGATACGCCGGAACTGCCGCCCGCATCGGATAATGCCGGTCCGACCGCCGACTCTACTTCGACCGGCGCGACTTCCACTCAGCCTTAAGTTTTATGAATTATAAACGCCTGCTACCCTTATTTGTTCCTGTTTTGCTTTGGCTGCTCAGCCAGGCCTTCTTGTGGGCGCCGTATTTCTTTTACGCCAGCTTAGCTTTGGGAGCTTTACTGATCGTTTTAAGCCTTAAGCATCTGGTGTCCCGGTCGCAGGCTTTCTGGCTGCCGTTCGCGATCCCGCCGGTGTTGTTCTTCCTGTCTTTCAGCGCTTACACCGCGATCATTGCCAGGAATTTCTGGATCCAGATTTTGGATATCGCCCTGCTTGGATTCATGTTCTGGTATTTGCGGGATATCTATTATTATTTTTATGGCCGTGAAAACGACCGTTGGGCCAAGCGTTTGGATAACCTGCTGTTATCCGGCGGCTTCCTGACCGCTTTTACCGCCTCCGCCTTCTTATTCGATCTTTCCGTGTTCATTAATTGGCCGTTTTATTTCTTGTTGCCGTCCTTGGCGGCGCTCAGTGCGTGCTTATTCTGGCAATTTCGGCTGTTGCCGCGGCCGGAACGGTCCGCCGGAACCGCCTGGTGGCCGGCTTTAAGCGTTCTAGCGCTGGTCGAGCTCGCCGGCGCCTTTATTCTCCTGCCTCTGAATTTTAATATTTTGGCTTTATTCTTCGCGATTTTCTATTATCTCGGATTAATTATTATTCGTCTGGCGGAAAGCGGCGGTCTGGGGCGGCGCGCCGTCAAATTGCCGCTCATTCTCGGCGTCGTGATCATCCTGGCTCTATTGCTTACTTCCCGGTGGCTCTAAATCCGGGGCCGGCATCTTTAAATTCAAACACTTATGTCTAAGCTGTCTCAGTATCAAGGAAGTTGGGGAATGGTCATCGGCCTCGCGCTGCTTAGCGGCGCTCTGGCCGGCGTCTGTGGCGGGATTATCGGCCGGGTCTATATCTGGCCGGATCTGGCTCCGTCTTTTTCCAGCGAAGTGAATCTTTCCAACCTCAACGCTAATAACGCCGGCCTGGTCATTCAGGATCCTAAGACCGTGGTCGTCAACCAGGACCTTAAAGTAGCGGAAACAGCCAGCAATATCCGGCCGGTTCTGGTCGGCATCTTTAAAGAGCTGGCGACCAGCAGTCCGGCGTCCGCCAAGGAGAGGGCGGAGTATTATAAATTGGATGAACCGCTGTTTGTGGGGCTCATCATTACGGCCGACGGCTGGGTGATGGCTTTGCCGCCGGCCGACTCGAAAACTGATTTCAAGGCCAAAGATTACGTGGCGATCGGGGCTGACCGCCGGATTTATCAGATTGACCAGCCGATTAATTTGAAAAGCCAGCCCGGCGCCCCTTTGATCTTCCGCCTGGTCGGCGCCAGCAACCTGCCGGTCAAGAAGATCGCGCCGCGCGCCGATTTGACGATGGGGCAAAGCCTGTTGATCGTCCAGGACGCCAACTCGGTTCGGCCGGCTACTTTAGCCTCGATCACTAAGACGCCGGCGGTGCTGAGCAGCGACCAGACCGGCGCCCGCCTGAGCCTGAACGGCGCCGCTGATGATTCCCGGAACGCTTTCGTCTTTGACCTGGCCGGCAATCTGGTCGCCGTGATTACGGCCGATCAATCCGTGGTGCCAGCTTTTTCCTATGCGGCCGCCTGGTCGGCCTTATCCGCTGGCGGCCCGGCCAAACCGCTTTATCTCGGAGTCAATTACCTGGACTTGAGCACGGTCAAGACAACGGCTCTGAATTTGGATAAGGGCGCCTGGCTGTATCCATCGACCAGCAGCCCGGCCGTTTTGAAAGGTAGCCCGGCGGCTTTAGCCGGACTCCAGGCGGGTGACGTCATCACCTGGGTCAACAATCAGGAAATCAATGCCGCTAACGACCTGGCCGACCTGTTGGCGGCTTACCGTCCCGGCAATGTCGTGACTTTGACTTATCAGCGGGCCGGCGTGGAAAAATCAGTGGAGATAAAATTGGGCGAGCGGAAATAATTTTTAAGAGGCATTTGCCTATGCAGATCAGATCGGTGGCCAAATTAAGGAACTTATCCGGAAAAAAAGTTTTTCTCCGGGTAGATTTGAACGTGCCTGTAGCCGCCGGCCGGATCCAGGATGATTATAAGATTCGGGCCGCTCTGGCCACCATTGATTGGTTGCGGACGCGGGGCGCCCGGATTATCATTGCCACTCACTTGGGTGAGCCGGCCGGTCCGGAGCGAGCCTGGTCAGCGCGGCCTCTGGCGCGCCGCTTAAGCGCTTTGCTCAAGCGCCCGGTAGTTTTTTCCGGCGCCTGGCATGGCGCCGCGGTATCCCGGGCCGCCAGGGCCATCGATCGTCTGCGTCCCGGCGGTCTGCTGATGCTGGAAAATCTGCGTTTCGAACCGGGAGAGTATACTGATGACGCTAAGTGGGCCAAAGCCCTGGCCGGTCTGGCCGAACTCTACGTCAATGACGCTTTCGCCGTCTGCCATCGGCGGCAGGCCTCGGTCTCGGCGATCAAGAAATATTCGCCGTCTTATGCCGGTCTCTTATTGGAACAGGAAGTCAAGGCGCTGTACCGCGTCCGGAAACCGCGCAAGCCGCTGGTCGTAGTCATGGGCGGAGCTAAGATCAAGACTAAGGCGCCGCTGATCAGCAAACTGCGTCCGGCCGCCGCCCGGATTCTGCTCGGCGGCGGGCTGGCTAATAATTTTTTCAAATTCCAAGGCCGGGAAGTCGGCCGTTCGTTAGTAGATCAAGACAGCGCTCCTATCGTGCGGCAATTTTTTTCCGGCCGGCGGCTGGATCCGAAGATCATTCTGCCGCTTGATGTCGTTGTGGCCGACCGGAAAGGCCGGCCGCGCGCCGTTTTGCCGACGGCCGTTAGGCCGAGCGACCGGATCCTGGATATCGGCCCGCGCACCATCGCCGCTTACGCCGCCTATATCCGTTCGGCGCAGACCCTGGTTTGGAACGGTCCGCTCGGCAAGTTCGAAGAGGCGAGTTTCAAGCACGGCACTCTGGCGATCGCCGGCTTGATCGCCTCCCGTTCTTCCGGCCGCGCCTATGGCGTCATCGGCGGCGGCGAAACGGTCGCCGCCCTGCAGCTGACCAAGATGGCCGAATACGTGGATTGGATTTCGACGGCCGGCGGCGCGATGCTGTCCTATTTGGGCGGCGAGCGGATGCCGGGTTTGGCAAAGATAGTTAAGCCTTAATTTTATGGCCAAGATCAAAAACATCACGGCCCGGGAAATCCTGGATACCCGGGGTTACCCGACCATCGAAGCCAGACTCAGCCTGGATGACGGCCGGAGCGCGGCGGCCAGCGTGCCCGGCGGCACTTCGGTCGGCCGACATGAAGCCAAGGAGCTTCGGGACGGCGACCGCCGGCGCTATAGTGGGCGAGGCGTCTTGCAAGCGATCGGAAAGGTTCATGATCTGATCGCGCCGGCGCTCAAGGGACGGGATATTACGGATCAGGCCGGTTTGGATCAGCGCCTGGCCGCGCTCGATGGCAGCGCGGATAAGCATAATCTGGGAGCTAATGCCATGTTGGCGGTCTCTTTGGCGGCGGCGCGCGCGGCCGCGCTCAGTGAAGATCAGGAATTGTTCGTTTATTTGAAGCAGGCCTACGGTTTAGGCGAGCCGCGCCTTCCGGTTCCACTATTCAATATTTTCAACGGCGGCCGGCACGCCGACACTAATCTGGATTTTCAGGAATTTTTACTCATTCCCAAGAAGAGTCCGGCCGCGGACATGGTCCGTCTGGGCGTTGAAGTTTTCCATGAATTAGGGGCGGTTTTGAAGGAAGCCGGCTATGATACCGATACCGGCCTGGAAGGCGGCTATGCGCCCGATCTTGATTCCAGCATCGAGGCGCTGGAAATGATCCTGGCTGCCGGCATCCGCGCCGGTTACCGGCCGGAACAAGATTTCCAATTAGGCATCGACGTCGGCTCTTCGCTCCTTTATGACCCGGCCGCCAAGCGATACATTTTCCCCTTGGACCAGGCGCAATTCAGCGCCGCTAATCTGATCGGGTTGTATAATGAATGGCTGAAAAAATATCCGCTGCTGTATCTGGAGGACGGACTGGCGGAAGATGCCTGGGAGGACTGGCGGGAGTTGACCGCCGAATTGGGCGACCGCTTGCTTATCGTCGGCGATGATCTTTTTGCCACCAACACCGGCCGCTTGCGGCAAGGCTTGCAAGAAAAAGCGGCCAATGCGATCATTATCAAGCCGAACCAGGTCGGTACTTTGACGGAGGCGGTCGACTGTTTGAAACTGGCGCAGAAGCATCATTATAAGACCATCGTTTCCCATCGGAGCGGCGAGACGACCGACGACTTCATCGTCGACCTGGCAGTCGCCTCCGGCGCCGATTATCTGAAAGCCGGCTCCTTGTCGCGCGGCGAACGCGTGGCCAAATATAACCGGCTGCTCGCTATCGCCGACTTATTAAATTAATCATCATTATGCCTGAAGGAAATACTGCCGGCGACGCCGGGCCGCTTATATCCCGACCGGTCGTCCTGTTGCTGTTAGACGGTTGGGGCGTGGCGCCGCTCGGCGAAGCCAACGCTTTTTCTGGCGCCAAGACGCCGGTTTTTTTGGAATTAACTAAAGAATACCCGGTCGCCCTCCTTGATCCGGGCGCGCAGAACTTGAACGCGCGCTATCTGAGCCTGGGCGCCGGCCGGCCGGTAACCGATGAAAACGAACCGGTCGAAACGACCCTGAGCGCCGTTCTGTCCGCTAGCGGCCGGACGCAAAGCAAAATCGCGGAAACGGAACGCTTTGCCGCGCTGACCCATTTTTTCAACGGTCATGCCGAGCAGCAGTTCGCGGGTGAAAGCTGGCAAATAATTTCTTCGGAAGCCGGCGATAAGACGGATAAGCCGCTCCTAGCTTTGAAGCGGACGGCCAAAGCGATCTTGGCGGCCGTCGAGGCCGATCCGGCGCCGGATTTCATCGCTGCCGCCATGCCTTATCTGGATCGGATAGCGAGCAGCGGCGATCTAGACGCCATTCAAAAGGCGATTGCCGCCTTGGATAAGTATCTGCACCGCATCTGGTCGGCAGTTGCCGCCAAACATGGCATCTTGATCGTGACGGCGGCCGGCGGCAACGTGGAACGTTTTAAGAATTTGGCGATCGATCTGGCCGATAAGAATCTGACCAATAATCCCGTGCCGCTGATTATCGCCGGGCCGGAATTGGCCGGCCGGACCATCGGCCTGGCCGAACCGCCCAGCTCCGATCTGAGCTTATTGGCGCCGGCCGGCACCCTGGCCGATCTAGCTCCGACCATTTTAGACCTCTTGGGTTTGGCCAAGCCGGCAACGATGACCGGCGAGAGCTTATTAAGATAATCGGCCGGATAAATTTTAGCTAAGTCGGCTGAGTCGCTACCTATGTCTACTTTATTTTTGCTATCAAGCACGAAATTCCTGGCCGATCACGATTTGGCGCAGATCGTCGGCCGTCCTTGGCCGGAACTGCGCATCGCCCATATCATTACCGCCTCTAAGGGGCAAGGTGTCGACGATTTGTCATATCTGGACCGAACCAGGGGAATTTTCCGGCAGGGCGGTGCCTATTTTGAAGATTTTGATCTGGACGGCCATGACGCCGATAGCCTGCGAGCGGCTTTGAAAAATTTCAACGCCGTCTTCATTAACGGCGGCAGCAGTTTTTATCTGTTGCGGGCGATTAGGCAGAGCGGTTTTGAGGCGGTGATCAAAGAACTGTTGCCGCAAGGGTTTATTTATATGGGCGGCAGCGCCGGCACCTATGTCGCCTGTCCGACCATCGAGATGGCTCTCTGGCGGCATCAGGACCGATATGACCATTGCGGCTTAAGCGACCTGAGCGCCATGAATTTGGTGCCATTCTTGGTGACTGTCCACTACCGGCCTGAATACCGCGAGTTATTACAGGCAGAGATTCCGCACGCCAGCTGCCCGGTCAGGATTTTATCCGACGGCCAAGCTCTGTTGATCAAAGACGGCCGGGAAGAGCTGATTGGCGAACCGGAGATGAGATTATAGGCGGACTAAATAAATTTACAGCAAGCCGTTATTTCAATAACGGCTTTTTAATTTTTCAGGCGACTTTACACAATATGATAAAAGTGGTAATCTAAAAAGCTATTAAGTTCATTTACAAAAAGCCTTGGTTAATTTATGGGTTATCTTAGTCCTTGAATTAGAGGTTTAAGATAACCTATAAATTAATCATTAAACAGGAGAATGATAATGAATCAGAAAATCATCGATTTGCAGCAATTTGTCAGCGGGAAAGCGATCGATTATTCCAAGGTGACTGATTTTACCGAGCTTAAGAGCCATTGGCAAAGCTCTTACGAATTTCCGCGGATCCAAGAATTGATTATGAAGAGGATGCTCGAAATCTTACCGGCCGCCTTAAATGAGGCCAATATCGATCAATTACTGTCGTGGATAAATAAACACTTGGAATACTATAAAGCCAATATTTTAATTGAAGCGCGTTTGGTTGAAATATTACCCCAAGTTTTATCTGGTATTAAAGATTTTAAGCAATTAGCTCGTTATTCTAATTCAGTTCGAACCGGTTCGGCCCCGAGTAAATTAATTTCTGATCAAATCAGCGTGGCTCTTCAGTTTTTTTCTTCAATTGAAGAGTTGCATGCCGAGCTTGAAGCCATGCAGCAGTCATCAACGTATTTATCGGAGGGCGGCATGAGTCGCCTCCACATCAGAGAGAATGAGCTGCTTGAGCAAATTTCCGAATTTCCCAAATTGTTATCGTATTGGCGGCCGCAACCAGACGGTCAGCCGATCAAGAGCCAATTTATGATCTTGGTCGAATCCCGCGTGGAAACGGTGTTAGCCAAGATTACTGATTTGCCGTCCTTGTTAAGTTATTATCAGCAGACGCCATCTCTTAAACCTCTTGCTCAGCGGATTACTAATCTGCTGCCGTCAGTCATACCGCTTACTGAAGATTTGTCGCGGCTGATGGACTATCTCAAGATAATCAGGCGGTATAAGGAAGAGTTTTTTCAGTCGCCCCCGAATCTTATCCAAGTCCGCCAGCTTATTGACGACCGTCTAAACGAGCTGTTACCGGACAATCTGCCCCTTATCGGATCAATGCCGGATTTATTTGATTATTATATCCTGACCAAGGGATTGTCAGGCAACAAATTAATCGAGATCAGGCTGATCGAACTACTTAGCGAGACGTTGCCAGACATTAACGACGTCGAACCCATTCTAGCTTTTAGCCAGCAGATCAAAAAGGGGCTCAGAAGCAGTTATGAGGTCGACAAATTACTTGCCGCCAGATTGGAGAAAATAATAAAGCCGCTGTTTCTATGCGAAAGGCACTATATTTATTCTAATTTCACGGACGTTTGCGACCTGTTACCCCAAGCCGCTAACGGCTCCGCAGTACGGGCAGTAATTTGGCATAAGGCCGTAGAGGTAGCCTTAGCTTCCGGATTAGTTGATATAACTATCATGTGGAATTGGTTACACTCTTCTGACTCCAGTGCAATTATGCTTCAGGCCGTCAAGCAGTTATTAGAGAACAGGGAGCCGGCCATTGTTGACCTGATGGAAACATTCACCGCTTATAAAAAGATTACTCGGGAAGAGTTATTCCATACTCCGAACAGTTATAACTCTCAGCTCAGGTCCTTGATCGGAAATCACCTAGCACAAATTTTGCAGCTGATTACTAAGGAAAATATTCCCAATGATTTTATAGCTATAATCAAAGGGAATATTCCTGAAGGCCTAGAGAAGATGTTTAAAAATAAAGCCATGAATTTATTGAATTAGCCAAGAGGCTAGACAACTTAAAAAGCCGTTATTGAAATAACGGCTTTTAAATTTGCTAGCTAGTTTCTAGAACAGCCAGAACCCCAAAATACTGGTCAGCGTGCCGACGAGCGCGCCGATAATGACCTGGATCGGCGTGTGCCCGATATGTTCGAGCAGTTTCGGGTAGCTCCGGTCCAGGAATTCGTCTTCTTTCAGATCTTTGACCAGGATGTTCAGGGTCTTGCCGTGCTGGCCGAGATAATTACGCAGGCCGATAGCGTCCACGATGACGATGGTCGCGAAAACGAAAGCCGCCGCGAAAATCGGCGAGCCTAAACCCAGCTTCAAGCCCAGGATGACGACCAGCGCGGTCACGACGGCGGTGTGCCCGGACGGCATATCCGAATAAGCGAAAATATCGTGCCAGGTGATCCGGTGGTCAAAGGAACGCAGGAGCACTTTAGTCCCCTGGGCCAGGATGAAGGCGACGATGGGACAGATGAGATAAATATACATATGATAATCTTCCGCCGGTCCGGCGGAAGGCTTAGATATCTAAATTTTCCACTTTCTTGGCGTGGGTCTGGATGAAATTCTTGCGCGGGGCGACATTGTCGCCCATGAGCATGTCGAAGATCTGATCGGCTTTGGCCGCGTCCTCGACCGTCACCTGCTTGACGATACGGCGTTCCGGGTCCATGGTCGTTTCCCAAAGCTGGTCCGGATTCATTTCGCCCAAACCTTTGTAGCGCTGAATGGTGATCTTGGCGCTCTTCTTGTCCGCTTCCGGGGTTTTGCCTTTCTTGCCGGCCGGCTCTTCCGTCCCTTCCACCGCCAAACTTTCGCCTTCGTCAGTCTCTTCGCCGATTTCTTCCACTTCCTGCAGGTTGCCGCCGAGTTCCTTGATGATCCGTTCCTTTTCTTCGTCGGAATAGGCATAGCGCACGGCCGCGCCTTTTTTCAGCTGATAGAGCGGCGGCTGGGCGATATACATGTGGCCGTTATCCAAGAGCGGCGTGAAATGCCGGAAGAACAAGGTGAGGAGCAGAGTGCGGATATGGGCGCCGTCCACGTCGGCATCGGTCATGATGATGATGCGGTGATAGCGCAGCTTGCTGATATCGAATTGGTCGTCGATGTTGGTGCCTAAAGCGATGACCAGGTTCTTGATCTCGTTATTGGCCAGCATCTTATCCAGCCGGGCGCGCTCCACATTCAGGATTTTGCCGCGCAAGGGAAGGATCGCCTGGAATTTGCGGTTGCGGCCCTGTTTAGCCGAACCACCGGCCGAATCGCCTTCCACTATATATAGTTCGCATTCTTCCGGGTGCCGGCTGGAACAGTCGGCCAGCTTGCCGGGCAAAGTCATGCCCTCCAGGGCGCCCTTGCGCAGGATGGTCGCCCGCGCCGTGCGCGCCGCGAGACGCGCCTGAGCTGAAAGCAAACATTTGCCGATGATCGCTTCCGCTTCCTTCGGATGTTCTTCCAGAAAGGTATTGAAGCTTTCGCCGAAGACCGTTTCCACGTAGCCTTTCATTTCGGCATTCCCGAGCTTGCCCTTGGTCTGGCCTTCGAATTGAGGGTCCGGCAGCTTGACGCTGATGATGCCGGTCAGGCCTTCGCGGACATCTTCGCCGGTCAGGTTTTCCTGCTTTTCCTTGATCAGGTTCTTGTTGCGGGCGTAGTTATTGAGCACGCGGGTGAGCGCGGTGCGGAAGCCGATCATATGCGTGCCGCCTTCCGGATTATAGACGTTATTGGCGAAGGCTATGACCGTTTCGTTGAACTCGTCGTTGTACTGCAGGGCGACTTCGACCTTGCACTTCGCGATATCCTTATCGACGTAGAAGACCGTCTCGTTCTTGACGGCCTTGTTGCGGTGCAGAGATTTGATGTACGACTTGATGCCGCCTTCGAAATGGAATTTATAGCGTTTCGGACGGTGGCCGGCGCGTTCGTCGAAGATGTTGACAGTCACGCCTTTAGTGAGATAGGCCTGCTGGCGCAGGTGGTCCAGGATCTTGCCCCAGCTGAATTCCAGCTCAGTGAAGATTGTCGCGTCGGGCTTGAAGATTATAGTCGTGCCCGTACCCTTGGCCGGGCCGATCGCTTTTACCGGCTTTACTGGTTTGCCAGCCTTATACTCCTGCATCCAGACCTTGTCGTCGCGCCGGACTTCGGCGCGCAGATACTCGCTCAGCGCATTGACGACTGAGACGCCGACGCCGTGCAAGCCCGAGGAGACCTTATAACCCTCGCCGCCGAATTTGCCGCCGGCATGCAGCTTGGTCAGCACGGTCTCGAGCGCGGAAACGCCGGTTACCTTGTGCTTGTCGACCGGGATGCCGCGTCCGTTGTCGGTTTCTTCTACCATGCCGTCTTTAGTCAGACGTACGGATATCTCAGTAGCATAGCCGGCCATGGCTTCATCAATGGAATTGTCCACCACTTCCCAGATCAGATGGTGCAATCCAGTCGCGGAGGTCGAACCAATATACATGCCCGGACGCTTGCGCACCGGATCCAGGCCTTCTAAGACCGTGATTTGTTCCGCGCCGTAGTTACTGGAACCGCTGGTTTTTTTCAACTCTTTCGCCATATGTGATTATTACTCTTAACAACAAAAAACTCCCGAATTTTGGGGTATTTTTGCTTGGTTTTTAAACTTATTATCTAGTATTATTTTAGCAAAAAAATAGGGAAGAAGCAAGAGCTTTTTCTTGGGCCTTTTATTGCTATAATTTGACATTTATTAATAATTATGGTTTAATATAACATTAAATATTTTTTTAACATTCTGGAGCTAAAAATGAAGGATCTGTTGGTTCTTTTTATCATTGTTTTTTCCGCGGTTCTATCAGTTTCGTTAGCCGCGCTACGCAAGGGATTGACTAGAACTTACTCCCTACATGTGCCTGAAAAATTCCTGTTCAACTGGGTTATCGTATTTTCTCTGTTAATCCTGATATGCGGTACCGTAGCGATATTTATACCATAAAACAGAAGTCGGCGAGCCAACCAACCGGAAGCAGGTGACAACTATTCATCTGCTTTTTTTATATCTTTACTCCAGGTATGCTATAATATTATATATGTCTAAAATACTCGTAACCGGCGGCGCCGGTTTTATCGGTTCCAACCTGGTCGACCGGCTGATCGCCGACGGGCATCAGGTCGCGGTTATCGACATTCTGTCTTCCGGCCGGGAAGATTATCTGAATCCGGCCGCGACTTTTTACCAGCTTGATATCGGTTCGCCGGAAGTGGCGGCTATTTTCGCGCAATTCCAGCCGGAGGCGGTCTACCATCTGGCCGCGCAAATCGAAGTAGCCAAGTCCATGGCCGATCCGGTGAACGATAACCGGATCAACCTGCTCGGCGGACTGAACATTTTGGAAAACTGCCGGACGCACGGCGTCAAGAAGATAATCTTTTCTTCCACCGGCGGCGCGATTTACGGCGATGCCGAAGAGATTCCGACGACCGAATCATTCCCGCCTTATCCGGTCTCGTTCTACGGCATCCATAAGCTGGCTTTTGAAAAATATCTGAATTGCTATTATCAGGTCTACGGATTGGACTATACCATTTTACGTTTTGCCAATGTCTACGGCCCGCGCCAGTTCAAGGGCGGGGAAGCCGGCGTTATCGCCATTTTCGTGGACAACGCGGTCAAAGGGCAAGCCAGCACGCAGTACGGCGACGGCAAGCAAACCAGGGATTTCGTCTATATAGACGACGTGGTTAACGCTCTGGCGTTAGCTAAGGACATCACCTGCCACGGCGAGGTTAATATCGGCTTAGGCGTGGAAACCGATCTCTTGCAAATTCGCGCCGCTATTGAACAAGCGCTGGGCCGGGCCATAGAGGTCAAGGAAGTTCCCGCTAAGCTCGGTGAACAGCGGCGCAGCTGCCTGAGCTGCCAGCGCGCCAAGAGCGTCCTGAATTGGGAGCCGCGCGTCACGCTCGCAGAAGGCATTAAGCGGACCATTGAGTGGGCCGCTTCCCAAATCAAGAAATAATTATGCAAAAAACCATTATCGCCAATTGGAAAATGCAATTAAGCTACCGGGCCAGTCTGGATTTGGCGCGCGCTTATGTCCGGCAGATCAAGAACGTTAAACATGAACCGGTTTTATGTCCCGATTACCTGGCTTTACCGGATATTGCCAGACTGCTCAAGAACAGCCGCATCAAGCTCGGCGCGCAGGACAGCGCGGCTGCTCCGGCCGGCGCCTATACCGGCGAAGTTTCGCCCGCCAATCTCAAAGCGCTGGGCGCCAGTTACGTGATTTTGGGCCACAGCGAACGGCGGGAACATCTGCATGAGAATTCCGCTCTGATAAACGCCAAACTCAGGGCGGCGCTAAACGCCGGGCTGACGCCGGTCTTATGCATCGGCGAGAAGCTGATTGAGAAAGAAAACGGCGAGACTAAAAAATATTTGGCCGCGGAGCTGAAGCACGCGCTTAAAGGGGTTAAGCTGACGGGCCGCAGCCGTTTGCTCATCGCCTATGAACCGGTTTGGGCGATAAGCAGCAACCAGAACGCCAAGCCGCTCGCCGCTCAGGAAGCCGCCGCCATTCATCGCTTCATCAAACAGCGCGCGCGGGTTTTGTTGAAGAAGACCGCGCCGGTCTTATACGGCGGCAGCGTGAATGCCGGCAACGCAGCAGAGTTTCTGCGCCAGCCGGCGATAGACGGCCTCTTGATCGGCGGCGCCTCCCTTAAATTGAGAGATTTTTTTGCCATATGCCTGTAGCCCTGCCCTGGATAATTATCACCCTTGCTTTAATCGTTATCTTGTCCATCCTGGTCAAGAAGTTTCCGGCGCTCGCCCTGCTTAACGTTTCCAGTTTGCCGGGCGAGAAAGAAGCCAAGTTCAAGGAAGAGATAATCAAGACGCGAGTGAGCCGCGATCTGGCGCTCGTGAGCGGATTTTTCGGCCGTTTTTGGCTTTGGTTTTATAAGAAATTGTCCGGTTTATTGAAAGAGCGACAGGCGCAGCTGAAGAAGGTGCGGGCCAATCACCTGGCCAATATAAAAATGCCTTGGCGGGAGAAGCAGCAGAAGATCAGGGAGCTCGCCGTCGCCGCCCAGGAAGCCATCAAGAAAGAGGACGAAGACGTTTCCGAAGAAAAGCTGCTGGAAATAGTTAGCTTGGATCAGAAGAACCGCGAAGCTTTCTTCGCTTTAGGCAATCTGTATGCCAGCCAGCGGAAATGGCCGGAAGCGCGCGAAACTTATGAGTACACCCTGAAGCTGGTGCGCCAACCCAAGATCGAAGGCGAAGCGCCGAGCGACCTCACGCCGCAGGCCGTCTATTTCGCCCTGGCCAACCTGGCCAAGGACACCGATGATCCGGACGCCGCCCTGGAAAATATCCGCGAGGCCCTGGAACTGGAGCCGAACAACCCGCGTTATCTTGATTTAATTTTGGATTTAAGTATAATGAGGAAAGATAAGGCTCTGGCCCAAGAGTCTTTGGCCAAATTAGCCGCCGTTAACCCGGAGAATCAGAAGCTGGGGGAGTGGCAGGAAAAGATCGCCAATTTATAGTTGCCGTTGTAGCTCAGCTGGTAGAGCATCTCCATGGTAAGGAGAAGGTCACCGGTTCAATCCCGGTCAACGGCTCCATTTTTCGAAACACTATTTAAATAGTGTTTTTTATTTTATTAAATTTAGCTAATATCAGTAATTATTAACCTAAAACATTGACAAAAATTAAAAAATAATGTATAATGTCCTATTACATAATGAGACTCTGGATGCCCTGGCAAAAGGAGTTATTTAACAATTGAAAACAACAAAAACAAAAATAAACCGGTCGAGGAGGACCAAAAAACAATGGCTACTTCAATAATTGATTTCTTGAAACAATTTGGCATGCATCAAGCCTTGGAGCATGCCATTAAATCCGTCTTTGACTTAGGGATGGAAAAAGTTAAAGAAGGCTTGAAAGCTAGAAATTTCGGCTTAGGCGTAAATGATGAGCTTTTGTTCTTATCAGCTTGTTATATTGCCCAGTCTGAGTTGAACGTTTCCAGCGAAGGCATCTTATTAGTATGTCGAGCGCTTGACACACTCGCTCCTGGCGACAGGAAAAGGGTCGTCAGGATGATCGGTTCTGATGAACAGGAAAGGAATATAAAAGAACCGGCTACCGACAAATCGAGCGGAGCGCCTTTGTCTGATAAAAAGGGTAACCCATTGTATAAGGAAACAAAAATAATCGAAAATACCAGAGGTGCCCAAATAGTCAAAATGCTTGCGGATTTGAACGATATTGAAAAAATCGTTTTAGTATTCAAATCAGTCGGCGCAGACGGCCAATCATTCAATTGGGCTGAAAAAATTCTCGAAGTTAGTAAAAACGCTGTTTCGAAAGTAAAATCAAGCAATATCGTGCAAGGTATTAAGAACAATACGGAGCTTTCCTTATCTAGCTTGGAACAAGCCCTGAATAATTCTGCTCATCCAGTCAGGGATTTAATTAACTTACTTGTAAAATAAAGATTTGGGAGATAAAAATGTATTGGATAATTGGTGTAACAATCGTTTTGTTGGCCGTTGTTCGACCCACCCTATTAGTTGCTCTTTTTAATTATATAAGAAGAGCGGTTCAAGACGTGACCGGTATACTCTTACCAATATTACCGGTCTATGCCATAGGGACCCTGGCCGTTATAATATGGCTGACAGTATTAATTATTTTAGGGGCGCTGATTAACTCCCCGGTTATTACTGGAATTTGTTTTTTGTTGTCCATCCTATTATTCTATCTGGTATTCCTTATACCGGGTTTCGTGCTTAAGATAATAGGTGTGAATGAAAGGATATTCCCATTAGCTGTTAGGACTGCTGCCGCTTGGCTGGCTTTCTTCGGTTTTTTAGGCATGTTATATTCAGATATCTTAAATATTGAATTCCTAATAGCTTTAAGTCTATTAGGCTTCATAAGTTTAGGAGTCGCCTCCAAGGCCAATTTTCTGAAATCTGTGATTTATCCATTAGTCATAGTTATGTGCGTTATCGCCGTTTGGAAATATGCCGCGCCAGATAATTTTCGGGCTATTACCAGAAATATCAGCGCTACCGGTAAGCAGATAAATTCCTCCGCCGATAGAAATAGTCTGGGCAAAGAAGCTGATGCTGCTGTAACCTATGCCTATCTTAATCGCAGCGTCTCAGTTGTTTATACAGCGGTCATTAATCAGGATGACGATGGAAATGATTACATCGCGTCCCTACAGGATGTTACAAAGCATATAAGCGACACCGTTATGGTTAAAGTATATAACCATAAAGACGAAGTGCTCACTTATCAAGGGCAGGGTTTCGTCATGATCCAGGCACCTAAGACTAACGGATCGTTCGTTAATGCCACACAATACTGGATTGAAGCTGATTATTTAAGTTTCTTATCACCAACTGATTTGGCAGCGGAAAGAGAACAAAAAAATAGATCCAAGAGAAACGAAACAGTTTTAGCATCTCAGAACATAACCACGCCCGCTGTTACCTCTCCGATTCCTAAATTCTATGATGCCATTGGAACTTACCCCCTCGGTGTCGGTAAAGGAGAACAAACCGGCTGGATAAACGTCGGTCCATGCCATCGCTACAATTTTTCTTCGAATTCCATTACGCTTAAATATAAAGATCGTGATAGCGTAAACGTCTGGGAAATTAAGAAGTTACCAGATGTCTCTACTTTCAGATTAATCAACCGCGGTGATGGTCCCGTCAATCTTTTAGTAAAGTCTTAAAAATAGTACATTCGCTATGCAGGTTAATCTTCGGATTAACCTGTTTTTATTTTTCCGGGTATGTTATAATATAAATAACCAATATTTATAAAAATATGAAGCAGCGTTTATTTGCAGCCCTTATTTTATTAATTATGTTCTGTGCGTTCGTGCCGGTTTTAGCGGCGGATGACGCTCAGACCCCTGCTGTCGGCGATGCCCAGACTTCCTGCCCCGACGGCGCCTGCACCCTCACTAACCCCCTGGGCATCAGTACACCGCAGGCCTTCATTGGCCGCGTCGTCAACTCCGTCATGGGCCTGGTCGGCTCCATCGCCCTGGTCATGTTCGTCTATGGCGGCCTGACCTGGATGACTTCTTCGGGCAGCGAGGAGAAGGTCAAGAAGGGGCGCGATATCCTGGTCTGGTCGGCGGTCGGCCTGGTGGTGGTTTTTATGGCTTACGCGCTAACCCGCTTCGTCCTCAACGTGATCGTCTAAATAGTCGTGCGGCGCTTTAATCGGCTGTTCAAATAAGAATATCGGCGTTGACAAGCGCCGATATTTTTTTTATAGTTGTATTGCTCGCCGGTCCGGCTCTTCCGCCGTTTAAGGCCGGCGTTACATCAATAGGGGTCGATACCAAAGCGGTCAACTGGGGCAGACTGTAAATCTGCTGGCCTTGTGCCTTCGTTGGTTCGAATCCAACTCGGCCCACCCTATGCCTTTGATCAATCCGGACAAAATCGGTTTGGGACTGCTCAGGATTTTCCTGATCGAATTTATCGTTCTGGCGATCGTCATTTTCGTTTTACTCGCCCTGTAATATGCCCGAACTTCCGGAAGTAGAAACTATCCGCCGCGATCTGGCCGGCCGCGCTTTAGGCCGTCGGATCAGCGCGGTTCATATCCTGTCTCCGAAAACCGCTTCGCACGCCGCGGCTTTTTTTAAAACCGTCCTGGTCGGCCGGCGGCTCATCAGTCTGGAACGGCGCGGCAAGCTGCTCATCCTCGGCCTGTCGCCGCTACTACCCAAGTCAAAATTATCGCCAGCCGCTAGAATAAGCCACCTACTCATTCATCTCAAGATGACTGGCCAGCTGATCTATCTGGATCGGCGGAATAAGATCGCCGGCGGCCATAGCCTGGGCGGCCATTCCTTCGCCTCGGCCGTGGGCGGGGAATTGCCGAATAAGTATACCCGGGCCAGCCTGGAATTCGTGGGCGGCGGTAAATTATTTTTCAACGATCTCCGGAAATTCGGTTACTGGAAATTGGTCAGCGCGCCGGAACTCGCTAAGATTCTGGCGGCCGGTTACGGTCCGGAACCGTTAAGTCGGGAATTCTCTTTGACTTTCCTGACTGCCTTGCTTAAAAATAGAAAAACTAAGATTAAGCCGCTGCTTCTGGACCAGAAAGCGATAGCCGGCTTAGGCAATATCTACGTGGATGAGGTCTTGTGGGCTGCCCGCCTTAGGCCGGATCGCGCCGCCGGCTCGCTCCAGGCAGTAGAAATAAAACGCTTGCATCAAGCGATCAAGCGGCTGATCAAATTGGCCATCAAGCACCGCGGCACGACTTTCAGTGATTACGTCGATGCCCAGGGGCGGAAAGGGAATTTTTCCCGTTTGCTTAAAGTCTATGGCCGACGCGGGGAATCATGTCCAAACTGCCGAAAGCCGATTATCCGGACCAAAATCGCCGGCCGCGGCACGCATTATTGTCCGCGTTGTCAAAAATAAGCCAAATTTAGCCAGAAATAGCCCGGCCGCGATTGACTTTTATCTGGGTTTTTTATATTGTTTAATTAGCTTATGCCGCTTAGCGACTAGACTATATTTTCGCTCGGCCTTATAAAAATAATATCAATATGTCCCAAGACAACATGATCAAGTTGGAATGCACGGTTTGCAAGACGACGACCCATCATTCTCATAAGAACAAGAAGACGCTTAAAGAGCGGTTGGAATTGTCCAAGTATTGCAATCATTGTAAGAAGCATACGCTCCACAAGGAGACAAAATAAGCTCGCTTAATCAGCCTGGCCGGCTCGGCCGGCGGCTCCCGTCATATGCCCACTAAATTAACCAAACCATTCCTGATCATCCTGATGGTTATCGTGCTCGTGGCCTGCTACTGGATTTTCAAGCCGTTTTTGACCGAAATTTTCGTGGCCGCCATCATGGCCTCGGTTTTCTATAAACCGTTCCGGTATCTGGCCAAGTTCCTGGGCGGCCGGCAGAAGCTGGCGGCGCTCTTGATGTGCCTGCTGCTCCTGGTAATCATCATCTTGCCGGCTTTCAACCTGATCGCCTATGCCGGCACGAAATCCGTTTCCGCCTATAATGCCACGGTGGATTTCTTCAGCAACCATACGGTCAACGACTTGTTTCGAACAGATTTTTTCCAGCGCGGCGCCCTGCGTTACCTCAATCTTGACCAATACAATTATTACAGCGAGACTTTCCAGAACACGCTCTTAGAAGTCCTGAAGCAGTCCAGCGACTGGCTGCTGTCCGGCGCGACCGTCGCTCTCCGGGAAACCACTAACTTCGTGATTTCTCTGGCGCTCATCATCATTACCCTGTTCTTCTTCTTCGTGGACGGCGAAAAGATCCTGAAACGCCTCATGTATCTCTCGCCGCTCGCGGACAAATATGACCTGGCTCTGTTCCAGAAATTCCAGCGGGTCAGCTATACGACCTTCGTCTCTACTTTCGTCGTGGCTATCGCCCAGGGCGTGATCGGCGCTCTTGGTTTCGCCATTGTCGGTTTTCCGGCTTTTTTAGCCGGCGTCCTGACCGCCCTCTTGTCGCTCATTCCCTATATCGGCTCGACTATTTTTTTCATCCCGGCCGGTTTGTATTACATTTTATCGGGTGAAATCTGGCAGGGCATCTTCATCCTGCTCTGGGGTTCGCTTGTAACCGGCACCGTTGATAACATGATCCGAACCTATATGGTCAAGGACGACGCCGAAATCAATCCGATCTTCGTCCTCTTCTCGATCATGGGCGGCGTGGTTCTTTTCGGCTTCTGGGGCGTTATCCTCGGGCCGCTCATCGTCGCCTTGGCCGTCACCATTATTCATATCTACGAATTGGAATTCTGCGGCGAGGAGTTGCCGCATAAATGATCGGGCGACCGGAATAAGTAACATCGCGCCCGCCCGCCGAGCGCTTTAAAACATATGACTTTAGGACCGAAAACCAAGCAGAACCTGGAAACCGCCTTCGCCGGCGAATCCATGGCCCGCAACAAGTACGATTATTTCGCTTCCGTTTTCCGCAAGGCCGGCTACGAACAGATCGCCAATCTGTTCACGGAAACCGCTTTGAACGAGAAAGAGCACGCCAAGGTTTGGGCTAAGCAGCTCGGGCTCATTGGAGAATTGGATGCCAATCTGGCGGAAGCGATAAAGGGCGAGCATTATGAGAACAGCGAGATGTATCCGCAGATGGCTAAAGACGCTATGGAAGAAGGCCACCCGGGCATCGCCAAACTGTTCCAGGAGGTCGGGGAAGTAGAAAAGGCTCATGAAGAGCGGTATCAGAAACTCTTAGCCAATTTGAAGAACGGCGAAGTCTTCAAGAAGCCGACGGTTCGCAAATGGAAATGCCTGAACTGCGGCTATATCTACGAAGGGGAAGAGCCGCCGAAAGTCTGCCCGGCCTGCAGCCATCCCCAGGGCTTTTTCGAGATTTGGGTGGAAACCTATTGATATTTCAGCCTCGTCCGGGGCGATTGCGGGATTCGTATAGTGGTAGTACGGCGGTCTCCAAAACCGTTGGCGGGGGTTCGATTCCCTCATCCCGTGCGATAACAGATAAAACCAGACATCGTCTGGTTTTATCTTAATATTTCATATATGAAAGCCTATAAATATTTGAATATCATCAGCGCCCTGTTCGTGGCCGTCCTGCTTATTTCCAATGTCGCTTCGGCCAAGATCATTGATTTGCGCTGGTTCACCTTTGATGGCGGCACCCTGCTGTTTCCGCTCAGCTATATTTTTGGGGACATCCTGACCGAAGTCTACGGCTACCGCCAGTCCCGGCAGACCATCTGGCTCGGTTTCTTTTCCGCCCTTTTGATGTCGGCCGTTTTCCTGGCTGTCGGCGTTTTGCCGCCGGCCGCCGGCTGGAATAACCAGGCCGCCTATGACGCGATTTTGGGCCTCACCCCGCGCCTCGTCGCCGCCAGCCTGATCGCTTATTTCTGCGGCGAATTCCTTAATTCTTTTGTCCTGGCTAAATTGAAAATCCTGACCAAGGGGCGCTGGCTCTGGGTCCGAACCATCGGTTCGACCATGGTCGGCGAACTGGCCGATACCTTGTTGTTCGTGACCATCGCTTTTGCCGGCCTGTTTCCGGCCGACTTATTGCTCGCTCTGATAATTTCCAATTATCTATTCAAGACCGGCCTGGAAATTATCCTCACCCCGCTCACCTATCGGGCGGTCGCTTTTTTGAAAAAGCGGGAACAGGCAGATTTTTACGATTATGGCACGGATTTCAATCCGTTTAGCCGTTAGTGTTCCGTTTCGGCCATAAGACCTTATCGTCAAGGAACGGAAAATAAAAACTGCCCGGTAAGACTGGGCAGTATTGAACTTGGTTTTGTATTTTTTCGCGGAATATCCGCCAATGTTAAACTGCTTGATACGCTGTTAAGCCATGATATGCGGCACCAGGTCCGGTTTCAGGATCATGATGAGCAGAGCCATCCTGATGAACAATCCGTTTTGCGCCTGGATGAAATAATAGGCGCGCGGATCCGAGTCTACATATTTAGGAATTTCTCGCCCTCTGGGCAATGGGTGCATTATTATAGCTTCGGGCGACAACATATCCAGGACTTCGTGATTAATGCTGAATAGTCCGGGCTTTCTTTCGGCCGGGGTCATTGAACTGCCGCGTTCGGTTTGGATCCTGGTCATATAGACCACGTCCACTTTGCCGGCGACTTTTTTGATATCGTCGACTTCCCAATATTTGATGCCGCGGCGATCAAGATATTCTTTGATATCATCGCCCATTCTTAGAGACGGCGGAGCCACGAAATAGATCTTAACGCCTTTGAATTTTCCCAGCAGATAAGATAAAGATCTTACGGTCCGGCCGTTGTCTAAGTCGCCGACCATAGCGATCCTTATGCCGTTTATCCGTCCGAACCGCTTATATATAGTATATATGTCTAGTAAGGCTTGGGTCGGATGCTGGTTGTTGCCGTCACCGGCGTTAATTATCGGTATCTGGGCAACTCGGGCAGCTTTCTCGGCATGTTTGGCACGGGCAAATCTTCCGGCTAAGACATCAGCATAATAACCGTTCCAGATTTTTATCGTATCGGTTATTGATTCGCCTTTCGCCCGGGAAGAAAATTGCATGGCATTTTCCGTGGAAAAGCTGACTTGACCGCCCAACAAATTCATCGCTTGGGCAAAAGAGCCATGTGTCCTGGTGCTGGATTCCTCAAACCAGTTGATGAGCCGTTTATTGTGGAGATAAGTGCAGTTTCTAATTTCCGCTAGCGTCGGCATCGCGTCGGCTAATGGGAAAATATAATTAAACAGTGTGTCTAAATCGAATTGCTGGGCCTGAATGATGTGCGACAGGCTCCGGCTGTTGTCATACAGCGGAATAAGATTTTTTTTCATGTGACTCCTCCGTTTGGGATGTTGGGTTTTTAGTGATTATTTAAGAACAAATTGTTAATTTACTGGTTACAAGCATTTTTTCGATTCTATCATGAAATCTATAAGATAGTAAAGTGGTCGGCCGGCGTCTTGCCGCCGGGCGTCGGCTATCCCGATATTCCCTTGGTAGGGCCGTCAATTAATTTCATTTTTGTCCAATTTATGTGCTATAATTAAATTATCATTACCAGCCGCTGCCAGCATTGAAAGGTCGGTCCGCTACAGCTTAAATATTATTAGGTTTATATAATAAGCACCCGCCTTCGCCTCTGGCTGCGGCGGAGCTAAAAACTATGAAGATTTTAATCATCGACGATGAGATCAGCGCCGCCACTACGCTCAAAGCCTTGCTCATGAGCCAGGACGGCATGGAAATCGATATCGCCTATAACGGCCGGGAAGGACTGGCTAAAATGAAAGAAGCTCAGCCGCCCTATGACCTCTTGATTTTGGACGTGATGATGCCGGATTTCAGCGGTCTGGACGTCTGCAAAGCTATGCACGCGGATGAACAGTTGAAGAATACGCCGATTATCCTGGATTCGGCTCTGCCGATAGCTTCCAAGGAACTGCAAGGATTGCTCAACGAATTCCAGGCGCTCAACCCGATCAAGGGCGTGCTGGAAAAACCTTTCGTGCTGGAGGATTTGTTAGCGGCCATCAAGGCCGCCAGGGCGTAGTTTTTAATGGCAGTATTTTAATATTTATATGAAAAAAATTATTATCGTGCTCGGCCTTCTGGCCGTAGCGGTCATCCTGACCTGGTGGCTCAATGTCAAGTTGACGCCTACGCCGCCGTCCACTCAGGAGAAGAATCCGCTGGTTATCGGTTTTTCCCTGGGGACGATCCGGGAAGAGCGCTGGTTTACCGATCGCGATTTTTTCAAGCAGCGGGCCGAGGAATTGGGCGCCGCCGTCAGCGTCACGATGTCCGATTACGACGTCGCTTTGCAGATTTCCCAGATTCAGAACATGATCAGCCAAGGGATCAAGGTGATCGTGGTCATCCCGTCGGACTCGGAAAAGATCGCCCCGATCATCGAAGAGGCGCATCGGGCCGGCGTGCGGGTCATCGCCTACGATCGGCTGATCAAGGACGCGGACATCGATCTTTATTTGTCTTTTGACAACATCAGGGTCGGCGAGCTGGAAGCGCAGAGTATCGTTAGCGTCAAAGACCGCGGCAATTTCGCTTATATCGGCGGTTCACCGACGGACAATAATGCTTTTTTACTCCGGGAAGGAACCATGTCGGTCCTGGAGCCCTTAATCACAAACGGCCAGATCAGTCTGGTGGTTAACCAGCTGACGGAAGGCTGGAAGCCGGACGAAGCTTATAAGACTATCAAGAATTATCTGGCGACCGGGCAACCTTTGGACGCGGTCGTTGCCGCTAACGACGGTACGGCTTTCGGCGTTATCCAGGCCCTGAAAGAGCGGGGTTTGGCCGGCAAAGTGCCGGTTTCCGGCCAGGACGCCGAACTCTCCGCCTGCCAGCGAATAGTTGACGGCACGCAGACAGCCACGGTCTACAAGCCGATCAAGCAATTAGCCTATCGCGCGGCTGAGATCGCCGTGGCTATGGCTGAAGGTCATGAACCGGATGTCAATAATACTACCGACAACGGTAAAGTTCAAGTGCTCTCATATTTTCTCGACCCGATCCTGGTCACTAAGGAGAACATGATGACTACCGTCGTGGCCGACGGCTTCCATGCCGCCGATGAAATCTATCGCGGCCAGGCGAACCAGCCGTAGCGGCTTATGCACAAAAGCATCCGGCTTAAATTATTTACGGCCTTTCTGACGATTATCGCGGTTTTTACCATCGTCGAAGGTTTTTTTATTGCCATCAACTTCAATATCGTCAAGCGCTATCAGGGCTTGACCGATATCATGGTTTCCGAATACCGCCTGATCGGCACGACGGCTGACCTGATCGAATCTTTTAAGAGCTTTATCAAATACACCGGCGACGACCAGAAGCGGCAGGACTTTCTGAATACGCGCGGCGATCTGCGCGGCCTGCTCGTCAAGATCGATTCGGCTATCGTCGATACGGACAGCCGGGTCGCTTTTACCGGCCTGCGTAATACGATCACCAAAATCATTGCGGAAGTGGACAGCGGCCTGGCGGAAGCGACCAGGGGCGACTACTCGCAGACGACCATCCGTTACGATAATGCCAACCGCCTCAATAGCTTCGTCAAGGATAATACCACCAGCCTGCTGCTGTTCCAATTGGCTTATGCCAAATCCTTGGAGGCGGAAATCGGGCAGATCCAAATTTGGAGCGAAATCGTCGCGCTACTGATGTTTCTGGTCGCGGCGGCCGGTTCGCTCTGGTACGCGATTAGCTTTTCCAATAAGATCGTGGCCCCCTTGATCGGCCTGACCAGGCTGGCCAAGGCGATCGAAGGCGGCGACCTGAAAGCGGTCGTCGGCAAAGAGATCCTTATCGGCGACGACGAAGTGGCGAGCCTGGCCAACTCTTTCAACATGATGGTCTTTTCCTTGCGCCAGAGCATCAAGAAGCTGCAGTCCTATAATCTGGAGATCAAGGATTCCCGGAACCGGCTGAAGGCGGAGAAGAATAAGCTGCAGCAGTATCTGGATATCGCCGGCGTCATCGTCATGATTTTTTCGCCCCACACTAACAACGTTTTCTTGGTCAACAAGAAAGGGCGGGAGCTTTTGGGCATCGAAGCCGGCGAGATCATGGGCAAGGATTGGGTCGGACTTTTCGTTTCGGCTAATACTCGGCTCAAGACCAAGGCTTTTTTAAATTTACTTATTTCCGGCGCGACGCCGCCGGAAAATACGCTGGAAAACGTCCTGATCACTAAGGATAACAAGCAGAAAAATCTGGTCTGGCATTTCAGCCTTTTGAAAAACGAGAGCGGCGCGCCGCAGGCCGTCCTGGCGACCGGCGTGGACGTGACCGAACTTACCGCCGCCAAGGTGACCATCAATCAACTGAAAGAACTGGACCGCTTGAAGAACGAAGTGATGAATATCGCCACGCACGAATTGAAGACGCCGCTCATTTCCATCGTCGGCTTGTCCGAGGTCATGGAGAAGAAGCCGGAAGCCTTGCCGCCGGATTACCGCAACTATGTTTCGATCATCCATCAGGAAGGCGTCAAGCTGACCAATCTGATCAAATCTATGCTCTCGGCCAGCCGGAACGAATTGGGCAAGATCACGGTGGTCAAAGAAAAATTCGACCTGGCCGAACTGGCGCGGTCGCTCCAGACCTCTTTGTCAATTCTGGTCAAGCGGACCGATTCGCAGGTCGCTTTCGATATCCAGGGTGAGGGATTCGCCATGGAAAGCGATCGGGCCAAGATTTCCCAGGTCATTTATAATTTCGTGGATAACGCCGTCAAATACGGCCCCCGCCAGCAGACAATCAAGATCGCTTTATCCAAGCTCGATGCCCATACCGCCAAGGTGGCCGTGACCGGTGCCGGCGAAGGCATTTCGGAGGAAGACCAAAAGAAATTATTTTTGAAATTTTCCCAATTGGAACCCTCGCTGTCCCGCTCCCAGGACGGCATGGGTCTGGGGTTATATATCTGTAAGCAGAACATCGAGAATTTAGGCGGCCAGATCGGCGTCTTCAGCCAACCGAAGCAGGGAGCGACTTTTTATTTCACTTTACCGCTGGCGGCCTCAGCCGACGCCAAACCGGCGGCCGCGCCGGGGCGGAAAGGCCGGAACGATGCTCGAACGGTTAAAAAAGATTAATTATAAAAATATGAAAATTTTGATCGTGGACAATGACCTCGGCACGGTCACGACGCTCAAAGCGCTGCTCTTGGATCAGGCGGATTTCCAGATCGATACCGCCGCCGGCGGCCAGGAAGGACTGGACAAGATGTCCGCCCATCCGGATTACGACTTGGTTATCCTCGATATCATGATGCCGAAGGTAAGCGGCATGGATGTCTGCCAGGCGATGGTCAAAGATTGGAAGCTGCGGGACATTCCGGTTCTGCTGATGTCTTCCGCTTTGCCGATCCCGCCCGAGGAATTTCACAATTCCCTGGAAAAATTCAGCGGCCTGAGCGTGGTCAAGGGCGTCCTGGAAAAGCCCTTCGTCATCCCGGACCTCCTGGCGCAGATCCGTCAGGTCGCCCGGAAGCCGCTTTAAGCGTTCGGGGCGGCCAGTCTATAAAAAAAGGCTCTTTGTCGAGCCTTTTATTTTTTACTGCTTATTACATTTTTTACTGCATTTTTTGGCGCAGGACCTGGAATAATATCGCCGCCGTCGGGTCGCTGACCGTAACATCATGCATCCGACCGCCGGTCCGGTTTTCATAGTTGCGCGGTATGGAGTCGGCGATGAATATTTTGTCGAAGGGGTTATCGTAGAATAGCCTTCTTTGCCAGCCCGGTACGCAGATAGCGTGCGTGGCCGCGAACATGATCGCTTTGGCGCCGAAGGACTTGAGCAGCCGACCGGTATTATTGGCTGTTTCGCCGGAAGCGATTTCGTCTTCGACCATCAGGACGACTTTATCCTTGATGTTTTCCGCCGTGGCATAAGACAGGCGGTCAAAAGCGAATTTTTCCTTGAGCTGGCTGATAAGAGTTTCAATACTTTCCTTTTCCGCCTGGACGATAGCGGGAGAATTATTCAGTTCTCGCTTTTTCAGATTAAAGGTTACGCCGCAACCGATGATTTGAGCCAAGGCGAGAGCGCGGCGAATGGACCCTTCGTCCGGAGCGTAGGCGACGACCTCAGGTTGGTCTGACGAGAGTGTTTTTTCAGCTTCCAAGAACGGCCGGATGTTGCGGGCGAATATTTCCGACATATCGACCGGGTAGAAACCGATATTGTATTCTTGGCAATTTCTGGCCAAGCTCCCAGCCGAATGAGGGGTGACCACGATCAGGTCATTGACGCCGGCATGCGCCATACGGTCGATTAGCATGCGCAAACGGTTGATTTCTTCCGTCTTTTCCCAGTGGTCTTGGCGTCGGAAACGCAGGAAAGGGATGACGGCGATCAAGCTTTTGGCCTGATATTGCCTGGTGATCGCCCAACTTAATTGCAGGAATTCTTCCAGTAAGTCAGCCGTATACGTGCTTTGGCAGAGCACTACGGTCTTGCCGGCCAGTTGTTCATAGCGGGGAATCTTGTCGTCCGGTTCCTGATCGCCGAATTTGGCGAAATTGATATGTTGGAAATTCAGATCGGTTCCCAGGAATTCTCCCAGGCAATTAATTATCTTAAGTCCTAGCGGATGATTGCCGTTGCCGCTGAAGAACAAGACTTTTTGCTTAATGATTTCTTTCATGGCTGCTACTCCATATTTATGGTTATTTTAAAGTACTTTTGACTATTATTAGCTGAATAGATTATTATCCGGCTTTTTCGGGCACAAGTCAAGACGGCGGCAAGAAAGCCGGCTGTAACGGCGTATTAATTTTCAGGCGGCCTTATCGTGTTATCTAATTGTCCGCTTAATGGTATAATCACTACATGCTGGAAGCTAAAAATGCCGCCAAGGTCAGCGACGAAGAACTGATCGGCCTGATTCTCCAGGATCAGGACAATTTTTTATATTTGGTCGATCGCTATAAGCACCGTCTGCTCAGCTATATCCGCCGCCTGACTAACGTCAATAATGAAGATGCCGAAGACATCCTGCAGGAAGTGTTCATCAAGATCTATCTCAACTTGAACGATTTCAACCGGGATCTTAAATTTTCTTCCTGGGCCTACCGCATCACGCATAATCAGGTGATCAGCCGCCATCGTAAATTGCAGGCGCGACCGGAAGGGCACGCGGTCAATATCGAGGACCAGGCCGCCCGGCGGCTGGCGGCGGAAATCGATATCGCCGCCGCCGCCGATTTGCAGCTGTTGAAAGATCATACGGCGCGAATCCTGGCGCAGCTGGACGCCAAATACCGGGAAATCCTGATCCTTAAATTCTGGGAAGAGAAGAATTACCAGGAGATTTCCGATATCATCGAGAAGCCGCCGGGCACGGTCGCCTCCACCCTTAATAAGGCTAAGCAGGAGTTCAAGAAAGAATTAGCCAGACAGCAATTAAATCTTAATTAATATGTCCGTCACCAATCAAGACAACGATTTCGACCGGAAACTGGTCGCCAAAATAAAAGCCGAAAAGATCTCGCCCAAGCCGCGCTGGCATTTTCTCTTGAAGGATTCGGTCATCTGGGCCGCCGGCACGTTCTCGCTGCTGGTCGGCGCCGGCGCGGTTTCCGTGCTGATTTATTTTTTCAAATACAGCGGCTGGGAAATGCGCGAAGCGATGCATAAGAGCTGGGGGGAATTTTTCTTGCTGACCCTGCCTTACTTCTGGATCATTTTTCTCGGCCTCTTCGTCTTTATCCTGTATTATAATCTGCAGCACACGAAGCACGGCTACCGTTATCCGGTCTGGTTCATCATTTCTTCTTCCGTCCTGTCCAGCGTCATCCTGGGCGGTATCTTTTTCCTGGCCGGCCTGGGCGAACGCATAGACAACCTGCTCGGCGTCCAGGCGCCTTTCTACAATACGGTCATTAACCGTCATTTAGATTTCTGGTTCAATCCGGCGGAAGGTCGGCTGGTCGGCATAGTCACGGACAAGAACGACGATAATTCTTTCACGATCATCGATCCATCCGGCAATGAATGGCTGGTTTCCGCCGACTCCTGCGCCAGTTCCATGTTTTTGCTGCATCTGCGCGAACCGGTGGATATCATCGGGCAGGTGACGGATGACCATCGTTTCGCGGCGCGCAGAATCAAGCCCGGCCATCCGGGACGCAGCTTCCTGTCCCGACCGAGGCCGCGGCCTAGCCGGACGAACTTGCCACCCTTGCTCTTACCCAGTCCTTAAATTTATCTAAGGACAGTCTATTTTACGGAAGAAAATTTTATCGGCAGCGTAATATATCAAGACCGGGCTATTGTTTTGTGCTATGTTCCGGTAAAATGAAAACGTTTATTTTAGACATCTGCTAAGGGGTGTTTTTTTATTATTTTTAATGGCTAAGATTAAACAAATTTTATGCAAAAAACCTTGATCCTCGCCGCGGTCATGTCCATCGTATTACTGTCGGCGACGGCTTGCAGCCTGCCGTTCGGCCAGAGCAATCGCCCTCAGGCGGCCGGTAATGTTAACCGTAATCTGCGCCGCCCAGACTTCGGGCAGCCGCAGCGACAGGCCGACTTGCGAGGCGTCGTGACCTCGGTTATCGGCAATGAAGTGAACGTTTTGAAAATTGCCAATAATGCCGGCCGGCGAGCCAGTTCTACGCCGGAAGATGCCGGCGCTGCCGCGACGTCCGGCGCACCTAACATTTCTTTAAGCGGAACGGGCAATAATCGTGCCGGCTCGCCCGGCGGCTTTGCCGCCGGGGGCCAGCGAGGCGGCGGTCCGGCCGGCAATCCCGGTTTCAGCGGCGGGCAGACCGATCGGGCGGCGATGTTGGAGCAGTTGAAGGCCATGAGCACCGGTCAGGAAACGATCATTATCCCGGTCGGCAGCAAGATGATGAAATTCAGCGTTGACGCGGGCACTAAGCAG
Organism: Patescibacteria group bacterium; assembly: GCA_041651095.1. GTDB lineage: Bacteria > Patescibacteriota > Patescibacteriia > Patescibacteriales > UBA12465 > UBA12465. The sequence goes on from JBAZJV010000006.1 coordinate 57,194, forward strand.
CGGACCGCGATAGAAGCCAATCTGACTGATATCAGCGCGGATAAGATGATTACGGTTTGGCTGGACAGCAGTGTTACAGATAAATCGGTGGCGGAATTCGTCCTTATTAATTAAGCAACTTTATGGCTCAATCAATTTTAGCCGAAAGCCGGCAGGCTAAACGACGCGGTCTGATCGGTTTTTTCCTAAGCAAGAAATTTTTAGTTTCCCTGGCCGTAGCGTTGGCGCTTGGCGGCGCGGCTTATTATGTTTATGCCCGCAATCATCAGGCCGAGAGCGTAATCGCGCAACCCAAGCAATGGACCGTCAAGTCTGACGATTTGCAGATTGCCATCCAATCCGACGGCAAGGTCGTTTCCAAGGACCAGGTCTCGCTGTCTTTCCCGGTCAGCGGCAACCTGGAAGTTGACAACGTCTATGTAAAAGAAGGCGATCGGGTCAAGAAAGGAGATAAGATCGCTTCGGTCAAGACTGAAAGCCTGCAACTAGACTTACGCAATGCTTATACCAATTACCAGTCGGCCTTGGCCAATCTGGAAGCCAAGCAAGCGCCGCCTACCGACGCGGAAATCAGCAGCGCTAAAGCCGCGATTTCTCAGGCTCAGATCAGTTTGGACCAAGCTAAGATCAGCTTGGAACAAGCCAAATCCACCGCCCAGCAGCAAGTGGACAATGCCCAGGCTTCGGTCGATTCGGCCAAGAATAATCTTCAGCTTAACCCCAGCGTCAATGACAGCACCATTGTCCGCAACGCTTATTCCAGCCTGTATAATTCCTTGCAATCATTGGGCGTCGGTTTGCAGCGCGACTTGCAGGATTCCGACAATATCTTAGGCGTGGATAACACCGCCGTGAACCAGTCTTTCAAGAGCATCCTGGGCGCGACCAATCCGAGCACCTTCTTTATTTCCCAGGCCAGCTATGGCCAAGTCAAAGCTTTGAAACTTTCCTTGGACGCGGCGACCAAATCTTTGGATAGCAACGACCAGGAAGCCCTGGATCGGGTCGCCAAACAGGCAGCCGATACGCTCCGCGGCTTTCAGACCCATTTGAATAATGTCCAATTAATGCTGAACGCGACCATCGTGGCCGGCGGACTGACCCAAGCTCAGTTGGACGGCTTCCGCTCGACCATCGCCAGCGATATCTCCAGTCTCAGCGCGACCATCAGCAGCCTGGATAATACTATCCAGGCCGTGAGCAGCGCTAAAAGCAGCCTGAGCAATCTGCAGATCGCTTACAATACGGCTTTGAATAACCTGAAGGTGGCGCAGACTCAAACCGAGCAGAACCTCAATACCGCCCGGATAAATGTCCAATCCAAAGAACTGGCCCTGGAACAAGCCAATAATTCTTATCAGGACCTGTTGACGCCGGCGCGGGAAGTGGATTTGGCCGCTGCCCGGGCCCAGTTGGCTTCGGCCGCGATTTCCGTCGACCGGGCCAAATATAATATGAGCCAGGCGACCCTGATTTCGCCGATTGACGGCGTTATTTCCGCGCTGAATTATAAGGTCGGCGACATCATCATTTCCAACAGCAATGTCGATACGACGGTAGCGACCATTATCAATACCAACACCTTATTCATCGAGGCTAATGTGGAAGAAGCGAGCATCAGCAAGCTGAAAGTCGGCGAAAAAGCCGTCGTCACTTTCGACGCGATCGACGGCCTGACCCTGAACGGAGAAATCAGTTTCATTTCCCTGACGTCGACCACAAGCGCCAACGGCATCGTTACTTACCTGGTCCGGGTCATCGTCGATAATCCGGCCGATTCGCCGGTCCGCGAAGGCATGACCGCGGCCATTAATTTCGTGACCGCCGAAGCCAAGGATGTCTTGATCGCGCCGATTTCCGCGGTCCGGAACATCAACGGTTCACCGGCGGTCGAAATGGTAGACGGCGAATACGCGCCGGTAACGACCGGTTTCACTGACGGCACCAGCGTGGCGATCCTGACCGGCCTCAAAGCCGGTGACGTGATTTTGTATTAGGGTTTTGGCATATTAGATTTACTATCAGCACTATGGTTAGCCAAGAACATCGGAAAAACGTGATCGCCATCAAGTTGGAAGACGCCCGCAAGTCTTATTATCTGTCAAATGACGAAGAGATCCCGGTTCTAAACGGCGTCGATCTGAGTATCAGGTCGGGTGAATTCGTGGCGATCATGGGCGAATCCGGCGGCGGCAAGACGACTCTGCTTAACATCATCGGTTGTCTGCATCCTTTGACGGCCGGGCAATATTTTCTGGACGGCGAAGACATTGGGGCGGTTCAGGATGATTTTACCCTGGCGTTCATCAGGAATAAGAAAATGGGTTTCGTCTTCCAGCAGTTTAACCTGTTCATGCGCTTTTCCGCCCTGAAGAACGTGGCCTTGCCGGCGCTTTACGCCGGCGTACCGACCACCGTTCGGGAAGAGAAGGCTAAAGCTTTACTGGAATCCGTCGGCCTGGGCGATCGCCTGTTGCATCGGCCGACCGAGCTCTCCGGCGGCCAGCAGCAGCGCGTAGCCATTTGCCGGGCGCTCATCAACGATCCGGAAATTATCCTGGCGGACGAACCGACCGGCGCCCTGGACTCCAAGTCCGGCCTGGAAGTTATGGAAATTTTCACCAAGTTCAAGCAGCAGGGGCGAACCGTCGTGATGGTGACGCATACCGCCGAGGTCGCCAAATATGCCGACCGGATTATCTATTTGCGCGACGGCCGGGTCTTGGATCATGATTATAAGCTGCATAGCCACTATTAATATGACTTGGGAGATCATTAAAATGGCTTTTGAATCGCTGATGGCCAAGAAAACCCGGACTTTCCTGTCTATGTTGGGCGTGATTATCGGCGTGGCTACGGTCATCGCCGTCTTCGCCGTCGGACAGGGAGCGCAGAATTCGGTGAACGCCCAATTCCAGAACCTGAGCGTCAATTCCATTATTATCATGCCGAACCGCGGCCGAGGGTTTACCAGCAGCTCCCGCCTGGCGACCGCCGACGCCCAGGTGATCCTGAACAAGTCGGAAAATATTGTTTCCGCGACCGGCGCTATTCAGGGGCAGGCGTCCGTTTCTTACGGCTCGGTGGACAAGAATTACAGCGTGGTCGGCGTCGATCAGAATTATTTTATGATTTCCAACCTGCGTCTCGCCAGCGGCCGGGCAATAACCGAAGCGGACATCAAGGATAAGGCCATGGTGGCCGTTATCGGCAGCACGGCCGTTTCCGATCTTTATGAATCCGGGTCAGATCCGTTAAATACCATGATCACGGTCGCCGGCAAGAAGCTAGCCGTCATCGGCGTGCTTCAGCCGGTCGGTTCCCGCATCGGTCCCTTGTCCATTGATTCCGCGGTCATCGTGCCGAGCACGACCGCCGAAAAGAGCCTCTTGGGCACGCGCGGAGAAGTGATGATCACCGCCCAGGTCGACGATGTCGCTAATACTTCGGCCGCCACTACCAGCATCACCAGCGCCTTAAGGACCGAACATAAGCTGAGCCTCAGCCAGGCGGATGATTTCCGGATTTTGGATGCCGGCAGCATGGTCGCCGCCGCCCAGGAATCAGCCAACACCCTGACCGCGCTCCTGACCGCCATCGCGGCCATCACCTTGCTCGTTTCCGGCATCGGCATCATGAACGTGATGTTCGTGATCGTTTCCGAGCGGACCAAGGAAATCGGCATCGCCAAAGCGATCGGCGGCAAGCAGGCCGATATCTTGAGCCAGTTTTTATTGGAGTCAATCATCTTGTCGGTTATCGGCGGCCTCGTCGGCATGCTCATCGGCCAGGTCGCGATTCCGGTCATTTCCTACTTCAACTGGATTGCCGTGGGCAGCTCCGCCACCGGGCCGATCCTGGGCTTTTCTTTTTCGGTTCTGGTCGGCGTTTTTTTCGGATTTTATCCGGCCTATAAGGCCAGCCGTTTGGATCCCGTGGATGCTTTGCGCAGCGAATAGCGGAGAATCTATGACGCGGGACGACCGCTTTACAGCGCGGCACGGATATTTTATAATTAAGCCATGTTCAGGAGAAAACGGATTATTTTTCCTTTAGTGTTCGCCTTTATCATATCATTCGTCGTTTCCAGCGCGGTTTGTCTGGATTTTTTGCCGTCCGCGGCCTTAGCCGCTGACAGCAGTCCGGCTGCCCCAATGTCTAAACCGGACGCCACGGGGGGCGCCCGGCACCCGGTTATGGCGCCCGCGGTCCGCGAACATTGCGGCAGCGTCGGGCCGGTGCCGACAGAACAGCGCACCAGCCAGGCCGCGCCGATGCTGGCGGGATCCGCGGCTCCGGATGCAGTCCGCGATTGCTGCCTCAGCCAGGACCATCACCCCAGCGCCGCGAGCACTGATAGCCTCCAATCATTCCAGCCGCTGGCGGCCCTGCTGTCTTCCGCCGTCCAGCCCCGGCTATCTTTATTTATCCAGCCGTCTTACCGGGCAGAAATTTTTCCGCCCCCGGAAGCGGCCGCCTTGCTCACCATCGTCAAAAGGGAATAACTTTTAATTTTTCCGACCATCTTTTTGGCACCGGCCGTTTAGCGCTGGCTTGAGAAGGTGGTTTTTGATTGGTTGATAATTATCATTTTTTAATATCATCGTCTTAATATATATGGATAAGCAACAAAAAATCATTGTTCCCATTCGGGGCATGCACTGCCGGTCTTGTGAAATTCTGATCGAAGACGAACTAACCGCGCTTAAAGGCGTCCAACGAGCCGAAGCGGATTGGCGGCGCAGCCAGGTGGCATTGCAGTTTTCCGGCCAGCAGCCGGATGAGGGCCAAATTAGGGAAGCCATACGCCGAGCCGGCTATGAAGTGGGTGAAAACGGTAAAACCGGATTTTTCAGCCGTAATAAGGAAGACTATAAGGATTTAGGACTGGCTTTCCTGGCTTTGCTCGGGATTTATCTTATTCTGAAGGGTTTGGGCATCAGCAGTATTAATATCAACACCTCTAACGACCTGACGGTCCCCGTCATTCTCTTGATCGGTTTGACCGCCGGCTTCTCAACCTGCATGGCCCTGGTCGGCGGCTTGATCCTGGGCGTGTCGGCCCGTTATACGGAAAGCCGTCCCGAGGCGACGTCCGGAGAAAAATTTTATCCGCATCTGCTCTTTAATTCCGGCCGAGTCATCGGCTTCGCCGTTTTGGGCGGGATTCTAGGCTTGGTCGGATCAGCGTTCCAGTTGTCCGGATCGGTGCTGGGTTTTATTACCATTGCCGCCGGCTTGCTGATGCTGGTTATGGGTTTGCAGCTGACCAATATTTTCCCCTGGTTGGAACGATTCAAACTTACTCTGCCCAAAGGGCTCAGCCGTTATCTGGGCTGGTCTAAGAGCCGGCAATCTTATAGCCATAATAACGCTTTCATTCTGGGCGCTTTGACCTTTTTCCTGCCTTGCGGCTTTACTCAGGCCATGCAGATTTATGCCGTCAGCACCGGCAGCTTTCTGGATGGCGCCGTTGTCATGGGCGCTTTTGCCCTCGGTACGATGCCGGGTCTGCTGGGCATCGGCGGCCTGACGGCCTCGGTCAAAGGACTGTTTGCCCAACGCTTCTTCAAGTTCGCCGGTCTGGCCGTCATTTCCTTCGCCTTCTTCAATATCGCCAACGGCCTGGCGCTCAGCGGCTTCAGTCCGGCTTACGGTTCAGCGGCTCCAGCCGTCTCGACCGATCCTAATGTCACTATGGAAAACGGCGTACAGGTCGTCCGGATGACGGAAACCGCTTCCGGTTATCAGCCCAATAGTTTTACGATTAAGAAAGGCCGGCCGGTGCGCTGGGTCATTGACGCGCGGGATCCATATTCTTGCGCCTCCACCATCTTGTTGAATAAATATGGAATCCGTAAAAATCTGCGCGCCGGTGAAAATGTCATTACTTTCACGCCGACCGAGGCCGGCCGCCTGCCTTTTTCCTGTTCCATGGGTATGTATACCGGCGTCTTTAACGTGATCGAGGACGATAATCCGGCCGCGGGCATAATCAGTCCGGCTTTGGCCGCGGCCTCTGAAATCGCCGCGCCGGCGCCTGGCGGCGCTTGCCGGGTCGGCGGTTGCGGCGGCTCCGGTTCCGGCGGCTGCGGTTGCGGCGGCAATCGGGAATTTATTCCGAGCGCCGGTCCGGTCGCGACGGCTCCGGACGAAGAAGCCGGTCCGGGCGCGGCCGTTCAGAATATTACCAGCGTTTATACGGTTAATGACGATATCGTGCCCAATACTTTTACCGTCAAAGCCGGCCGGCCGGTCCATTATAGTGTAGACGTCCGGGAAACCGCTTACGGCTGCATGTCGGAAATTATGATCCAGAATTTATATGATCAGTCCATTCCGCTCGTTGCCGGTGAACCGTTGGCCATGGATTTTACCCCATCACAGCCCGGTACTTATCTGATCACTTGCGCTATGGGCGTACCGCGAGGCAAGATCATCGTGGAATAGGGAGCATCGTTCGCATCTTATTAATTATAACCACTTAATCATTATTTTTATGAAGACTCAATTCAAGATAAACGGCTTGACCTGTGCCGCCTGCGAAAAGCTAAGCGCTAAACGTCTGGCCAAAATCAACGGCGTGACCGGCGTCCAGGTCAGCCGGGACAGCGGCGTAGCCGATATTGAAGCGGATCGTCCGATTACGCTCACGGAAGCAAGCGCCGCTCTGTCCGGCACGGATTACCGGGCCGCGGCGCTCCATTGATATTTATTCATATATGAAAAGAATACATCTTAAAGTCCAAGGCATGCACTGCCCGTCCTGCGAGCAGCTAATAAAAGAAGAATTAACGGATATCGGCGGACAGGATATTCGGGCGGACTATCACGCCGGGACAGCGGAAGCTCTGTTCGGCGATGAAACACCGGTCGCCGATGAAGAAATCCTGGCAGCAGTCAAACGCGCCGGCTATGAAGCGGTTATTGTTAAATCGGAACATCTCAGCGGGCCAGCAGCTGATCGGACGGTCGCGGTCCCCCGGCCAGGGGCGGTTCCGGATATTGCCGCTCCGGCAGCTGAAATCAAACAGTCCGCCGGCACCCAGCGCGTCATGCTTTCGCTCAGCGGCATGCATTGCGCTTCCTGCGCCAGCCTTATCGAGCGCTCTTTAAGGAGAGTGCCAGGCGTCAAGGAGGGAAATGTTAATTTTGCGACGGAAAAAGCGGCGGTTTTATTCGACGCTACGGCCACGAATCAGGCGGCCCTGATCGCGGCTGTGCAGCAAGCCGGTTATCAGGCGACCCTGGTTGATGCGCGCGATACGGAATTTGACCGCCGGAAACGGCAGGCGGCAATGCAGGACTATTTCCGAAAATTCCTCTTCAGCTTGCTGTTGAGCCTGCCGCTCCTTTATTTCATGCTGCTGGATTTCTGGTCATGGCTGCCCGGCGCCGGTTTTCTGCCGCCCTATGTCGGGATAATTTCCTTGCTGCTCACCGCGCCGATCCAGGTATTTATCGGCGCCGGTTTCTACCAGGGAGCCTGGGCCGGCCTGCGGATGAAAACCTTCAATATGGACAGCCTGATCGCTATCGGCACCACCACCGCCTTTTTGTACAGTCTGGTTTATTATCTGATTTATGTCCGCCAGACCGGTTCGCTGGTCGGGCTGAACGGCGCCAAGATTCCGGAATTATATTTTGAAACCGCCGCCTTCCTCTTCACTTTCGTCATTCTCGGCAAGTGGCTGGAAGCCCGGGCCAAGGGGCGGACTTCCGATTCGATTCAGAAATTAATGGGCTTGCAGGCCAAGACGGCGCGGGTTATTCGGAACGGTTTCACTCAGGACGTGTCGATTGAAGAAGTGGTTACCGGCGATACGGTTATCGTCCGGCCGGGCGAGAAGATCCCGGTCGACGGAAAAATCAGCCGGGGCCATTCGGCGGTCGATGAGTCCATGCTGACCGGCGAAAGCCTGCCGGTAGAAAAAAAAGCCGGCGATACGGTCATCGGGGCAACTTTGAATAAAAACGGCAGCTTCGAATTCGTGGTTACGCGGGTCGGGGCCGAAACGGCGCTGGCTCAGATCATCCGTCTGGTCGAGGAAGCTCAGGGTTCCAAGGCGCCGATCCAGGCTTTTGCCGATCGGGTGGCGGCGGTGTTCGTTCCGACCGTCATCAGCCTGGCGCTCCTGGCTTTTTTCGTTTGGTATTTCTGGCTGGGCGCCGGTTTAAGTTTTTCCTTAATGGCGTTTACGGCGGTTATTGTCATCGCTTGCCCCTGCGCTTTGGGCTTGGCGACGCCGACGGCGATCATAGTCGGTACCGGTCGCGGGGCGGAGCAAGGCATTCTGATCAAAGGCGGCGAGCCGCTCGAAGCGGCCTGCCGTCTTCAGGCGGTCGTCTTCGATAAGACCGGCACCTTGACGCACGGACAGCCGGCAGTTACCGACGTGATCGCTTTCGGACCGAGAGATCGGGCCGCCGTCACCGCTCTGACCGGCAGCCTGGAGAAATTATCCGAACATCCTCTGGCCGAAGCGATTTATAATCATGCTCAGGAACAGCGCTCGGCGCTGGCAGCAGTCCATGATTTCCGGGCCATTCCCGGCCACGGCGTCAGCGGGGAAATCGACGGCCAAAAATATTTTCTCGGCAACCGCAAGCTGATTAGCGCCGAGGCCGGACTTTCCATTCAGGGGCTGGACACCCGCTTGGCCGAACTGGAAGCGGCGGGCAAGACGGTCATGCTCTTGGCCGATACTCGGGAGGTCATCGGCGCTCTGGCCGTGGCGGACACCGTTAAAGAGACTTCGCGCGAAGCCGTCGCCCGCTTGCGGCAGCTGGGGCTGGCCGTCTATATGATTACCGGCGATAACGCCCGGACGGCCGCCGCGATTGCTGCGCAGGTCGGCATCACCGATATTTTGTCCGAAGTCTTGCCGGAAGATAAGGCCAACGAGATCAAAAAGATCCAAGCTAGCGGCCAAAAAGTAGCTATGGTCGGCGACGGCATCAATGACGCGCCGGCGCTGGCTCAGGCCGACTTGGGCATCGCCATGGGCAGCGGCACGGACGTTGCCATGGAAACCGGCGGCTTGGTTATTATCAAGAACGATTTGAACGAGGTCATCACCGCGATCGAATTGTCGCGGGAAACCGTGGCTAAGATCAAGCAGAACCTGTTTTTCGCTTTGTTCTATAATGTCATCGGCATTCCTATAGCCGCCCGGGTTTTTATCGGCTTCGGCCTGGTCTTGAAGCCGGAATTGGCCGGCTTGGCTATGGCGCTCAGTTCGATTTCGGTCGTCACCAATTCCTTGCTACTGAAATATTTCCGGCCGCGCCGCCGCAACTATCTGTCCTTGGCCGCTCCGGCGCTGATGGTTATATTATTCAGCTGGCTGTTCTTCGAATTCGCCCGCCTGAGCGCGGTGATGGGCGGATAAACGCAATAACTAGGAGGAAAAAAGAGGGTCTGAAGGCCCTCTTTTCTTTAGGTTTTAGTCTATGGTATACTGGAAAAAGCTTTCGGCTTAGGCAGAGAAAATAACCGCGAGGGTTATTTTTTTAATCTTGACAGTTAGCAATATAAATGATATATTTGGCGGTAATTATCAGAAATATTTTTATCGTCATCACTAGCACTAACATATTATATGAATATAAAAATGAAAAAAATCGCTTGGTTATCGTTGCTATTCGGGGTAACTTTAAGCCTCAGCGCTTGCGGCAGCAAGACGGCTGAACCGGCCGCACCGCCGGCGCCGATTGAGGTCAAAGCCCAGACCGTGTCTCAAAGCCTGAGCGTCAAGCAGACTTTGTCTTATCCGGCCCTGGTCGTAGCGGACAGCGAGGCGACCATCGTCGCTAAAGCCGGCGGCAATCTGACCGCCGCCCGGTTCCAGGTCGGCGACACGGTTACGCTCGGCCAGGAACTGGCCAAGATCGACGATGTCAATTCGGCGGATTTTAACGCGAATAATTTTAATACCAACCAGATCAAGCAGGCGAAAATCGCCGTCTCCCAGGCGGCCAGCGCTTATGAGCTGGCTAAAACCAATTATAATAGCTCGTTGCTGTCCTCGGTTAAGGATTTGCGGAGCGCGGAAATCGCCCGCGATCAGGCGGCCAAGAATCAGAGCAATTTGGACATCACCACCGCGGAGGCCTTGAAAAGCGCGCAACTGGCTTATGAAACCGCGCAGCTGGCTACGGCGGCCGCCAGTTCTACGCTGGTTAATCGGGAAAAACTGGCAGCGCAGAGCGCCAAGGATACGGCGACTAATGCCGATCTGGCGGCCGATTCCGCCGCTTCCACCGCCGGTACGATCCTGACTAATATCAATAATTTCGCCGCTTTCGACGATAAGAACAATTCTAATTCCGTCGGCTACCGGGCGTCGCTAGGCGTATTAGCGCCCGGTTCCTATGATACGGCGAAGGCCGCTTATGCCGCGGCGAAAGATGCTTATACCGGTTATACTGCTGAGACCTTCAACGACGTTAATGACCAAGTCGCCGCCGCCGGCCGGCTGGCCGAGCAGATCAAGAAACTGGCGGACGATACCAAATATTTACTGGACAAGAGCGTGCCTTCTTCCAGCCTGCCCTTAAACGCCGCGACCGGCCTATCGCTTTCCGGATTACAAGCCGCCGCCGCCGGTTATCAGACTCAGGCCGCCGCCGCCCTTAATCAGGTCAACAGCGCGAGCCAGGCGCTCGTCAATGTCAGTTTGAACAACGCTACGCTATTAGACAGCTTACGGCAGGCTCTGCAAATCGCCCAACAGCAGGAGGCCAGCGCCAAACAGAATCTGGCTAATCTGCAGTCCGGCAATACCAGCCAGCAGAATCAGGCCGGTTTTGCCGCCAGTCTGGCCCAGAACCAGTATGATAACGCCAAAGTCAAGATCGAGGCGCAGATCAGCGCCGCCCGGACCCAGTTAGAGAGTACCCAGCTGCAATATAATAATGCGGTCGTGGCCTTACAGAGTCTCTATGACGCCCATTCAGTCATCGCGCCTTTAGACGGCACGATTACCAAAGTTTTTATCGCCGACGGCCAGGCCGTTTCGGCCGGTCAGCCGATAGCGACCGTTTCCCAAATCAAGAATTTGAAGGTCCAATTCTATGTGGAGGCTGAGAACTTGAGCGAGATCAAGGCCGGCTTGCCGGTGCAGGTCGCGGACAATAACAGCCAGAACTATAATGGCGTAATCGCCGCCGTCTCGCCGCAGGCCGACTCGGTCAGCAAACGTTTTCTGGCCGAAGTCAAAGTGGCCGATCCGGCCGGTTTGTTATTAGGCACGGTCGTAACCGTCAATTTGGACATTACCCGTCAGGCGGGCCGCTCGGGCCTGGTTATTTTGCCTCTTTCGTCCGTAACCGTCGGCCAGAACGGCAGTTCTATCTTCATCAATGATAACGGCCGGGCCAAGAAAATCACCGTAACGGTCCAGGAAGTCATTGGCGAGCTGGCTCAGGTGCAGGTCGATCTGCCATCGGACGCCCTGATTATAACCGACGGCAACCGTCTGCTCACGGACGGGGAAGCGATTTCCGTCAAACCGTAATATGAATATCCATATCCATCATCGTGGCGTTGAGCCGAAAGATCCCGTGCCGGTAGACATCGACGAGACCGCTTCGTCGGCCGCCGACTCGGCCGGCCGTCAGGCCGCGGTCCATTCCGGCAACCGCACCTCCGACCATCTTTATTTGGAACGCCTGCATTTTAATCCGGAGCTTAAGAAGAGCTGGATTCATTTTTTCATCGTCAATTTCCGTGTCGTCATCTTGCTGATCATCCTGCTCACCGGTCTGGGCCTGTATGCATTTTTTGCCTTGCCGCGCGAATCCAATCCGGAAGTGAAGATCCCAATCGCCGTCGTCTTTACGATTTATCCCGGCGCTTCGCCCGCTGATATCGAGGAACTGGTGACCAAGAAGATCGAGACCAAGATTTCCAGCGTCAAGAATCTCGACAAGATCACTTCCAATTCCTCTAATTCCGTATCGTCGATTACCGTGGAATTCGATTCCAAGGCCAATTTGGACGATTCCTTGCGCAGCCTGCGCGACGCCGTGAATAATGCCAAGCCCGATCTGCCGGCCGAGGCCGACGATCCTATAGTCAAGGAGATTTCCCTGGACGATTCGCCGATATTGACCCTGGCCTTGTCCGGACCTTATGACGGCTTTGTCGTCCGGCAGGCCGGCGATCAGATCAAGGATGAATTGGAAAAGATTCCCGGCATCCGCGAGGTGAATATTTCCGGCGGCGACGAAAGGGAATTCATCGTCAGCTACGATCCACAGAAACTGGCTTTATATAATCTGTCCGCCGACCAGGCTAACGCCAAGATCAAAGCGGCTAACCTGGCCATTCCGTCCGGCAATTTCGACGGTGTGCGTTTTTCCTATCCGGTCCGTTCCGACGGTCGTTTCTTTACGGCGGAAGCGCTCGGCCATACGCCGATCTTCCATACTGAGGCGGGAGCAATCATTTATCTGAAAGACCTGGCGACGGTCCAGGATTCGTCAGTCAAGAAAACCGTCTATTCCCGCGTGTCTTCGCACGGCCAGCCGGCCGCCGAGGCGGTCACTTTGCAAATCATCAAGAAGACCGGCGGCAATATCATCCAAACGGTCGATCAGGCCAAGCAAGTCATGGACGAGCAGCTGGCCGAGCTGCCGCGCGGTCTGCATTACGATACGACCGTGGACATGTCCGAAGAAATAGTCAAGAATTTCGATCAGCTGACTCATGATTTCATCCTGACGCTTGTCCTGGTGTTCGCCATCCTGTTCCTGATCGTCGGCTTGAAGGAAGCGCTCGTCGCCGGTCTGGCTATCCCGTTGGTTTTTTTCGCTTCTTTCGGCGTCATGCTGCAGACCGGTATCAGCCTTAATTTCCTGTCGTTATTTTCCCTGATCCTCGCCTTGGGGCTCCTGGTCGATGACGCCATCGTCGTAGTTTCAGCGACTAAGCAGTACATGAAAATCGGCAAGTTCACGCCGGAAGAGGCCGTTCTGCTGGTGCTCCATGATTTCCAGGGCGTCCTATTGACCACCACTTTGACCACGGTCTGGGCTTTCCTGCCCCTGCTCATGTCGACCGGCATCATCGGCCAGTTCATCAAATCTATTCCGATCACCGTATCCGTAACCCTGATCTCTTCGCTGCTTATTGCGCTCATGATCAACCATCCTTTGGCTGCGGTCCTGGAACGCATCCGTTTGACGCGCAATTTCTTCTTCTTCTTTATCGCCCTGATCTTAGCTTTAGCCATCGCCCTCGGCTTATGGCTGGGCTTGGTCGGGATCCTGCTGGGGCTCATCCTGCTGGCCACCGACATCATCCTGATCATGTGGTACCGCAGCCGCGGCCGCAACATCCTGAAGCTGAACGCCGAATTAGTCGAACGCGAATGGGCGGATGATGAGCTGATCAAGAAGAAGTTGCGCGAACAGAGCAATCATGAAAGCGATAATCTCTGGCACCGCTTCCTGCACGGCATCATCCATTTCGACGTCTTTTTGCCGATTTATGAAAAATACCTGCGCGTTCTGATAAGAACCAAGAAATCACGCCGCACGACGCTGGCCGTCGTCCTATTGTTGTTTTTAATTGCCGTCGCTTTGCCGGCGACCGGCATCGTCCAGAATCAGTTTTTCCCGCCGTCCGATTCCACGCAGATCGATATCAGCCTGGAAGGACCGACCGGCCTGAAGCTGGATGAAACCAACAAGATCGCCCGGCAAGTGGAAGAGCGTCTTTATAAATATCCGGAAATCGAGAATTTTTCAACCCTAGTCGGCGCTGGCTCCGGCTCCCACCTGACTAGCGGTTCTAATTCTTCCAATCTGGCCTCCTTTACTTTGAAGCTCACGCCGGAAAAGGATCGGAAAATAAGAGCCTATGAATTAGCGGACCAGATTACTGCCGACGTCGCCGACATCAAGGAAGCGACTATTAAAGCGGAAGCGCCGTCCGGCGGTCCGCCTTCCGGAGCGGCTTTCGAGGCTCATATCAACGGCGACGACTTGCAGACTTTGGATAAGATCGCTCATGACCTGGAACCGATCCTCAAAAGCATTCCGGCCGTGTCCCAGACCGATGTTTCTCTCAAGGACGCGCCGGCCGATTATACTTTCACTCTGGACCCGGCTCGGATGGAACTTTATGATCTTAACGCCGCCTATGTCGGTTCGGCTTTGCGCCTGGCGATCGCCGGCATGGAGGTGACCAAGGTTGTCGAACAGGGCAAGGAAGTTAAAGTCCTGGCCCAGTTCGCGCCGGATCGCCTGCCGAATCTGGAAGCGATCCAGAATCTGCAGATTTTAAACACCAAGAACCAGCCGGTCTTCCTGAAGGATGTCGCCAAGATAGAGCTCAAGCCTTCGGTCGCCACGATTACCCGCATCAACCAGCGCCGCACCACCCTCTTATCCGCCAGCCTTAAAGGCGGCGCCAATTCCAACTTGGTCGTCGCGGAATTCCAGAAAAAGGTTAAGAGCTACGCCATGCCGGATGGTTATAACATTACTTACGGCGGCGAGAACGAACAGAACGCCGAATCGGTCCAGTCTATCCTGCGGGCGATGCTGGTCGCTTTCTTGCTGATCATTTCCACGCTGATTATCCAGTTTAATTCTTTCCGCAAGGCTTTCATCGTGCTAGTGACCATCCCCTTGGCGCTCATCGGCGTCTTCTTCGGCTTGGCGCTGGCGCGTCTACCTCTGTCTTTTCCGGGCCTGATCGGCATTTTGGCTCTCTGTGGCATCGTCGTCAAAAACGCCATCATCCTGGTCGACAAGATCAATCTTAATTTGAAAACCGGCATCCCGTTCACGGCGGCGGTCGTTGACGCCGGCAAATCCCGGCTGGAAGCGATATTTATCACCTCTATTTGCACCATCTTAGGCATCATTCCGGTCACTTTTTCCAATGAGACCTGGCGGGCGCTCGGCAGCGTCGTGATTTTCGGACTCTTACTGTCTTCTTTCCTGACCTTATTCATCGTGCCGACGATGTTCATCTCCTTCATCAAGGAGAAGAAACGTTACGAATAGTGGTCCCGTCCGCCGACGGGAGCCTGATAGCGGAGTTAATCTTAATCAATTAACTATAAATTTATGGCTAACCCCATCAAGCCAAGCCTGAAGACCGAATGGCTCGCCTGGCTGTTGATCGTCTTGAGCGCCGTAATCGCCGTCTATTTCTATCAGCATTTTCCGGACCGGGTCCCGACGCATTGGGATTTTAGCGGCCAGGTGGACGGTTACAGCTCGCGCGCCGTCGGCGCTTTCATTATGCCGCTGATGATGCTCGGCCTGTACCTGCTGTTCCTGTTTATTCCGTATCTGGATCCGCGGCGGGAGCAGTATGCCGCCTTCGCCGGCACCTACCATCAGTTCAAGAACCTGCTGGTCGCGTTTTTCTTCGTCATTTCCATCCTGACTGGCCTGAGCGGCTTAGGCTACGCGGTCAATATCGGTTTCCTGATACCGGTGCTGATCGGTTTGCTGTTCATACTGATCGGTTCTTTGCTGCACCGGGTCAAGATGAATTGGTTCATGGGCATCAGGACGCCCTGGACCATGTCCTCGGAAACGGTCTGGGACAAGACCCACGCTTTAAGCGGCCGGGTTTTTATGCTCTCTGGCCTGCTGATCGCCGCGACGGCGCTAGTCGCTAACCCCTGGAAACTGATCTTATTCATCGCGGCCATCGCCATCTTGGTCCTGGCTTTGCCGGTTTATTCTTATGTCCTGTTCCGGCAGGAAAAAGCCGGGAAAAAGTAACTTCAGATTTGTGGATATAAAAAACCCTTCTTGAAAAAAAGAAGGGTTTTGTTTTTTTGCCGAGGGGGTGAAAATTTTTTGCGTTGGCGAGGATTTAAAACATGCCGGAATTACGGAAGGGGTCAAACGGATCATAGAAAGAACGGAAATCAGGATGATCCTGATAAAACTTTTGCCCGTCTTCCTCGACCTTAGTGAGCCAGGCGTCCAATTTCGTCCATATTTTATGAAGCCTGGTTTCCGGGTGGCCGTTTATGGTTATATCATTCTTATCAGCATGGAATGATATATAGCCGACAGTGGACATCAGCGCCAGGATCCAGCCGCATATTCCGGATGGCCAACCCAAGATTTCAGATAAATAATCCCATACCGGTTGGTCCAGCAGGACGCAGGCTGTGCCGATCAACAGAAAGATCGAGATGGCGGCTGATAAGAAAAGTAATATTCGTTTAGTATTAATAAAATACTTGGTGGAGATGATGAAACCGCCGACCACCACGTAAACGAAATAGATGGTTAAGAACATTATTAAGTTCACGGTACCTCCGTTTTAAATGATACAAATTAGCCGATCTTATGTCATAATTCAACCACTTTTTCAAATTGTTGTCAACGGTTTTATTCATCGCTCAAAAGGAGTAAAATATAGCTGTATTTATGATTAAAAGTATTCCTCTGGCGACTTATTTCCGGCCCAAGACTTTGGCCGAATTCGTCGGTCAGGAAAAAATCATCGGCGTCAAAAGCTGGCTGTATAAGGCCATAAAAAGCGATCAGGTGCCGTCGCTCATCTTCTGGGGTCCGCCGGGAAGCGGCAAGACGACCCTGGCTTTTATCATCGCTCAGGAAACCAAGGCCGAGTTCGTGGAGTTTTCCGCCACCAGTTCCGGCGTCAAGGATTTGAAGCAGGTAGTAGAGCGGGCCAAGGCCAGCAAGCGTCTGGGTACCAAGACTATATTATTTATAGATGAAATCCACCGCTGGAACAAAGCTCAGCAGGACGCGCTCCTGCCGCAAGTGGAAAACGGAACTATTATCCTCATCGGCGCGACGACCGAGAATCCGAGTTTTGCCGTCAACGGCGCCTTGTTGTCGCGCTCCAAGGTCGTAGTGTTGGAAGCGCTCATGTCCGCCGACTTGGAGCAGATCATTAGCCGGGCGGCCGCGGAATTAAAAACTAAATTGAACGATGAAGTATCAGGCTTGATCATCAAGTTCGCTAACGGCGACGCCCGCAAAGCTTTGAATATATTAGAGAGCGCTATTGAAGCTGCCGCCGCCGATAGTTCTGCCGTCTCCGGCGCCAAGAAAAAGGCGGCCAAGGTCACCGGCCAGCTGATTAAAGACATCATCAACAAACCGAACCTGCTTTATGATAAGAACGGGGAGGAGCATTATAACCTGATTTCCGCCTTACACAAGTCCATGCGGGGCGGCAACGCTGACGCCGCCGTCTATTATCTGGTCCGGATGATCGAAGCCGGCGAAGATCCGCTCTATATCGCCCGGCGGCTGATTCGTTTCGCTTCCGAAGACGTCGGCCTGGCCAATAACAGCGCGCTCATGCTGGCCAATGCCGCCTATGAAGCCTGCCACAAGACCGGCCTGCCCGAGTGCGGCGTCAACCTGGCGCATTGCGTCATCTATCTGGCCAAATCGCCGAAAAGCATCAGCGCCTATGTCGCCTATCAGCGGGCGCAGCAGGAAGTGGAAACTTCCGGCAATCTGCCGGTGCCGCTCCACCTGCGTAACGCGCCGACCAAGCTGATGAAAGACTTGGGCTACGCCAAGGACTACAAATACACGCCGCTCGAAGACGATTCTCATCAGGAATACCTGCCGGAGCAGCTCAAAGGCCGGAAATTCATTCCGCCGCTTAAACCCAATAATGCCGATTGACACACGGGCTCATTCCGATCAGTCTTATCGTATCGGAACAATCAATCATTCGGCTTTAAAAAACCGCCATTCAGGCGGATTTTTATAACTTCTGTTTTTCCCAGAGTTCGAAGAAGCGGCCGCGCCGGGCATAAAGTTCGGCAAAATTGCCGCTTTCGATCAGCCGTCCGCCCTCCATGACCAGGATCTTGTCCATTTCCCGGATCGTGCTCAGCCGGTGAGCGATGACGATGGCGGTGACATGCTTGAAGAATTTATGGAGTGAGTCGCGGATCTTTTCCTCGGATTCCAGGTCTAGCTGGGAGGTCGCTTCATCAAGCAGGAGCAGTTGCGGCTCCTTGAAGACGGCTCTGGCCAGGCCCAGGCGCTGGCGTTCGCCGCCGGATAATTTAACTCCCTTTTCGCCGATTATAGTCTCAAGCCCTTGCGGCAGCTTAGCCGTCACTTCCTGGAGGTGCGCGATATCCAGAGCCTGATGCAACAGGGCGTGGTCGTTGCGGCGCGCATCATTAGCGATGGTAATATTATCAAGCAGGGAGAAATTGAAGACCTCGGTATCCTGCAGTACGACCGAAACCTGGCGAAAGTAGTCCTGATTACGGATCTTTTTCAGGGACAGGCCGTCGAAGCGGATATCGCCGGAGAATTCTTCGCGTTCCTTGAGCAGCAATTTGAATAAAGTAGATTTGCCGGCGCCGGATAAGCCGACGATACCGATGCGTTCGCCGCGCCTGACTTCGAAGGATAGGTCTTGCAGGACTTTTTGCTGGCCGTAAGCGAAAGAAACGTTTTTAAATCTGATGTTCTGCCAGTTTTTCGGCAGAGCCTTCTTGCCTCGTTCGTCGTCGATGCCCAGAGGTTCGTTCAGGATATCTTTCATGCGAGCGATGCTGAATTTGGCGGAAACAAATTCCTGGCTGGCATTAGCCAGTTCGTCTATCGACATGCGCAGGTCGGAGAAATAGCTGTTGAATAGCACCAAAAAACCGATAGCATACTGACCGTGCAGGAAGCCGCGGACGATGAGAGCGATGAGCGCGATTTTGCAAGCGCCGGCCCAAAAAGAAAGAAAGGAATTACGGCTTTGGTAACGGAAGACCCGGATGCCGATCTTGGCGAACAGGTCGTCGCAGGATTTTAACAGCTGGTCCGCCAGGGCTTTGGCCAGAGCCAGGGCCTTGACCGTGCGGATATTATTGATTGCCTCGAATAGCAAGCCATTAACCTCTTCTTCCTGGGTGTTGACGATATAGGAAGCTTGGCCGGCGCGCCGCGTCAAATAGGCGGCAATGAAAAAATAGCTGAGCAGGAAGATAATTAAGCCGACCATGACCGTCCAGTCGAAGCTGGCGATGATAATGTTCATGGCGATCAGATTGACGCCGATCTCCAGGAGGGAATTAAACCAGATACGGATGATGCGGTTCAGGCCGTCGCCGGCATTCTGGATCCGCTTTATTTTGTTGCCGGAATTTTCCCGTTCCTGCCAGGCCATATCTAACCGGAAGATATGGCGGATGGTCTGCAGAGCGGAGTCGATGGCCAATTTTTCCGCCACGCGGAAGCCGAGCAGTTTGGCAAAAAATTGGCTTAAGTTGCGGGTTACGGTCGCCGCCAGCCACAAGCCGAGAACGATCCAGACCGTACGCAAAGATTGGCCGGTCCGGTATTGGGTCAGAAAAGTGACCAGGGTGGCAAAGGCAAAAGCCGGATAGAGCCAGGCCAGATCACCAAGCACCCGGATAAACGAAGCCAGCCAGAAATTCCGGCGGTAGGGCCGGAGTAATTGGCGCAAATCCTGGAATAATTGCCAAGCCGAATATTCCGGCGTAGCTTGGGCGGCGCTGATATGTCGCATGATTCAATTATAATGGCTGGCCGTCTATCAGTCTAGCCGCCCGGTTATTCGCCTTGGTTGGCCCGATAGCCGCCGAGCTTCTGCAGGGCCAGCTTATAGCCCCGGCCGGTGAAAGTATGGATCAAGTTGCGGTTCCGGTTAACATTCAGCTTGCGCCGCAAGCTGGCCAAATGCGTTTCCACGGAGTTGCTGAACGGGTCGGCATTGTAATCCCAGACGTTTTCCAGGATCTGGTTGCGGGAAACTATTTGGTCGCGGCGGCGCAGCAGGTATTCCAGCAAGGCGAATTCGCGCCTGGTCAAGTATATTTCCCGGCCGCCCCGGCGGACGATTTGGCTCGACGCGTTCAGGGTCAGATTATCGATCTTATAGAATTCGCCGGCGGTTTTGATCGGTCTTTTCAAAAGCGCCTTGACGCGCAGCAGGAGTTCGGCGAATAGGAAGGGCTTGGTCAGGTAGTCGTCCGCGCCGAGCGCGAAGGCTTCTTCCTTGTCTTTTAATTCGGTACGGACGGTCAGCATGAGCACCGGCGTCTCGACCTTGTCTTGCCGTATTTCAGATAAGACCTGGGCGCCGTTTGCTTTCGGCAGGTTGTAGTCCAGGATGATGAGGTCATAGTGCCCGGTCCGGGCCAGGAAGGCGCCGCGTTCGCCGTCGGCGGCGATTTCCACGACGTACATTTTCGCCTCCAGTCCGTCCTTCAGGAATTGGACGATGGCGGCTTCGTCGTCGATGATGAGGATTTTCATAATTTTTTTTTCTTAATGATTAAAGCGCTGAAGCAAGCAGTCGGTATCAGTATAGGCGGTTTGTCCTTAAGGCGATTTAAAACTTTCCTAAATTGTTGATAAGAAGACAATTTTGCCTGGCCGGATAAAGTTGATTACTTGTTGAATAATAGTAAAAAAGTACATATTGACAAAGATATTTTCCGGTGGTATATTCGGAGTATATTTTTTAGTTGTTCTTTTTCCAATTTCCAAAAAAAACGAGGAATAGTCATGAAAAAAACAGTCGTCTCACCAGCCGGTATTCCTGTCAAAACCTTTCCAGCCGAAAAAATAACTGAAATTAAAGAATCGCTGCTTTTCCGGGCCGGCGCCTGCCGTAGCCAGGGGATATCCGATACAGAAATCCTTATGAAGGTAGCCGGTTGTGGCTATGTTACGGTCACTACCGACTATAATCATCAGGCAGTCGGATATAAGCCTAATGAACTGGCAGTATTGCCCGATGGGGATATTGCGATGTTTATTGGGGTTACCCATAATTCATCCGATCCTCAGGCCTGGTTCATTTCTCGAAATACTTGTCAGGGAATCATCCACTTTCCGCAGGCCAGAAACTCTGAAGAATTTTATAAAGAGGGTTTTGCCAAGGTTGCTCCGGCTGGGTAGCCCTAGCATTCCCTCCTGGCTCCTGCCGTAATTTTAGGCAGGAGTTTTTAAAAGGTCAGGAAACCCCGCACGAGCACCCAGCGAGTGCGGGGATGAATGACTCCTTGTTTAGCACGCCGCGCAGAGGCGTGCTAAACTATAGTCATGAGAATCCGAGCCTTAAATCATTCA
>JBAZJV010000007.1:0-62267 GCA_041651095.1 Patescibacteria group bacterium
ACCTTAGGACGATTATAGTTATCGCCGGCGTTCATCCGCGCTTGGATTCAAAGCTTCGCCTTGCGGCTAACCTCTCCTCTTAACGTTCGGACACTGGCCAGGCATCACCCTCTATACATCCTCTTGCGAGTTAGCAGAGAGCTATGTTTTTGATAAACAGTCCCTTGGGCTCTTTAGCTGCGGCCCGCTTGCGCGGGCAGGCCTTATCTCGAAATTACGGCCGCTGTTTTGCCGAGTTCCTTAACGAAGTTTCTCTCGTACATCTGAGGCTCCTCGCCTCACCTACCTGTGTCGGTTTACGGTACGGTTGCTGTGGCTTTAGCCCTAGAGGTTTTTCTAGTCAGCTCTGCCGCCTGAGTTGATTCCACCTTGCGGTTTCATCTCCGCGCAATCCCTTGGCCTAACGGACCCGGATTTGCCTAGATCCGGCCTTGGGACAACGAACGTACATACCATAGCACGCTCAGACTTAAGAGCTGCGTCCCCCCATTGGAAAACAACAGCAGTGCTGGAATATTAACCAGCTCCTCCATCGGCTGACACCCGCACTACACGGGTTGCGCCTTAGGATCGACTAACCCTGGGTCGATTTTCGTTGCCCAGGAAACCTTAGGTTTTCGATGGGCGGGGTTTTGACCCGCCTTTTTGCTACTCATGCCAACATTCTCCCTTCCTTCCGCTCCACCGCGCCTCACGACGCGACTTCGACGCTGAAAGGAATGCTCCTCTACCACTCCCTAACTGAATAGAAAGTTCACATCTTCGGTACAATGCTTGAGCCCCGATAAATTTTCGGCGCGAAACAACTTGATTAGTGAGCTATTACGCTATCTTTAAAGGATGGCTGCTTCTAAGCCAACCTCCTAACTGTCGTAGTCGCAACACCACCTTTTACACTTAGCATTGATTTAGGGACCTTAGATTGTGATTGGGGCTGTTTCCCTTTTGACTGATGGACCTTAGCGCCCATAGTCTGACTCCCGGACTCTACCGTTAAGTATTCGGAGTTTGATTGAAGACGGTATCTTGCGACCCGCCCTCATCCAGTGCTCTACCCCCTAACGTCAACATCCGAGGCTAGCCCAAAAGCTATTTCGAGGAGAACCAGCTATTGCCGAGTTCGATTACAATTTCTGCGCTAACCACAAGTCATCCCATAGTGTTGCACGGCTAATGGGTTCGGTCCTCCATCCGTCTTTCGACGAACTTCAACCTGCTCATGGTTAGATCACCCGGCTTCGGGTCTTGTCCATGCGACGTGTACTTCACTTTAACGCACTAGCGCAAACTAATGCGCCAAAGCGAAGCACAATGCGGGCTATTAACCCTCGCTTTCACTCTGCATGCTCTCCAAACGGAGATTATGCCAGCCACATAGAACAAACTCGTTGGCTCATTCTTCAATAGGCACGCCGTCACCCTTGCGGGCTCCGACTCTTTGTAAGTATATGGTTTCAGGTACTATTTCACCTCCCTCAACGGGATGCTTTTCACCTTTCCCTCATGGTACTTGTTCACTATCGATCATAAGAAGTGTTTAGTCTTAGGTCATAGTCGACCTGGCTTCAGACGGGATTTCACGAGTCCCGCCCTACTTAAGAACAAAGCTACGGAGAGTCCAATCTTTTCGCTTACCGGGCTATCACCGTCTCTGGCCGAGCTTTCCAGCTCGTTCAACTAAGAAAGGTCTTTTTTGACTCCGCCCCGTTGGTCTGGCAACAGGCGCTTATATCTTGCAA
Organism: Patescibacteria group bacterium; assembly: GCA_041651095.1. Taxonomy (GTDB): domain Bacteria; phylum Patescibacteriota; class Patescibacteriia; order Patescibacteriales; family UBA12465; genus UBA12465. Next base: position 1,740 of record JBAZJV010000007.1, read on the forward strand.
CACCGAAAAAACATATGGCTCCAGAGCCTTCTGCCGCTAGCCTGGCGAACCAGGCCGACGGCGCAGTTATTTGGGTTTAGACTGTTCCCTTTTCGCTCGCCACTACTCAGGGAATGATTGTTATTTTCTTTTCCTCCGGCTACTAAGATGTTTCAGTTCACCGGGTCTGCCAGCTCAACCCGAAAGGATCGAGCTGCCTCTATCTTCAATAGAGGGGGTTTCCCCATTCGGAGATCTGCGGGTCAAAGGTTGCTTGCCACCTCACCGCAGCTTATCGCAGGCTGCTACGTCCTTCATCGCCTTCTTATGTCCAGGCATCCACCGTATACTCTTATTGTGATTTTCCCACGCTGCTATCTTCAAACGATAAAGCGTGTTTGGCGTCTTATTACAGCCCCCGCCTATCCGGACGAAAATTCGGAAGATTCGGGGTAAGACGTCGATTTTTTTCTGATGTCTTTACTCTAACATGAATTGTTAAGGGACCGCAGGGCGCAAAAAAACCGCTGTTCAGCGGTTCTAAGTAATCGCAAAATGGCTGATTAATTAGAATCGCTTTGAGAAACGGAAACGAATGTTTTTTATCATATTATTCTGAGCTTTGACAGCCCTGTTAAAACTGATACCAATTATAACCTTTTTAAAAATAATGTCAAGGGCTGGGTGACGGATAAAAAATGGCCTAAATTAGGCCATTTTTACCATATTTTATGATTTTGTCCACAAGACTTAAACGCCCAAAATCAGCGCATCCTCCATATTTCGTTCAGCGGTTTCCCGGCTGATGATGCCGGCGCCGTACAATTGCTGGATATGGCGGTCTAGAGTGATCATGCCACTCGAGGCATGAGTTTCGATAGTGCTCTTGATTTGGGCCAACTTCCCTTCCCGGATCAGATTGGCGACCGCTTCATCGTTCAGCAGGATCTCGCGTGCCGCGATACGGCCGCCGCCGACCTTCGGCAAAAGACGTTGCGAGATTACGGCCGTCAGGACGGCGGAGAGCTGCAGCCTGACCTGGTTCTGCTGGTAAGGCGGAAAGGTGTCGATGATCCGGTCGATAGTCTGGGCGGCGCTATAGGTATGCAAAGTGGCCAGGACCAGATGGCCGGTTTCCGCCATAGTCACGGCGGTCGAAATCGTTTCCAAATCGCGCATTTCGCCGAGCATGATGACATTGGGGTCCTGGCGCAGCACGTGCTTCAAGCCGCTGGAGAAAGTCAGCATATCGGTACCGAGCTGACGCTGGGCGATAATGCTCCGCTTGGGCGTAAACACGTATTCGATAGGATCTTCCAGGCTGATGATATTGGCATTCCTGGTATCGTTGATCTGATTGATCATAGCGGCGAGAGTCGTTGATTTGCCGCAGCCGGTCGGACCGGTAATCAAAATGAAGCCTTGCGGCAGATCCAATAACTCCGTCACGACCGGCGGCATGCCGATTTCTTCCAGGGTCGGCATATGATCGTCGATGATACGAGCGACAATCATCAGATTGTTTTTCTCATAAGCGAAATTCACCCGATAACGGTAATCGCCGACCTGGTAGCCCAGGTCCAGATCCCGCTTGTCGAATAAACGCGACTTCTGTTCCAGGTTCAGCATGGTATCCACGAAAACGCCGAGCTGGTTGGCGGCCAGAGCCGAAAAATTCCCGTCCGGGACGATTTCGTTAATGTCGAACAATTGGCCGTCGATGCGGAGGATCGGCGGCTGGTCGCAAAGCAGGTGGATATCCGAAGCTTTCTTTTCGGCGGCTAATTTAAGTAGATTGTTGATATCCATATATTTGCCGCTAATAGCGGGCCGGCGATCCTACCAGCCCTTTTTCTTAATGGCCTTGGCCGCGGCGTCGACTTGGGCCTCCTGCTTGGAAGAGCCTTTGCCGGTCGCGATCAGTTCGGCGTCCAGATAAACGCCGACGGTGAAAATCTTGGCGTGGTCCGGCCCGGTTTCGTCCAGGATCTCGTAATGCGGCGTCACGCCTTGAGCCTCCTGGGCCTTTTCCTGAAAATGCGATTTAGGATCCAAATAGCTCTGGTTGCGCAAGATGTCGTCCAGCTTGGAAACGACGTTCTTCAGGATGAATTTCTTAGCAGTAGCCGAACCTTGGTCCAGGTAAATCGCGCCGATAATCGCTTCTACGGCGTTGGCCAGGATGAATTGGCGGGATTTCTTGTTTTTGTCACGCGATTCCCCTTTAGACAGATAGAGGCAATCCTCGATTTTTAATTCCCGGGCGATCTCATACAGCATTTTGGCGTTGACCAACGAGGCGCGCCAGTTCGTCAGGTCGCCTTCCGGCGTATTGGTAAAATTCAGATACAAAAATTCCGTCACGACGATTTCCAGGACGGCGTCACCCAAAAATTCCAGCCGTTCGTTGTGACCGATCTGAAAATCCGGATGCTCATTCAGATAGGAACAATGGACCATGGCCTGCTGCAACAAACGGCTGTCCTTGAATTTGACTCCTAACCTGGTTTGTAATTTGTTTAAATCATTGGCAACCATAGATGATCAAGCTTGCGGATTACCGGCTGATGCGGCTCGGTCGTCAGTCGGCGCTTCCGACGCCGGATTCATAGCGCCGGATGCGGGCGGCTCGGCTGCCGATCGCTGCTGTTCAGCCGCCTGCTTGGCCGCCTCCACTTCTTCCTTGTTATCCCTGACTTGTATCTCCGGTTCATCATTGTACAGGGCGCCGAGCACGCCGTTGACGAATTTTCCGGAGGCGTCGCTGCCGAAACTTTTGGCGACCTCGATAGCCTCATTAATCGCGACGCGTGGCGGTATTTCCGTGAATAATAATTCATAGATGCCTAAACGCAGGATATTCCGATCAACTATAGTGATTTGATCCAGCGGCCATTCGGTCGCATATTTGACGATATATTTATTGATGAGCGGCAAGTTGTCGCGCACGCCCAAAACCAGCTTCCTGACAAAGCCGCCGTCATCGAAATTAGGGGCGAAATTAGTGAAATTATCCGCTATCAGGCGGTCAATATCGCCATCTTTCTGCCCGTTAAAATCCCAGGCAAACAGAGTTTGCAGGGCAATAGTCCGAGCGAGGTGACGATTAGACATAAGACTTATTTCTTCTTAGCCGCTTTCAACTTGATTTTGACCGCCTCTTGGCCGCGATAATGGCCGCAAGCCGGGCAAGCGGTGTGCGGCTTAAGGGCCTGGCCGCATTTCGGACATTTATTAAGCACGACTTTTTTCAAAGCGAGGTGCGCGCGGCCGCGATGGGTTGCCGCATGGGTTTTGTGTCTTTTCGGATTAGCCATATGGTTTTAAAATTCACGAATTAATAAATCTAATCTCAGTATAACCGAATCGCCTGATTAGTCAATAAAATCAGGCTTCAGGTTTAGGTCCGACAATGCTCTCAAACTCCGTCTTCTCGATAGTTTCCTTGGCCAAAAGGACATCTACGATTTTGGTCAGCTGCGCTGACCGGGCGTCAATGATGGCCCGGGCCTTGTCTTCGCCCTGTTTGATGAAACCGGCGATCTCTTCATCGATTTTTTCCGCGACCTTTTCGCTGTAATCGCGCTGTTCATGGATTTCCCGACCCAAGAAGATCATTTCTTCTTTCTCGCCGTAAGTACGGGGGCCAAGATGATCGCTCATGCCGTAATCGGTGACCAAGCTGCGGGCCAAAGCGGTGGCGCGGCGCAAATCGGAAGTAGCGCCGGTAGTAACTTCGCCAAAAATAGCCTTTTCTACCAGATGGCCAGCCAACAGGACGGCAATTTCCGAAATGAATTCCGACTTGGCGTGCAGGTGGCGGTCCTCGGCCGGCACTTTCAGGGTATAACCGCCGGCCGAACCGCGAGCGATGATGGAAACCTTATGGACCGGATCCATATCCGGCGAAAAATGCGCGACCAGGGCATGGCCGGCTTCGTGGTAGGCGGTGATCTTTTTTTCCTTTTCAGTGATGACCCGGCTCCGCCGCTCCGGGCCGATCATTACCTTCTCAATCGCTTCGAATAAATCGGCATTAATGATTTCTTTGCGGTTATGCCGGGCGGCCAGGATGGCCGCTTCATTAAGGATGTTGGCCAGATCGGCGCCGGAGAAACCCGCGGTGCGTTCGGCGATCGTCCGCAGATTAGCCTCTTTAGCCAAAGGTTTCCGACGGGAATGGACTTTAAGAATATCTTCCCGGTCTTGCAGGTCCGGCAGATCGATAACCACGCGCCGATCAAAACGCCCCGGCCGCAACAAGGCGGGATCGAGCACGTCCGGCCGGTTGGTCGCGGCGATGACGATGATATTCTGGGTCGGTTCAAAACCGTCCATCTCGACCAGGATCTGATTCAAAGTCTGTTCCCGCTCGTCATGGCTGCCGCCCAGGCCGGCGCCGCGGCGACGGCCGACCGCGTCTATTTCATCAATGAATAATATGCAGGGAGCATTCTTCTTGGCTTTCTGGAATAAGGAGCGGACTCGGGAAGCGCCGACACCGACGAACATTTCTACGAATTCCGAACCGGACATATGGAAGAAAGGGACCTGCGCTTCGCCGGCGACGGAACGAGCCAGCAGAGTCTTGCCGGTACCAGGGGCGCCTAGCAACAGGACGCCGCGGGGAATCTTGGCGCCCAGCTCATGGAATTTTTTCGGGAAACGCAGGAACTCCACGACCTCTTTCAACTCTTCCTTGGCCTCCTTGGCGCCGGCCACATCTTTGAAAGTAACCCGATTTTTCTCGTCCGGCGTGAAATCCTTGGCCGTCGATTGGCCGAAATTCATTGCCCGGGAATTCGCGTTCTGCAGGCCGCGCATCATGAAAAATAAGAAAATGCCGATCAGCAGGAAGGGCAAAACCAAAGGAATGATGTTCACCAACCAATAATCCCAGCCGCTTTCGTCCTTGACCATGATATTTATCGCGGCGATTTTGGCCGGATCGACTTGGAGATTCTTCAGGAGGGCGGAAAGAGACTCGCCGGATTCTTTTTTGGTTGATTCCTTTTTCCCGTCCTGCAGAGTAATATTCACCCGGTCGCCGGTGACGACCAGTTCCTTGACCTGGCCGGCATTGATCTGGCTGACCAGCGTTTCCAAGCCGACGGTTGCCGCCTTATCGCCCGGGTCGGCGAAGATGCTGAAAAGCCCGGCTAAAACCAGGAAAACGATGAAAAAAATGGTAAAACTTTTGATTAATTTGGACATGTTGGTAAGATTAACCGATCGTATGATGATAAAACTATTATAGGATAAAGTGCCGGCTTTGGCAATGCTAAAAATGCCCTTTTTATGGGCATTTTTAGCAAATATCAAAGCGGGTAAACTTACTTGGATTTCTTGGACGCTTTGGCCTTCTTTTCTACTACGCCAGAGGCAACCGGCTCCTTCGCCGCCGCTTTATCGGCTTTAGCTGATTTCTCCGATTTGGCCTTTTTGCCGGTCGGGGCATCGATTTCAGCCGACGCCGCCGGAACGACGATGTCCGGGATGCTGGATGGCACGGCGTTCAGAGCCGCTAATTTCAAGCCCAAACGATGCTCGCCGGGCGAAATACTGACTACTTCGAAATTCTTCTCCTGATTCGGCTGAAATAATTCTGTAATCTTGTCTTTCGGACCGAGGTTCAACTGGCTGATGTGCGCCAAACCGTGGATCTCATCATCCAATTTCACGAACAGGCCGAAAGGATTGACTTTCAAGATGGTGCCGACGACCACTTGGCCGTTCCGATATTTGGCGCTCGCTTCCAGCCAGGGGTCTTTCAAGAGCTTCTTAGCGCTTAAGAACACTTTAGCGCCGTCAATGGAAATGATTTCCGCCTTGATCTTGTCGCCGACGCGGTACATCTCGTTCGGCGAATCGATGCGCTGCCAGGCTAATTCGGAAATATGAATAAGCCCTTCGATGTTTTCGCCGAAAGAAACGAAAACGCCGAAATTGGTAATGGCGGTAATCCGGCCGTCTACGACCGTACCGATCTGATACTTATCCAGGGCCGGCTTCTGCTTCTTATTCCAGACGTCCTTCTCGCTGAAAATGATTTTGTTGTCTTCCTCACTCAGGGTAATCACCGTCACCTCGAATTCTTGGCCGACGAAAGATTTTAATTTTTCCAGAATCTTACTCTTATCGCCGCCGGCGATGCGCGGATAATTTTCCGGCGCCAGCTGGGAAACCGGCAAGAAGCCGTCGATCTGGCAATAGCGGCTGAGCAAACCGCCTTTATTGGCATCGACGATCTTCACTTTGACGGTGCTCTTGTCTTTCAAGGCTTGGCGCAGCTTAGCCCAGGCCTTCTCCTGACCGACCTGGCGGAAAGAGAGTTCTAATTCGCCATTCTCGTTTTCCGTTTCAATGACGGCGGCCTCCGCTTCGTCGCCCGGCTTCAGATTAGAAAATTCCTCCACTTCGTTATAGAGTTCCGGACCGCGGATGATGCCCATTAAAACTCCGTCCACATCCAGCTTAACCTCCGATTTGGAGGCGGCGACGACCGTACCTTTGACGATATCGCCGACCTGCGGTATCCGGATGTGATCGCTCTCCAGCAATTTTAAGAACTCGCCGTGCTGTTCTTGATTTTTATCTTCCATATTATTTAAGGGGCTTGATTTACTGTCAGCAATAAAAAAAGCTTCCTAAACCCGAATACATCGAGTCCGACGGCCACCTGCGAAATCCGTCGATTTATTAAAGGTGATATATAATTGTGCTACTAGTATAAAGAAAGGACGGCTTATTGTCAAGCGTCAGACCGGGAGCCCAAAATATATCTTAATGGCCGGATATGCTATAATGTGAATAGTTAAGATTAAAAAAATAATCATAAATTTATGAACCAGAATCTAAAAAATCTGCTGGGGCTGGTCGGCGCGATCGCCATCTTGGCTGTCGCCTATGCCGCCCTCAGCTATGTCAACTCTTACGGCAAGGTCATTGAACCTTCTTCTTTCCGCAGTTTCTCGGCGAGCGGCGAAGGCAAGACGACAGCGATTCCCGACATCGCCGCTTTCAGTTTCCAAGTAATCACGGAGGGGGGTACCGATATCGCGGCCCTGCAAACCCAGAATACGGCCAAAATGAACAAGGCGATAGATTTCGTCAAAGCCCAGGGAGTAGAGGATAAAGACATTAAAACTCAATATTATAACTTGGAACCGCGCTACGAAACGACTAGCTGCAAAGTCGTAACGGCGCCTCTTATCCTGCGCAGCGCGACAGAAGATATTGCCCTGAAGGTCGAAGCCAGCGGCTCGAGCGGGTCCGCTGTAGCGATGAGCCCGGCGATCGCCCCGGTCTCCCTCAGCCAGACTTGTCCGCCGCCCAGCATCGTCGGCTATACCATCACGCAAGCTGTGAATGTTAAAATCCGCGATTTCCAGAAAATCAGCGACATCATGAGCGGCGTCATCAAGAACGGCGCCAACCAGGTCGGCTCCCTGTCCTTTACGATTGACGATCAGACCAAGGCCCAGGACGAAGCCCGGGCGGAAGCGATCAAGAAGGCGAAGGCTAAAGCGGAAGCGATGGCCGAAGCCGGCGGCTTCAAGATCGGCCGACTCTTAGGCATCCAGGAAGGCAATATTTATCCGATCTATAACGTCCGATCCATGGACGGCATGGTCGCCGCCAAGAGCGAGGCGGTTGATGCCGCTCCGACCATCCAGCCCGGATCCCAGGAAATCAGCATCAACGTCACCCTGCAATACGAAATCGAATAAGCATTTTGCGGTATGTTCAACACCATCTTAGGCGTTGTATTGCTGCTTTTCCCTTTCCTCCTAATTTTCCGCTTCTCTGATCGGTGGCGCGGTTTCTTATATATTCTGACCGCCGATATCGCCTGGCACTTAACGGTGGCCCTAATCACGCAAGCTTTCCATATTTTCTCTTACCCCTTGATTTTGGTTATTCACAGCTTGCTGGCCGTAGCCGTCCTATGGGCTCTGGTCGGGAAAAATTCGCGACCGGATTGGCAGATCAAAATCAACTGGCTGGCCATCGCCGCTTTCGCCATCATTATCTTCGAATTAGCTTCGGTCCATTATTTTTATTCCGGCGCGGTCAGTTCGCTCCGCAGCCAAGACAACGTCGCCCGCGAAAGTTATATTTATCCCTACTTTTCCGATGAATGGGTCGGCGTCGCCTTTGTCAAACGGGCAATCGCCAGCCATTCGCTGCCTATCGTCAATCCGCTGATCGACGGATTCGGATATCAGAATTTTCCGAACATCTTCGTGGCTTTTTTCGCGTTCCTCGCGGAAATATTCCTATTATTGAACCTCGCTCCGCTAACCGGCTATGCTATCCTGGGCATTGTTTTCGGCGCGTTGATTTGCTGGCTGGTCTATGTCTTGCTTCGGAATAATCAAGTGGGTCCGCTGGCGGCCACTGTCGGCGCTCTCTGCCTGCCTTATATCACTAACGGACAAAACCTGGCCGGCATCTGGTATTTGTTGCCCCTAACCGGCGGCTTGCCACTGTTATTGATCAGCTTGACGGCCGGCACGCTTAAGGATAAGGCGCTGGCCGGAGCCAGCGGCTTGCTGGCCGTTATCATCTACCCCCCGTTAGTGGTCTTTTGTCTGCCGGCCTATCTGGCGCTGTTATGCTTTGACGCGCAAGAACGAACCGCAGGTAAGCTACGAAATATAATTTACGGCGCCGTGGCGCTAGCCGCGGCGGCGGCCTTAGTCGTTTTCATCCAGAGAGCGAATTTTGGACAGTTGTCCGGCTTGTTCGCCACCTATCTGATATATCCCTCCCTCACCCGGGGCATCCCGTCTTTTGCCATCTGGAATATCATACCGTGGATTATCCTGCCTTTCGCCGCCATCGGATTAATCCGCTGGTGGCGGGAACGGGCCTGGACCCTGCTGATTCCGATTTATATCGGCCTGTTGCTTTGGATTATTTACACCCGCTCCTTATCTGTCTTTATTATCGGCTATGACCGGACCGTGGTCATCACTTCCTTCCTGATCGTCGGAGCCGGGGCGGCCGGGTTGGATTATCTGGCCAAATTGGCGGCCGAACGCTGGCCCTTCCTGAATCAGACGACGACCCGCCGACAAATAGCGCTATTCGTGCTGGCTATATTTCTGCTCTTGTCCTGGAATTACACGCAACGCGACAATTGGCGCCGGCTGATCTTACGGACGACGGTTGACGGCCGGGAAATAACGGTCAAGCCGCTCGCGCCAGCCACTAATTTCTTTACGGCCGAGGATCGGCAGCTGTTCGGCTCTCTGTCGCACGGCCGTTTCCTGTCAAACGATTGGAAGGGCCTGGTCATCGGCGCCGCGACCGGCAATTGGCCGCTCAACTCCAAGGACTCCATAGTCACGAATAAGCTCCTGGACTTCGGTTATTTCGGCAGCTTGGATTGCGCCGACAAATATCAACAGGCGGTCAAATACGAATTAGGCTACGTTTACTCCCCGGCTTTCGACTGCCCGAACTTCCAGCTTCTCGGCTCCAGTAACGAGGACCTATATCTCTACCACTTTCAGCCTTAACTTGAAACTATGAACCATCCCGCGCCACTCGTCACGATTATTCTGCCCTGCCTGAACGAAGAGGGGGCGATTGTGGCTTGCTTGCAGGAAATCCAGCGCGCTTTGGCCGCTGGCAACTGGCCGGCCGAAGTGATCGTCGTAGACAACAATTCCCGCGACCGGAGCGCAGCGCTCGTCCTGGACTACCAAGCCCATTTCCCGCCCCTGCGGCTAGTGGAGGAAAAACAGAGCGGTTATGGCTTCGCTTACCAGCGAGGACTAAAAGAGGCGCAGGGCCGCTATATCTTCATGGCGGACGCCGACGGAACTTACGATTTCGGCGAGCTACCCCGCTTTATCAGGGCGCTGCAAGATGGCGCGGATTTGGCCGTCGGCAACCGGTTCAGCGGCGGCATCGCTGCCAAGGCAATGCCCTGGCCCAATCGCTATATCGGCAACCCATTCCTCTCCTGGCTGGTGCGCCGGCTGTTCCGGGTCAAGATAAACGATATCCATTGCGGCGCCCGGGCTATTTCCCGAGGAGCCTTGGATCGGCTCAATCTCTGCACCGGCGGCATGGAATTCGCCTCGGAAATGATCATTAAAGCGGCACGACAGAATCTCCGGCTGGTCGAATTGCCGATCGCCTACCGGCCGCGCATCGGCGAATCAAAGCTCCATTCCCTGAGCGACGGCTGGCGCCACCTGCGCTTCATCCTGCTCTACTCGCCGTTATTCCTGTTCTTTCTGCCGGGAGCCGCCCTGTTCGCCCTCGGCCTAATCATGATGGCTATTTTTTATTTCTCCCAGCCGGTCATTTTTGGCGTGCCGCTCTATACCCATCCGATGTTTATTTTCTCGGTGATGATCATCCTCGGCTATCAGCTGATCTTATTCAGCGGTTTTTCCAAGGTCTACGCGATTACTCAGCTCGACGATAACGATCGCCTGATCGAATCGTTATTCCGCCATATCACGATAGAAAAAACCGGCTTATTCGGACTGCTCTTGGCGGCGGTGGGCGCAATCATTTATTTGTCGATCCTGATCGGCTGGCTTAATTCCGGCTTCGGGGCTTTGCCAGAAATCAAAGAATCGATTATCGCCCTGACCTTATTGGTCTTGGGCATCCAGACTTTTTTCGCCGCCTTCATGTTCAGCATTCTAGGTATAAAAAATAAATGAGAATCGCGATCTTCCATAATTATCTGGATAATATCGGCGGCGCCGAGATCGTCGCCCTGACTCTGGCCCGGGGGCTGGCCGCCGACGTCTATACGACCAATATCGACGCGGCAAAAATCCGGCTGATGGGTTTCGCCGACGTCCTGCCCCGGATATTTTCGATCGGCCGGCTGCCCAAGAAGGCACCTTTCCGCCAACAGCTGGCTTTCTGGCGCTTCCGCCGGCTTGATCTGCGCGGCCGCTACGACTTTTTCATCATCGCCGGCGATTGGGCGATGTCGGCGGCCGTCAATCACCGGCCGAATCTCTGGTATGTCCACAGTCCGCTCAACGAACTCTGGGAATTCCGGGACTTCATCCGCACCAATATCTTAAGCGCCTGGAAAGTTTCGCCCTATGATTTCTGGGTCTGGTTCAATCGTCGGCTGACGCTCAAATACGCCCGTACCGTGGATATCTGGGTCGCCAATTCGGAAAATACCCGGCGGCGTCTCCAGCGGTTCTACGGCCATGATGCGACGGTCATCAATCCGCCGGTCGATACGGCAGCCTATCGCTGGGCAGAACCGCGCGGCTACTGGCTATCGGTCAACCGGCTGATCACCCATAAGCGAATAGATCTGCAAGTGAAGGCTTTCCGCGAACTGCCGGCTGAAAAATTGCTGATCGTCGGCAGTTATGAGGAGGGCGTCGAGCAATTCGAATCTTATAAGAACTATATCGATGGCATCAAACCGGCCAACGTCGAAATAATCCATTGGGCGGACGATCGGCGGCTGAAGGAATTATATGCCGGTTGTCGCGGTTTCATCACTACGGCGAAAGATGAGGATTTCGGGATGACCGTCGTGGAAGCGATGGCCGCCGGCAAACCGGTCATCGCGCCGGCCGAGGGTGGCTACCTGGAAACCGTGACGCCGGAAACCGGCGAGTTGATCGCCGACATCGACCCGGGCAAGCTGGCGGCGGCTATAAAAAAAATCGGCGCCGCTTTGCAAGCGATGCCGGAATATTATATCACCGCTTGTCAGAATCGGGCCGCCAAATTTGCCACGGATGTTTTCTTGTCCAAAATCAAGAAGCTTATCGCCTAAAACGGCGGCAAGCGCTAAACGGCCGCGATCAATCGTCTGAGTGTGCCCAACACTTTAGCCTCATCCCATTCCAAACTTTCATTGCGGCCGTTAAAATAAATGCCGGCGAAGTCGCGTGACGATCTGTCGCGGCGAGCCAATACCTGAAGCGCCTCTCGTAATTTAGCGAGAGCTTTTTTATGCCCGGTGTTTTCCAGAATATAGGCGCGCGGCGAAAACTGCCGATAATTACCAAGCACGTATTCGATGGCCTCGGCCAGCTTGACCGGCGTCGGTTCGAACAACAACCCTGTCCGCGCATTAATATGTTTCTTGGTCGGATTGGTCGTATCCTGAGGCACCAAGACCGGAATGTCGGCCGAGAGGCATTCCATCTTAAAACGATTGACCCCTTCGAAAACGCTGGTCAGGATGCCCATCCGGGCCGAATTAATCAGGCGATTGACGCGCTCCGGGTTTACCGGCAAGCCATGCCGGCCGGTAGCAAAACGGTAGGGGAAATCGATGCAGGCTCCCGATTGTCTGGCCGCGCTGATAGTTTCGCGCCGCAAGGCGCTTTCCGGCGTCTTTTCCCAAAAACGGCGGCGCTGCCAAAAATGGCCGAATTTAATAAATTTCTGCGGTCGCAAAAGAGCCGCCGCCTGGACGAATAATTCGTGCCGTTTAAAAGGCTGCCAGGCCGCGATCTGGATGCCGACGTAACGGGGCGCCAGCCCCAAAGGACGGAAGATGTCCGTATCCACGAAATCGGCATTGGCAAATTCTATTAATAGAGCCTTGGGGAATCTTTTCTTGGTTTCCTCCCACAGCGTCAAGTCCTCCACCAGCTTGATATCGGCGGATAATTCCTTATTTATCCCCCACCAGCCTTTTCTCTCTATCAAATAAAAGAAATCCCTGAGACTGGGCATTAACCGGAGCAGCCGGTCGCATTCGTTCATAATCAGAGCGCCTTTTTCCAGCCGGCTGGCGCGACGGCGCGGTTCAGCCAGGACGGCCAGGGAAAATGGCGCATCGGGCCGATCGTTAATGTGATTTTCTTGTCCGTTCATAAATTAATCTTGGCCAGAAAAATGGCTATTATACGGCTTGAAACCATCATTATTAATATAGCACGCGCCGGACAAAAATGTTATAATCAGCTATATGTCATCATCGCGAAAACAACTATTGGTCACGCTGGCCGACCGCCATTTCCTGGAGCAAGCCAAACAACTCTTCTCTTCGGTATATCATAATGCCGGCTGGCAGGGCGACTACCTGCTCTTGGCGCACGACGTGCCGGACGATGAACTGGCGTGGTTCCGGAACAAGAGGATACTGGTCTATCAATGCGCTCCGTTGGCTCATGGTCAAATCGGCTGCGGACATGGCAATTATCCGGCCGTGGTCTTAGACAAATTCTATCTCTTCACGCCCTATTTCCGCCAATGGGAAAAAATAATCTTCCTGGACGCGGATATCATGGTGCAAGCGTCGCTGGATCGCTTCTTGCCGGCGGCCGGCTTATCCGCGCCCAATGCGACCGACCTGAACTTAAAAAAAGAGTTCAACCCGCGGCTCGATCCGGTCTTATGGGCGGAAATAAATCGCCGTCAGCCGTTACGCGGGCCCTCTTTTAACACGGGCGTCCTGGCTTTTGACACCGGCCTGATCACCGACGACCTGTTCCCTCGCTTAGTGGCGGAGTACCAACGATCCGGCCGCCTGAATTATTGCGGCGAAGAAGGAACTTTCAATCTGGTCTTTTATAAAAATTGGCAAAAGCTGCCGATTATCTGCAATGTCTATCCCGACTTCATAATCAACGCTTTCGGGGTAAAGCAAGAAAGGCTGCGCGCCGTTATCCTGCACTTCGCCTGCCATGTCATCAGGCCCTGGATGGCTGAAAGTCCCTACCACGAAGCCTGGAAAAATAACCTGCGCCTGGCCGAAACCATGGACTTATCGCAATCGCCTAAGGCGGCCAAGGTCTGGTCGGACCAAGAGGTCAGAAATGAAACCCGGTTCCTGCACTTCAGGATGCTGTTCCCGATATGCGCCTGGCGGGAGCGATTACGCAGCAGCTACCGTTGGTTGACCGCCCGCCCCGACTGGCTCGTCGGCCAAATCGGCCGGTTGATCAAACGGCTATCCCCGGCAGCTTACCAAAAGATGCTGCGTTTCAAAAAACACGCTTTCCGGACAGATCAGGAAGGAATGAATTAACCGAACATATGCCTAAGAAATCTCAATACCTGCTGGTTACGCTGGCTGACCGCCATTTCCTGGATCAGGCCAAGCAGCTTTTCTCTTCGGTATATCATAATGCCGGCTGGCAGGGCGACTATCTGCTCCTGGCGCACGACGTGCCGGACGATGAACTGGCGTGGTTCCGGAACAAGGGGATACTGATCTACCAATGCCGCCCCCTGGATCACGGCATGATTGCCAACAACAGCCTTCCCGCCATCGTCCTGACCAAATTCTATCTCTTCACGCCCTATTTCCGCCAATGGGAAAAAATAATCTTCCTGGATGCGGATATCATCGTACAGGCGTCGCTCGATAAATTGCTGGCCACGACCGGCTTCCTGGCTGTCGCGGACATGTTCAACGGACGGTTAAGGCGGCAGTTCGAGCCGAGCGCCGACCCGCGCCTATTCGCTGAATTGAATCATCAATATAAACTGCACGATTTGGCTTTCAATAGCGGCGTCCTGGTCTTCGGGCCGGAAACCATCACGGACGAATTATTCCCGCGACTGATCGGCTTGTATAAAAAATTCGGGATCCTGGATACCTATGGCGAACAGGGGATATTTAACCTGGCCTTCTATCACAATTGGCGGCCGTTACCGGTCGTTTATAACTTCACCTTGTATGATTGCGACCGATATTGGATCAGGCGCCAGGATTTACGAGCCATCAATATCCACTTCATCGGGCCGGAAAAGCCTTGGCGGCCCAATAACGTTTTTTATCCGCTCTGGCAAGAAAGCCTGGCTTTGGCCGAAAAGATCGATTTAACGTGTCCGCTATCGGCAAAGCGGATCTGGCCGGACTGGGAAATATGGGCCTATCCGCTCTGGCTCCGCGTCTTGAGCATGCCGCGGGCCTGGCTGACCCTGGTAAACGAGCGGCTCCATAAATTCCTCGGCCAAAGCGGACGCGCCATTAAAAAAAGGAGTCCCGGTCTCTACGATCAAATAATAAAACTGAAAACATGCTGGCCGATAAAAATAAAACGTCAGTAATCGTTCCGGTCCATAACGGCGCCGCGACTTTAAGCGCCTGCTTGGCGTCCTTAATCGCGCAGACCCGCCCGGCGGACGAACTGATCATCGTCGATAACGCTTCCCGCGACCGGACGAAAGATATCATCGCGGATTTCGCCGGGCGCGACGGTAAAATGCGCTATATCTTCGAAGCCGGGCCGGGCCGCGGCCGGGCGAGAAACGCCGGCCTGCGCGCGGCCAGCGGAGAAATCATCGCCATGACCGACGCCGATTGCGTCGTGCCGCCGGATTGGCTGGAACGGCTGATCCGGCCGATCGAGACAAACAATGAAGCGGCGGTCATGGGGTTTGAAACGGATGGAATAGATAATTATTGGTCGCAACACCGGCAGGCGGCGGACGACCGTTATTTGCGGAGTAAAACTAAAAACGGTTATATTGATTTCCTGGACACCAAAAATTTTGCGATTCGGGCCGATATCTTGAAAGGTCTGGAATTCAATCCGGCGTTAGTCGCCTGTGAAGATCTGGATCTCTTTCTAAGACTTAAAAAAAGAGGCATCGCGATACGATTCCTCCCGGAATTAAAAGTCCGGCACTGCCACGTTTCCTCCTTCCGGAAATTAGCAAACACGCAATTCAGATATGGCCGCTACTCACGGGCGATCGCCGAGTTCTACCGAAACGATGCCGCCCTGCGCGATTATCTGCCGATTCCAGAAAATGCGCATCTTAGCGTCGGCCGCCGGCTGTTATCCTTATTGCTCTGGTCAATTGATGAAATTATCCATCATCCCCAAGACGCGCCCTATAAACTGACCGATGATTGGGCCTGGAAAATCGGCGCGCTTTCTCTCCGATTCAAGCCAATCCGCCTGGACCGCCAAGCTGCCGACGGGCGAAGCCGCATTACCGGCCGTTGATCAGCTCCAGATAATGTTTCGCTACCGCCGCCGTCGGGCCGTCCTGGATTATCCGCCCCCGCTCCAAAAGGATGGAACGCTGACAATATTTTTCGATCAGACCGAGGTTATGATTGACCAAGAGGACGGTCGTCCCGCCGCGGATAAATTCTTCCATTTGCGCCAAGGCTTTCTTCTGAAAAGCCAGGTCGCCGCCAGCGCCGAAAACCTCATCGAACAAGATGATGTCCGGGCGTTTCTGCCGCAAACATTGGAAGGTGACGGCAAAACTTAGACGGCTCATCATGCCGGAAGAAAATTGGTAGACCTTGGTATCGATAAAATCCGCCAATTCGGCAAAAGCGACGATATCGCCGAAACGCAGGTCGATCTCTTTCCGCTTCAGGCCCATCAACAAGCCGACCAAATAGATATTTTCCCTCATTGTCAGGCGATCCCTTAAACCCGAGCTGAAACCGTTCAAATAAACGATTTCTCCCCGCGAATCGACGGTACCGGAGTCGGCCTGGTAGATGCCGGCGATCAAGCGCAAAAGAGTGCTCTTGCCCGAGCCATTCCGGCCGATCAGGCCGATATTTTCCCCGGCGGCGGCAGTAAAAGAAATGTCTTGTAAGACATCCAGGGTCTTATGCGCTTCCTTGCTGCCCAGCAAAGACAAGGCGCGCCCTAAGGCGTTATTATTCTTCTTAAAACCGATGTTGAACCGCTTGGAGACGCGATCGACCGATATTTGTTGGGCGGATATGATTTCCATATAATTTTAGTCTAAAGGATGAAAGCCGTAACGGTCGATCATAAACCCCCGGCTGATATCGGCGGGCGCCAGATCGATAACCGGGCCGGTCTCGTCCCAAAAAGTCTGATCGCCATAAGTCTCGGCCAGATACCGCCCGTACTTGAAATTCATGAAATGCAAATAAATATATTCGTTGCCGTATTGCCGCCGGTCGGTAACGCGGCCATTCTGCCAGAACCAGACGGTCGGGTGCTCGGCGCTTCCGTCCCGCCAGCGCATCGGCGTGAGCGGCGTAGTGAATTGTTCCTGCAAATATAATTTATGGCGATACTTGATGCCTCGCGGCCTAAGCAAATCGTAAAAGAATCTCTGTCGCGGTGACAAGCCGGCCGGGTAACGGAAAACCTCGATCAGCATATCTTCATCGAAATGGCGATAAACACTATCTTCCAGAACCTGCCGCCAATCCTTGACCCGGCGGAAAGCGTTACGCAACCAAGCAGAGTTCCGAAACAGGGCAAGATGCCCGGCGATCATCGTGGCGCTGGTACTGAGCACATTATTTTTTAGCACCTCTGCCGTATAGAACCTCCGAATATCGCCGTAGATGACGTCAATATCGCCGTAGCCGAAAAAATCATAGCCGCGGATCTCTTCCTCGAATAAAACTCCCCGAGTCGGCTTAAGATCGCACAACTTGTAATCGTCGGCGGGCGCGAAATTAATCTGCAGACGCTCGCTGACATGCCGGATATAAGCCGCTCGGGTCATGGACCGGAATATCACATTTTTGATATTAAAAGAATCGACCGGGCAATCAGTATGGATCAGCCACGTGATATCGGGATTCCTCCGGCAGCTTTCCAGGTAGAACGGGAACCACCGGGGCCACTGGCCGCCAAAATAATCAATGATGATAATGATAGATTTCATAGCCTCGGCTTACACTAGTTCGGCGAACCTTTTTTTATATCTATTGAAAATGAAGCAGCCGGCGGAAAACAAGACGATGCTAAAGATAAGCATGGCCACGATCATCCAAAGCGGCGGACAAGACGAATAGATTACGACGCGACGGGAAATTTCCAAAAAATAGAATAGCGGATTGGCGAGATTGGCGATATAAACGCGGCTGCCGGCCGTAACCGCGTAAAAAATCGGCGTCACCAAAAATAAAAGCTGGGTAAAAATAGTCCAAACGTTATCTAAATCAGTGATATAGACGCCGATAGTCGCGAAGATCAAAGAGATGCCGATGACCAGGCAAAAAAATACGGCAAAAATAAGAGGATAAAATAAGAGGCCGGTCAGAGGAATGTGCCAATACACGAGGAAACCAATGATTATCACCAACTCGGAAATATGGGACAAGGCCGCCTGGAATACAGCCGAAACGACTAAGACTTCCGGCGCGATGCTGTTCATGGATTTGATATAGTCCACGTTACCGGTGATCGCCCGGATGGAATTGACTGTCGCCTGACGAAAAAAATTCAAACCCGCGATACCCATAAACAAATAGACCGGATAATCCTTGATGCCCGTATCAATGAAGGCGGTCTGCCGGATAAACAGGATGAGGGCGAATGAAACCAGAGGATTGAGCAGATACCACAAATTACCCAGATAGCTGCCTTCGGTCCGGAGAGTAAAATTAGACTTAGCCAAAGAAAAACTGATCAGGATAATGCTCTTAATTTTCGTCCATCGATTTTTAGGAATAAGCACAAGAAATTTTCTTAAATTTAGAAAGATATTAAAATTATAGCAAATACAGAGTATTTAGACTACTTGATAAAAACGGCCTATCGGGGCGATCGCTTATTGCTCAATCGCCTGAAAATAGCTAAAATATCATAAAAAGATATGCTTGCAAACATTAGAAAGTCGGCTCTGGATTTGACGGCAAAAATAAAAAAACAACTGATTTTAAAACGGCTTGAAAAGAGGCGCCGAAATCGGGATATCCAGCTCAGCGCCGGCGAGATTTACGCCGTGCAAGCCGCTATCAAGGCGCCGGCTAATTTTTTGGTCTTCGGATTGGGCTACGACTCCGAACTATGGCATCAAGCCAATCCGGGCGGGCGGACCGTCTTTCTGGAAGACGATCCGGAGTGGTTCGAAAAAATCAAAAAAGAAAGCCCGCGGCTGGAAGCTTACTTGATAAAATACACGACCCGGATAGATGATTGGCGAGAACTGCTGGAACAACCGGAAAAGCTGTCCATTTCCTTGCCGCCGGCTATCGCCGCCGGGTGCTGGGACTTAATCTTGATCGACGGCCCGGCCGGCTGGCAAAGCGGCCAGCCGGGACGGATGCAAAGTATTTATCTGGCATCACGGCTGATCAAACCGGGAGGGGATGTCTTCGTGCATGATTGCGACCGGGAAGTCGAAAACCGATACGCCGATAAATATCTGGGCCGACAGAATATCATAGGAGAAACGACCGGCCGGGCGCTGTTGCGCCACTATCGTCCCGGTCAGAATCCGACGACCGAGATTAGGCAGCGGCGAGCATCGCCAAAAGACGAAAATTCCCAATAAAAAAGGCCGGCGATATTGTCCGGCCCGTTTTTTATCATGAAGAACAAAACGTCTCTTTAATGCTCTCCCGGATTTGACGGAAACGCACGGCCCGCTCCGGGTTAAGGCAAGCCGTGGGCGCCGGGTCACGAACCGGGATTTCCAAGCGGCAACCCGATCCGCAACCATAGCACAAATACTGTTGGAGAATCAGACGCTTAGGGGGATCGGAAATGATCCCTCCTTGAATCCACCTTACTCCTATATTTACTTCCATAAGCCCTCCGTTGAATAAAGAACCAATTAAAGTTGGAAATATACTATTGCAAGCTATCAAATTTAAGCTATCGAATAAGCATCGCGTTGATATTCGCGCAGCACCCGCTCCGTATTAAAACGAGAGGCATTCAAGCTGATAGCGGAGCGCATCATTTCCTGCCAGGCGGCCGGATCGCGATAAAAGAGCGGCACAATTTCCTGCTCCAAGATATCATAGAGGCTGGCCGCGTCCCTAGCGTTCTGCGTCTCCGCCTCCGGAACCCGCGTTTCCGCGATCGCCCAGCCGGTCTGACCCTTGATATAACCCTCCGGCCACCAGCCGTCCAGGGTGCCCAGCTGCGGCACGCCGTTATGTGCCGCTTTCATGCCGCTGGTCCCCGAAGCTTCATTGGGCGGGAGCGGCGTATTCAGCCACAAGTCGACACCGGCGGTCATGATCTTTGCCAATTCCATTTCATAATCTTCCAAGAAAATTAATCTAATCTGGTCACGATATCGGCCGATCAGCCGATGAATATCGGCGATCAAACCCTGGCCCTCATCATCGGCCGGATGAGCCTTGCCGCCATAAACGATCTGGAGCGGACCGCATTTTTCCTGGATCCGAAGCAGACGGTCCATATCTTGCAGCAACAAAGCCGGCCGCTTATAGGGGGCGAAGCGGCGCCCGAAACCAATCGTCATGACTTCCGGCTGCCATTTTAGGCCGGAGCGTTCCTCGATAAGCGCAAGCAGCCGGCCCTTGGCAACTTGGTGCGCCCGGACAATCTCCGATACAGGAATATCGGCCGCCTGCGCCAGCTTTAGGCTGGCTTGCCGCCAGCCGGGAATATATTGATCATACAAAGCCTGGAATTCCGGCGCCGTCCAGGACTGAGAATGGACGCCGTTCGTAACCTTATGGATCGTCTGATCGGGAAACAACTGGACGGCAAGCTGTTGATGCTGGGCGGAAACCGCGTTGGCATAGCCGCTGAAATATAGGGCCACCTGCGTCATATCCACTTCACGGTTAATAACCAGCCCGGGCAGCTGCGCCGGAAAATCCGGCTGATAGGCCAGAACCGTATCCAGAGGCAAAAAACTATGGGCCAGCTTAAGCGGCGTATGGGTGGTAAAGACGCAGGCCTGTCTGGTCTCAATGAGTTTCGCCTGGTCATCCTGCGCCGTCGCCGCCAGGAAGCGGTCGACCGCGACAAAAGCACCATGACCTTCGTTGATATGATACTTATCGACCCGGTAACCGAGGGCTTGCAAGGCCGCGAAGCCGCCCCGGCCCAAAATGATCGTCTGAAGCAGTCGGTAGGTCTCATCGCCGCCATAGAGCTGGCCGGTCAGACCGCGATACTCCGCCTTATTTTCCGGATATTTAGTATCCAGGAAATAGACCGGGACTTCCCCGCCGCTCGCGCTTTTGATCAGATAGCGCCAAACCCCTATTCGAACGCGGTTAGAAGCGATATTGATCCAAAATGAAATATCCAACTTTTCCAATAATGAAAAATCATAGTCGGCGTCCGGCGTCTCGTCCTGTTCGCCGGCCGGGTTGATCGTCTGCTCGAAATATCCTTGGTCGCTCAAGAGCGTGACACCGACCATCGGCAACCCGATGTCCGCAGCGGAACGCAAAATATCTCCGGCTAAGACACCGAGGCCGCCGGAATAGGACTTGATGCCGTCTTCCAGGGCGATCTCCATGCTGAAATAGGCGACGACCGGAAGATTTGGCGAATGAGGCATATTAATTTTCTCTAGCCTTCTTTATTAACTCCTTGAATTCCTGATAATACGGTTCCAGCTCTTGCCGGCAAATATCCAAAGACAGGATATTATGCTTCTCTTCCAGTTTAGCCTCCAGCTGATTCAGGCAACCAGTGAAATCGGCGCCACGGCCGCTAAAAATCATAAACGCGTTGAAGAAGCCGGCCGGCGACAAGAAACGATAACAGTCGGCATTGGCGCAGATTTCCGCCTCTAAACAAGAATAGGCCGGAACGCCATGGTGCGATTCAATACAGTCAACGATTTTGCGAAAAATTTCCGGATCCAGATTGAACGGCCGCAAGAATGCTTGAGCAGCGCGCGAACTTTCCGCCACGTGCTCGGCCAGGCGATTGGCGCCAAAACACTGGCCGATCTTCAAATCCATCAGCATCGTGCCCAATAGGACGATTTCTTGATCGGCGCCGAGCTTGGCGGCCAACTCCTGACCCTTGGCGTTCGCCAGCAAAAAATGCTCTAATTTCGGCATGGCGAATCGGCTGATCTCGGCTAAAGCCAACTCGCGGGACTTATTTATCAGCTCTTCCATAAGACTAGTATTATATACTTATATTTTAGCATATCAGCCTGATTTATAAACCAGGCGGCCCGGTCGACCGGGCCGGCTGGATGCTATAAATAGCTTTTATCGGACTTTACGCTTCCCTAATCGGATCGCCAGCAATATCGAGGCGCTGGCCAGACAGATATAAACAGGAAAAACTAATAAGATCCCATTCAGACTGCCGACGGCTAGACAGCCCAAGGCGCCGCCGATGAAAGTCAGCCACCAGGCGCTCGGAGTTTCGCTGGCGGGCTGTTCATAGGACTTAATGGCGGTCAGGGCGGCTCCCATAGCATCGATCAGGATAACAATGAATAAAGCGACAGCCGCTTCTTTAGTTAATCCCCATAGAATTAATCCCAACAATAGCCCGCCCAAGGCCCCAATATCCCTCTTTAATAACCCGCCATAACCCCATTTGATAGCTAGTACGAAAATTAATAAATCGCCTGCTGTTTGGGCAGCAGGCAGAATCAAAGAAAAAGTGGCGCCTTCGGCTAGTTGGGTCGAGAAAAAAATCACACCCAACAAAGCCCAAATCAACCAGGACATCCTTTCCGGCCTGGTCTGGCCGCGGAGAATATCCCTGACATATGGCAAAAAAGACAGCAAGATGGCTAAGCCGGACAAATAACCGGCGACTGACACCAACATATACGCATTATTATACCAAAATTATCTGATTTAAGCCCATAAAAGTCAAATAAAAAAGGAGTCGTATGACTCCTTAAAATCGATTAAGCGTTATCCTCTGGCGTCATTATGGACGCCCGGATCAACTGTGATTTTCTGCGGCCGCGGAAAAATAATCTAGCGGCGTAGGCACAACTGATTATACAAAGGATCAAAACCGTCTGCCAGGAAAAATCCAGATGATAAACTCGCAAACTGCTGGATATCGCCAAGATGAAAGTGATATAGAATAAAGCCTGACCGGCGACCATGGAAGCGATGATATCCTTGGCCGACAAACCATGCTTTATATATTCATTTTCATACAGGCCAAAAATATTGGCGATAAATGCCGGCCCGAGCACCGGCACTATATTAGAGAAAAAAAACAGCGTCATCAGCGCCCCGCAGACATAACGACAAAAAGAACGATCCGAATATTTGTGCATGATACTTTCCCTTATGTTTATTATTTGTTGAAAGAACTTAAATATTTCTTTTTAATATTCCAATCTAACATGCTCCGCCCATTAAGTAAAGGGGGGTATTTAAATAATAAAAAATAGGCTAACAATTTAGCCTATTCTTAGTACCGATAGCGCATTATTGGCTTGGTACTAAATTTGAATATAAATTGGCGAAACCAGCGGCGCCAAAATGGCAGCGCGGCTTCCATTAATTGCAGGCGGGCGACCACCATCTTGAATACACCCTCACAGAGATCGTCATACCTCCGGAATTCGTACCCCGGGAGCTGCGGATCTATAACGAGTTTAGAGACCTTGGCTTCCCGGTGAGCTACGGCCAACAGCGGCCTTTTTCTTTTCTCCGCCTGCGTGGCCATTTCCCAGCCCAGACCCAAAGACGGAAAATCACAGATAGCTACTAACAGATCGCATTTATAAACGCAGCCTCTGATGTCATAAACATAGACATCATGAGGAATATTCGCGTCTGCCAGCCCCTTAAAAACCAAGACTTGGCAGACCCCCTTAAGACGTTCTTGCAAACGCTCAACGCTGGACCGGAATTCAGCGGGAGCATGAGTCAAAGAACAGCCGACATATACCTTGAAATAATAATATTCCATGGTCTGCCCCTCTATTTATTAACGAAATTATTTTTTAAAGAGTCATTATAATCTAGCAAGTAATACGGCGTCTGTCAATTATCTACAGTAATCGGAATAGGGGTGAAAAATGCGATAGCCGTCTTTTTTCTGCAGCTGCCGCTTGATATAATCCGACCGGATTTCTATGCCCTTAGCATTAAGCGGCGTCCGGCCACTATCGGCCGCCCGATTGAACCAGCGGACGCCGAGATCTCTTCGGTAGAACGGTATTTTAAAAATTTTGGCGTAAGTCGGAATCTTATATTCCAACATGCCAAAGGTCTTATTCTTGATAGCCGACCACTGTTCAAAAAATAATCTAGGAAATAGCGGCAAGATAAATAAGCTGGCCCACAATTTCTGCTGGTAACCATAGGCGGATTGCACATGTCGGACAAAATTTAAGTAATTTTGCCGCCGCCGGCCGCCCGGCTTGGTCCAATGCCATTTTCGCTCTATCGTCTTATCCAAACGTCTGACACCTGAAATAAATATCTCATTCTGCCGCAAACCAGGGAATTGCTGTTTTAGGCTGCCTAGGACCAAAGCGTCCCACTGGATGACAAGGACGCTGTCCCAATTTGCCAGTCGCCGTCCTTGTTTTTGATACCAATCAAGAATTAAGAGATCGCCGTTAATCCATTTCCAAGCGCCGGGGCGATGGCTATAAGATGAAATATAGAATTCATCTAAATATGCGGCTAACTTTCTCCGATAAATACGGGCCTGCTTACGGTCGCCGCCGAACAAACCGAAAATCTTCAGCCGAGGATTATGCTTCTTAATCAGCTGTAAATGATTCAGGCAGATATCCGGCTCCTTATAGAACCAAAATAAGACGGCTAATTTCATAGTTAACTTATCAAGTCCATTTTTTAATCAACAGCAACCTCGGCTCACCATCGCCGAAATGATTCTTGTGCCAACTATCGATCATAAAGCCGAGCGATAAGTATAACGATAAGGCGCGGACGTTATGCGGATGGACCATCATCTCGATGCGCGAATATGATCTGATCTTCCGTAACATTAAAATCATCGCCTGGCGGGCAAAACCTCGGCCTTGATATTTAGGGGCTATAATCAGACCGTTGATAGTCACGGTCTGATTTTTCGCTACCCGGTAGACGGCCAGACCGATGGTCAAAGATCTTAACTTAACTAGAAACACATGTTCGCGCTGCAGAGAATATCTGACTTCCGATTCTTTAAGGCGAGCCGAGTACATTTTGGAATCGGCTCCTTTTTCCAAAGCCAAAATAACTTTCAAATCGGCTATGGTCGCGGGTCGTAATTTTATCTTGTCCATAAAATTATTTAATCTTTTCCACCAATCCTTTAGTCGCCGACAATTTTAACATTTCTCCATCCTTGATGATGTCCGTAGCATACTTGGTGCCGGTAATGCAGGGTATTTTCATCTCCCGGGAAATAATAGAGGCATGCGATAGGGCGCCGCCGTCATTGGTTACGATACCTTTTACTTTTTTCAAATAAGCAATAATATCGGGCTTGGTCATCGGTGTTATTAGAATATCGCCAGATTTGATCTTTTTATAATCGCTGCTGGTCATGACTACGACTGCCCTGCCCTGCGCCGTGCCAGGGCAAGCCGCCATGCCGCTTAGGTGTTTGACGCTATAGTCTATCTTCAGATGCGCCAGCTCCTTGGCCAAGACTTTGGGAATATCGGAGAGCGCATACTCGCGGCTTTTCAGATCCTTGGTGATAACCAGATAGCTCTTTGCCCGCGCCCTGATCTTTTTCTGATCCAGCTGGCCGGTTTTCAAAAAGACCAGAAGCTCTTTCCGCTTCATGCTGGGAGCTAGTTCCAATAGGCGCCGATCATACTTGGCAAACAGCTTGGGAAAACCAATATTCATATCCATATCGGTCGTGTACATCCTGATCCTTTCAAAACGCTTGCCATAACGCTTTAAAAATTTTTTAATATTGGGCCAGTCGCCGGCGTAGCCCATGAAAACGAAGAGCAAGAAATAGCCGACGATTTGGAAGAATATTTTATCTAATTGCAGAAGCTTCTGTTTAATCTCTTGCTTATCTTTTAAACGCTTGATTCCCTTAACTAATTGGTCATGTTGAAATACCAGCTCGTCATACCTATCCATTTTTGCCACGATATCCCGAGGATGCGTAGCCATTTTATTAATCATCCGATATGACCTGTCCACATCCTTTTGTTCCCGATAGATATTCAGGATCTTGATATCGCCGCAGAATAAGTTATAGCGCAAGGTAGTGCCCACGGTCTTGCGCATTGATTTATAGGCTTCATTGGTGTAATCGGAATAGAGGAAAGAATATTGCCGGCTGACGACTTTTTGCCAATTAATGTGTTTATTTTTTGCCATAAGCGATTTTTTTGATTAATCCATGTTTAGCGTCGACTTCCACGAAGTCGCCATCTTTAAAAATCCTGGTGGCATCTTTAGCGCCAACGATACATGGTATCTGCAATTCCCGAGAAACAATGGCTGCATGCGAGGTGATGCCTCCTTCATTAGTCACTATGGCGGCCGCTTTTTTCATGGCTGGCAACAGAGCCGGGCTGGTCGTAACGGCAATCATGATATCACCGACGCTAACTTTGGATAAATGGCGGACGGAATTCACTGTCCGCACGAAACCTTTAACCAAACCACTATAAGCGATCCGACCTCTGATCAAACTGATTTTGGCATTAGTTTTATCACGCGGTTTAAGCTCAGCCCAGGCCTTGGTCGCCTGTGCCCCTGTGACAACCCGAGCACTACGGCCAAATTCGGAAATAATCAAACTCCGGCGTATCCGTTGCGATAGTTCCCTCCTGTATTTATTTATACCGGATAATAGCAAATGATACTCTGAGGGTAATAAATACTTAATAGCCAAGGGGCTAATGCGCAAACGCCGAGCTAATTCATCCTGTACGGCTTTGAGGCGAAACAAAGCCTCGGTAAATTCGTATTCGCGCGCCCATTTATAATACCCCAAGTTCCTGATGCTTTCGAAAACGCCGGTTTCTTTCTTATTCAAGGTTAATTCCTTCACTACGGCTTTGAACATAGCCTGCGTCCGTGAAGCATAGGATGATAAGTCCCTGCTTTGCTTGACCAGATCCTGTCCGGCTCTTTCTACCAACAGATTCGCTATATATTTTTCGTCCCAAGCTATGCCATCGCATAAGTCATAGGATAGCCATTGATATTCCTTAAGTAGCTTTTTTATCTCCGCTTGATAGCGCTGTCTAATATCTAAGAGACTGGTTTGACAAGTCGCTTTAATCCGCATGGCGAGTTTAATGATCGCCAACTCGAATTTCACGTTACGGCCTAGACGCGGTTGATTCGTTAAGATGACATAAAGCTGAGAAAATCTGCCGGCTTGCCCTTTTAGTTTGCGGCGCAGTATCTTCTCCGCCGTCGTATATAAGACATTGTCTTGCGAATAGCCGGCCAAGATAGCCACCGTCCCGTAGGCATACATCTCACTGAACAATCGGGAAAAATCCTCAACCCAGTTGATCAATTTCTGGTTGCTGGCGGATCGGATGCGAGCTGTCGTGAAAGACTGCGAATATTTGTTGAGCTTAATGGCCCGTCGGAAAGCGGTTTCCAGGGAACGGGTAAAAACAGCCGGTTTGTCGACTGCTTGACGAGCTAAAGCGTTGGCTGTCTGATTATAGGCCTTTTCAGGATAAAGGTAAGTATTTTGCCCTTGTTCGTAATAATTCACGCCATAACTGATAGAGCTCTTAGGGAAAACCTTCTTGAAATCAGAAACTGTAGCCTCGGCCGCCAGGTTCATGACGTATAGCGAATATGGACGATGTGACCAGATTGTTGTCAGGCGCATAAGGGTTAATTAAGCCTAATATTAATATTTTATCAAAATAAGCCGTTAAATCCTAACGGCTTATTACTCTATCTCCAATTTCTTTGCTCCCTCCCAGGATAGTTGATAAGCCTGGCGCATAGCTTCGGCAATCGCCTTGCTTTCAATAATTACTGACATCTCTTCAGCATAATTTAAAAAGGCTACCTTGTCATTATAGATATTCACTTCTATGCCCGGCCAGAAAATATCTTTCGGCACGATGACGGTTTCGGATAATTCCGACTGATCATAACCCTTGTGCTTGCTGTGCCAGCGCGAACCGGCGCCGGCGATGCGCTTGGCCCGGATGTTGAGCGCCATGCGCTTGGCAATATAGACCGGATCTACCGTCGGATAGTCAAAATAAGCGTCGGTATTCCATTCCAAAATCTCCGACGGCTTTTCTCGCAAAGTGTCATCATAGATATTCTGGATGGCGCTCTTTCCTTCATAGAACAGGATGCGCGGCTTGGTTTCGCCGCCGTTATACAGCGCTTCCAGTTCCGGCAATTTTTTTTCTATTTCCTGCCGCAGGTTATTGACCAGCGACAAGAGCTTATCCGGCGCTTCCGCCTTATACCTGGTCTTGTTCCTGATCCGCGACTGCCCAATAACTCCCTTTTCCACCAGATAGCCCAGGACGGAATATGTCGTGGTCCGCTGCAGATTAGCTCGCTTGGCAATATTCTGGGCCGAATCCAAGCCGGATTCCAGGGCGGCCAGATAGACCTTGGCTTCGTTCTGGGAAAAGCCGATTTTCTGCAATAACTGTTCTTTGGTCATAATATGAGAATAAATGACGAAATATCTTTAGTCATTATATCAAATATTTTTGGCTTTGTAAAGCTAAAAAATAATAATTATATAATATTACTCGTCAAAATGACGAATTCCTTTGACATAAAGTTAGATTTATTGCACAATAGACGGAAAACTAAAAAATCGTCCATTAACAATAAATATAAAGGAAAAAGACATGAAAAACTTGGCTGTAACTATTATCCCGCAAGGGGTAATCTATCAGAATACCGGAGAACAGCGGTTGACCGTCCTGCTCCTGGTTCCCTTCTATAGTTTCTATGAGAAATACGAAACCAGGCGCGCCGGCTGTCCCTTGGGCCTGGAATATCTGGCGGCCGAACTGGTCCCTCTGGGTTTTAATGTGATTTTCATTGACGCTTGCCTGTCCGCCTATGACCAGCTCACGCCGCAAACTGACGGCACCATTCGCTACGGCCTGACCGGTGAACAATTAAGGCAAGTGCTTAAACAATTCCAACCGGACCTGGTCGGCATCACCAACCTGTTCAGTAATCAAGCCAAGAATGTGCTGGCTACGGCGCAGATTGTTCGCGAAATGTACCCACAAACAGTCATTACCGAAGGCGGCGGCCATGCCACCGGCGCAGTGGAAGAAGTCTTGCGCGACGGACCGGTCGATATCGTTATTCGCGGCGAAGGTATAAAGCAATTCGTATCTCTCTGCCAGGCGCTGGAAGCCAAAGAAGATTATCGTAATGTCTCGGGCCTCAGTTATTTGGACGGAAACGGAACAATAAAGCATAATCCGGATCAGCCATTCCTGAAAAATCTGGATGAACTGTCGCCGCGCCGCCTAGAAATTCCGTCGCATCCGATGTATGATACTAATTTCCATACCGGCGGCAGCCGTAAACTGAAACGCGGCCGGCATATCTATGTGATGACCGGTTTCGGCTGCGCGCTGCATTGCGAATTCTGTTTGTCAGACCTGATGACCGGCGACCGGACGCGTTTTTTCAGCCTGGCTTATCTGGAACGCGAATTTATTCGATATAAAGCAGCTGGATTCACGGAAATCATTATTGAAGACGACCAATTCCTGGCGGATATAAGGCGCGCGATGGATATTGCCGCGCTCTTACAGAAGCACCGGCTCTATTGGTTTGAGGAAGGCGGCATCAGCCTGTTCAAGCTGATGCGTCCGGGACCGGGATTGAGCTATAAACAAATAATTGATTGTTTTGCCCAGTCATATTGCTACCGCTTCTATTTGGCTATAGAATCGGCCAATCCGGAATCATTGAGCCGCTCCAAGAAACCAGCCATCAATGCCGATACCGATTACGCGGCAGAAATCGTCAGCTATATCAAGGCGCAAGGTATCGAAGCGGTCGGCGGTTTCATGATCGGTTTCAAGATCCCGAGTTATGAAGAAAGCTTGGCCGACATTGAACGGACCATCGCGTATGCCAAAAAATTAAGAGCGGCCGGACTGGCTTATGTCATGCTGTTTATCTATACCGCTCTGCCCGGTACGCCGGTCTTTGACTACTTGAAGCCATATCTGACCGGCTATTCCAGCCACGAGCGCGCCGCTTTCCCGGTCGCCGGACTGACGACTGACGAACTCACTGAAAAAAGATTAGTTTGGCTAGGAGAAATAAATGGAAAGAGCCAAGAGTTGGCGAAGGAGAAAAGGAATTGGGGGTTGTAATTGGTAGTCGTTGGTGATTGCAGAAAATAATTAGTTATTTGTAATTTAGAATAATAAAACGCCTCACAGAGATGAGGCGTTTTGACTATACTATTGGATGTGAACTATAAGTAATTTTGATCAAATTTTTATTAAAATTTAATCTAATATTTTTATATTAAATCACTTCAATGCCTTAATAATAAAAGTTCCATTAGTGTTGGTTATTAAGTTATCTTTAGATAAAATAAGTCTATTTATGTCTAAATTTTTTTGACAATAATCTATATCTATTTTGTAATTTGAAAATTCATTAATAATAAGATAACATCCATTAAATAAATCGAAATTAAAATTATCAAAGTCAATCGCGAATCTATCAAATATGGCCACTGCGCTAATGTTTAAAAAACATTTTAATGAATTCTGAACTCTCCATATTAATTGTTTAATATCCATGCAATACAACCCAGATAAATCTAAATAAATTACTAATCCAATTCTGGAATTAATATACTGTTGGGACTTATCGATCAACTTACTGTGAATCGATCCCATAATATCTTCTACAACTATTTTAACTACTAAGCCGCCTTCTTTAATTTCATAAACAAAGCCGGTATAGGCATCGCAAGCGAGAGCGCCATCATGCACCCTTACCTCGTCCGGGAATGAAGCGCAAATATCGGTAATAGATGAATCGGATAAAATATTTTTTATAAAAATTTGAAATGATTTTTTGGGACAAACTATTATTGTTTTATTGTTGTATTTATTTAATATATCCGGCCTGTTTTCTAACAAAGAATTAATTGCTACTAGCCCTAGCTCTTCTTTAGTTTCCCAATGAATTTTAGTAACATCAATATTATATTTTTCATTACCTAAATATAACAATGCTTCTGGATTAATCGTGTGCGATTCAGAATACAACTCTAACTTACAGCCATTTCGAGACAGCTCCCCTAAAACTGCTACTTCTGACATTATATCCTTATCAAACTTAGAAAATCGTCTAAAAAGTTCTTTCTTGCTCTTAAGTGACCCGCCATAATTAACATTTATATCATGCAGATCTCTGCCAAACATCAGAATATATAGCCCATGACAAAGCCCAAGTGTATGATTAGTTTCCAATAAATTTATTGGATTTGATCCTTTAAAATAATTTATAAAATAATTAAAATATTCTTCAATTTGTCTCTGTGGTAGAGGGTAATTGTGGTTATGTATCTTGAGTATCTCACAAATTTGTTTATAGTTATATTGTTTATGCATATGTGTAAACATTATATCATTTTCACTAAACAAAAACAGGCATCTCTGCCCGTTAATGTTTAATGAGCTTTTTTTGGAGTTTGGTTATAAATATGGCTCTTCCGAAATTCTTTTAACTTCCGGAATCAGATAATCTTTAAAAATATGCTTATATAAATCTAATAATTTACCATATACCGTCTGGCAATATTTTCTTACTTCTTCACCGTCCGGCATCAAAGGCTCAACAACATTACCGCTATCCGATTCATAAACAAAACAAGAAAACCCTTTTAAGCCAGAGCGATGCGATATGTCATTCCTTAACGTGTTTAATTTTACAATCCACTCATTTATTTCTTTATCAAAAAAACCTGCTAACTCATGATTACCATTACTCCTCATCAAATCAGTCGTATTTTCGCCTAATTTTCTACCAAATATAAGCGCCTCCCTATCAACACCGCCAACTTTCAAGTAAGAATATAAATGTTTTAAAAGCTGAATAATAATATCTAGATTACTTCTGACCTGGAATATAAATGACTCTGTTTCATTTATTAACACCTCATTTATTAGTTCAGCCTTGGGACACATTCCACTTTTTATCATCTCAGAATATTGTGTCATTTCTTCTGGACTCGGTCCGCCTCCAATTTCGCTTTCAATCAAAAACAAGCTATATCTCGCGGCACGGACTTTATGAAAACAGTCTTCAACTTTCTGTCTAAGGTTATTGTGCAAATCTATAACTTTTACTGGCTTACCCGTTTTCAATTCATCTATAGTTTTGGGCGCGACATAGAATCCTTCAATTGGTATTTCAAAAATACCGTAAATTTCATCATAATACGAATCAAGTTTTCTGTCTGAAAATAATATTCTGCATTTATTTTTATCTCTTACAATTTTATACCGGCTCATAAAATTAAAATAAATTTTCTAAAACAAAAACCCTCATTACGAGGGCTTCTGTAATCTGGGGGTTATAAACCCCCGTAAATGGAGCGGGTAACGGGAATTGAACCCGTCTCTCGAACTTGGCAAGCTCGCATAATAGCCACTATACGATACCCGCGCTTATTAAATTTAACTTATCTCTGTCTCTTTCAGCATATTCACCCAGGCAATGATCTTTTCCTTATATTCTCTATTACTAATCGTCAAAGTGCCAATACCATGAGCCAATCTCTTGGTCGGGTGCTTTCCTTTAATATAGCTGCTTCGGAAAAATCTGTCTACCGGCAAACCGACTATTTTCGACCAATACGTTCGGCACTCCTGTTCAGCTAAATCCCTATATAATACTAAATAAATCCTAGCTTTATAGCAAATCTCCGGCAAATAGGCCTGGAGAAATTTATAGTATAGTCTGATCATCTTCGGGTCTGAATTACTGACCCGGATCATGCCATTAGCCAATTTATTATCACCCTCGCCCCAATATAGTGTCAGGCCGGCTAAAAATAATCTTTCCTTTATGTATTTCTTAAATTGCTGCTGCGCTTTTAAGCCTTGATTCTTGTATATCTTCTGTAATCCGACTTTTCGTTTACTACTGAGCGCCTTCATTCTGATACTGGCATTTTCTCTAGCTAAATCAGATAAATATTGCTTCGTTTTCTGCGACCAGAGATTGGAAGCAAACCAATTGGACAAGGTGCTTTTAGGAATGTTTAAAGCTAGCGATATTTCTTTATAACTCTTTCCGGCTCGGCGCAATTTGACTGCGATTTCCTGATCGTGGCGCATAAATTGAACTTATATTATTACCTACAGTATATAATATAATTCAATTTAACACAAATATATCCGTGGTCCAGGTGGGACTCGAACCCACATGCCTGTCGGCACAGCATTTTAAGTGCTGCGTGTATACCAATTCCACCACTGGACCTAATTTCTGTCAGGCGGAAAGTGTGGGTTCTAACCACATTGTGGAGATGATGGGAGTTGAACCCATGTCCAGCCGGGTTGTCTAAATACGTTTACAAGATTAGGCCGATTTCGTTGGTTTAGCTTTAATCATCGAAAACCGGACAAAAAGCGATTAGAGCGATCTTTCGATTGATTTCGGATAATTCCCGGAAAGAGCGGAAACTGCCTATCCTCATATTGATGACACCGGAAACAC
Source organism: Patescibacteria group bacterium (assembly GCA_041651095.1). GTDB lineage: Bacteria > Patescibacteriota > Patescibacteriia > Patescibacteriales > UBA12465 > UBA12465. Next base: position 35,017 of record JBAZJV010000007.1, read on the forward strand.
GACTATGAAGACTCACCATGTCCGATGGTTATAGCCTTATTTATTAGGCCATAACTGGAGCATAACTCGGGGTTAACCAAGTGAAAGCTCTTGCCGTTTTGGCATTTGTGTTTGTTCAGCCAGTTTAGCGTGATAACTGAGCACGTCCTGAATATTTAGACGAAAATCCAACTGTCGATTCCTTGCATCCCCTCTGCTAACGTCTTTTTGTCAAAGACCGCAAACTGCGTTCTACTTCCCGTTTCTTGATGGCCTCCCGCTTGTCGTATTTCTTCTTGCCGCGGGCCACCGCGAACTCCAATTTCAGAAAACTATGATTAGTATATATTTGCAATGGGATTAGTGTCAAGCCCTCGGTTTGCTGCCTCCCGACCAACCGTTTGATCTCCCCTTTTTTGAGCAATAGCTTGCGTTCCCGGCGCTGGTTATAATCCGGCATGGGGCCAGCCTGCTTATAGGGGGAAATCTGGCAACCTAAGAGATAAAATTCCGGGCGGCCGTGATGGCTGCGCAAGCTGATGAAGCTGCCCTTAAGGCTCACCTGGCCGGCCCGGACCGACTTTACTTCGTGGCCATACAAAACCAACCCGGCCTCGTATTTTTCTAAGAGCTCGTAGTCAAAGCTAGCCTTCCTGTTTTGCGCCAACTGAGGCATAGTTCCATTCTTTTAGCTGGTCGACGACTTTCTCGTTGGTCAGGACGTTCTCCAGGTAATGGTGGTAGCCCGGCTCGCCGATCATCTTCTGGATTTCCGGATTCTTAGCATATTGCGCCTTTAATTCGTCCATCTTCTTATGAATAGCTTCGTGCTCTACGGAAATCTTCTCAATAATGGCGATTTCGCGGATAGCCAAAGCGGATTTAACCCTTTTAATGGCGTTCGGGGTGAGTTCCAGCATCAAGGCGCCGCGGTCTTTCTTGATGTGCTGCAAGTAATCTTCGAATTTGCCGCCCTGGCGCACTACGCTGGCCTCGATTTCCGCCAGCATGTTCTTGACTTCGCCGTCGATCATGACGTCCGGCAAGTCGCCGAACTTGGTATCGTCAATTATTTTATTGATCATCTCTGATTCGTTGCGCAGATCCGCCTGGCGCTGTTTCTCGTTGCTCATACTCTCGCGGATATTCTTCTTCAGGTCCTCCAAGTCCTTGAGTTGGAAGAATTTGGCGAACTCGTCATTCAGTTCCGGCAGTTCTCGGCTATACACTTCCTTGATTTTCACTTCGAATTCTACCAGCTTGCCGGCCAAATTCTGCTGATGATGATTTTCCGGATAGGGCAAGTCGAATTTACGGACGTCGCCTTTCTTGGCGCCTAAAAGCTGCTTATCGAAGCCGGGTACGAAATAGTCCTTGCCCATCATGATCGCCAGGTCATTGTGCTGGCCGTCTTCGACCGGCACCTTGTCCAGGAACAGCTTAATGTCGACGACAACTTTGTCACCGTCTGCTATCGGCCGGTCAACGATCGCTTCCTTGGCCCGCATCTCACGCAGCTCCTTTAATGATTTCTCCACTTCTTGATCGCCGATTTCTACCGGCTCGAACTTCAAGTTGAGGTCCTTATACTTCCCTAAGGCGACCGTCGGCAATAAAGACAACACTACTTTATATTCCAAGGGGTTATCCGGCGCTAGCTTAGTGACGCTCACCTCGGGCTGGCCGATGGCCCGGCGATCCATGGTATTTTTCTCAATCGCTTCGTCAATGGTCTTATTTATCGCCAGGCGCGCGGCGGCTTCCAGGATGGTCATCTCGCCGATCTTGGATTTGAGCACGGCGAGCGGCGCTTTGCCTGGCCGGAAACCTTCTATCTTCACCTCCTTGGACACCTGTTCGGCTCCTTTTTCAATATAGGGCGCGAATTCCGCTACGCTGATTTCCACGGTCAGCTCCCGCTGGGATTTTTCCAAATCTTTGCTTTGTACTTGCATATGTCTTAGTTGTTAAAGCGGGCCGCTAAGCCCGCTCGGTTTATCTCTCTTAATCGCCTTTATCATAGCAGTTTTGGCGGAAAAATCAAGGCTAACCGAACTTGGCCGCCAATAACCTGATAATCTTTTTCCGCCAGGCCAATTGCTCTTTAATCGGATTTTCCATTTCCAGGGCGATGAAACGGCCAAAGACGAAATCCGGCAAGGTTTTCAAATAAGCGAAATCTGCCCAGCGGCCAGGTTGATGAATACAAGCATTGTCCTTGGAGTCATAGCCGTTCAAGTGATTACAGACGAATAGTTTTTTCTGGCGGCGGCGCGCCTGCTGATATTTAAAAGCCTCGGAATGCAGAGTTTCACCGATCTTATAGTGGGCCAGATCAATGCAGAAGCCGCCGATCCGGTCTAGCCGGAAAGACGGTAACAACTTGGAATGGCCGCCGAACTCCAGATATATCTTCCGCCTTATCTTTAGCCACTTGGACAAATAGCGGAAACCGCTGACGTGCATATTGTAGTAGCGGGGTCGGAAATGCTGCTCTAAAAAATCAATTTCCCGCGCGCTTAAATCGTTACGCAGATGGACAAATGGCACTTCTTTAATCTTTGAAGCTAAAAGCGCCCGATAGACCTGGCGGCGCTCACGCGGATTGACCTGGGTCAGGAACAACGCGACGCGCCTGACTTGATGCGAATCGGCCTCCTCTATCCTGGCAATCATGGCTTGGGCGCCGCGCCCGGCGATACTCACCGCGACATTATCATTAGTATATTTCATATGATATCGTATTTTTTTATATTGTCATTCTAACTGAAAAAATAAAAAAGGGACAGCCGTAGCTTGTCCCTTCGGAAACCGTTATCACGTGATTAATTATGATTTATTCTTCAACTGACGGATTAGCTGCCGGAAAGCTTCTTTCTGCTCTTCGGTCAAGCCGGCGCGCAAGTTCGATTTATAGACCTGCTGAATGATATATTCCAAAGTTTCCAACCAGGTACCGGTAAATAATTCCGGACCGTCATAGAATCCTTTATTAACCCTGGCTCGCTCAGCCAAGAAGGTGAATGCCAAGGTACGGTTCTTTTTCTTGGTATCCGACAGAATTTGAAATTCCTGGTCGGTATAAAGTTCTGTTGTTCCCTGGATAAAGACATTCTTGCTCAACACGTCGTCATCTACCAAGATAGTCTGTGGCAGACTGGTTAATAGCTCAGAATATAAAGCGCTAATGTCTTCGTGTTCCGCCGCCATCTTGTCTAAAGCGGAAAGTAAGGCTTCAAGAGCACTAACGACTTCTTGTTTCTGATCTTTTTTCATCTACTACCTCCCTCGAATGTTTTGAATGATTGGAATGAACTGATGATTGCCAGCCAAACAAATAGATTTGTTTGACTTCTTAATTTAATCCTATACTAAATAAATGTCAAGACAAAAATACTCCCCGCTACCGAGGAGTATTTAAGTAAAATTTAGCTAATATTATAACAATAAACCAACAATCAAGAGGGCCACGATATTCAAAACCTTGATCATCGGATTAATGGCCGGACCGGCCGTATCCTTATAAGGATCACCGACCGTATCGCCGGTCACGGCTGCTTTATGCGTATCCGAGCCCTTGCCGCCGAAATTGCCGGCTTCGATATATTTCTTGGCATTATCCCAAGCGCCGCCGCCCGAAGTCATGGACACGGCGACAAAGATGCCGGTCACGATAGAACCGACCAACAAGCCGGCTAAAGCTTCCAGGCCGTGGCCTTTGCCAAAATAGTTGAAAGCGAAGCCGACGACTATCGGCACGACCACCGGCAACAGGGCTGGGATGATCATTTCCTTGATAGCTGCCTTAGTAACAATATCTACTGTCCGGCCGTAATCCGGTTTCTCGGCGCCGCTCATGATGCCGGCCTTTTCCTTGAACTGGGCGCGGACGTCTTCGACGACCGAACCGGCCGCCCGGCCGACCGCTTTCATGGCCATGGCTCCGAACAAATAAGGCAGCAAGCCGCCGATAAACAAACCGATTAATACATAGGGGTTATCAATCAAGAACTGAGCGCTGCCGCCGGCGTCTTTGATCTTATAGGTAAAGTCCGCGAACAGGACCAGGGCCGCTAAGGCGGCGGAGCCGATGGCATAACCCTTGGTGACCGCCTTGGTGGTATTGCCCACCGCATCCAGCGGATCGGTCACGTTGCGCACATCATCGCCCAGTTCCGCCATTTCCGCGATGCCGCCGGCGTTATCGGTGATCGGACCATAGGCGTCGATGGTCACGATGATGCCGGCCATTGACAGCATGGACATCGCCGCGATAGCGACGCCGTACAAGCCCGCCAGAGCGTAAGCGCCTAAGATGGCCAGACAAATAACGATCACCGGCGCGGCCGTGGATTTCATAGATACTGCCAGGCCGGCGATGACATTGGTGCCATGCCCGGTTCTGGAAGCTTCGGCGATGCTTTTGACCGGATTATATTTAGTAGAAGTATAGTATTCGGTAATGATGACCAAAAGGCCGGTAACCGCCAGGCCGATCAAGCTGGCAAAGTAAACTTTCAGGCTAAGTCCGCCGACGATCATGTATCTGGTAATCGGATAGAAAGCGATCGCCGCCAGGATTCCCGCTGCGATCAAACCCTTATATAAGGCGGACATGATATTGTTGCTCTTGCCCAAGCGGATGAAGAAAATGGCGATGATTGAAGCTAGAATGGAGGCCGCGCCCAGCACTAACGGATAGAGAATAATGGTCTGGCTGTTCATGAAGCTCAAACCGCCCAGAACCATGGCCGCTACCGAGGTGACGGCATAGGTTTCAAACAAGTCGGCCGCCATGCCGGCGCAGTCGCCGACGTTATCGCCGACGTTATCGGCAATCACCGCCGGATTGCGGGGGTCGTCTTCCGGAATATTCGCTTCCACCTTGCCGACCAGGTCGGCCCCGACGTCCGCCGCTTTGGTATAAATACCGCCGCCCAGGCGAGCAAAGATGGAAATCAATGATCCGCCGAAAGCGAAGCCGACCAAAGCGTGCAGGTCATGGGTTAAAAAATAAAAGCCGGCCGTGCCCAAAAGCGCCAAGCCGACGACCAGCATGCCGGTCACGCTGCCGCCTTTCACGGCGACATTCAAGGCTTTGGCCAGGCCGCCGCGAGCCGCTTCCGTGGTCCGGACATTAGCCCGGACGCTTACGTACATGCCGATATAGCCGGTGAGCGCCGATAGGATGGCGCCGCTTAAGAAGGCCAGCGCCGTCAGCCAACCCAAGGAAGGCAGAAAGCCGATAATGAGAAATACGATGACCGCGACCAGGGCCACGGATTTGTACTGCCGGTTCAGGAAGGCTTTGGCGCCGGCTTGAATGGCCGCCGCGATTTCCTTCATCTTCTCATTGCCGTCCGGGAGACGCAGAGTGGAGGCGATGACGATAGCGCCGTAGATGAGGGCGACTAACGCACTGCCGAGAATGAATAAATTGGTGTACATAGTTTTAAATTTTATTTATTCTTCTTCTTTTTTAGTTTTTTTGGTTTTCGGCTTGGCGGATTTTTCCGGCGCTTCACCGCCGGCCGCGGTTTCTTGATCCGCCGCTTCCACGATTGTCTCACTGACTGTCGGCTCTGTCGCCGCTTCGCCTTCAGTCGCCTCTTCCGCCGGTGCCGGCAGTTCCGTCTCTTCGCTGCCGATGACCTTCTTTTCGCCTTCTTCCGAGGCTTCGATGATATCAATCTTCCAACCGGTCAGACGGGCCGCCAGACGGACATTCTGGCCGGCCTTGCCAATGGCAAGGGATAATTTATCAGGCGAAACTTTCACGACCGCCTTATGCTCGACATTATCCAGATCAATGGACAAGACTTTAGCCGGCGCCAAGGCGTAAGCGATGAATTTGGCCGGATCATCGTCATATTCGATGATGTCTATTTTCTCCCCGCCCAATTCGCTGATGATCGTCTGGACGCGAGAACCGCGCTGGCCCACGCAGGAGCCGACCGGATCGACATTGTCGGCATCGGTCCAAATGGCGACCTTGGAACGCGAGCCGGCTTCCCGAGCCACGGCTTTGATTTCCACCAAACCGTTGGCGATTTCCGGAATTTCCAGATAGAACACTTTGCGCAGAATCTCTTCGGCGCGGCGGGACAAGACGATTTCCGGGCCCTTATGGCCTTCGCGGACCTCCTTGATGAAAACCTTGATGCGGTCGTTGGGGTTATAGCGTTCGCTGTAAATCTGCTCTTCCGCCGGCAGGATGCCTATAGCTTTGCCGAGATCGACAAAGACGAAGCGGCCCTCGCGGCGCTGGACGATGCCGGAAACTACTTCATGCTCCTTGCCTTTGAATTCACTGAAAATCATATCGCGCTCCATCTCCCGGAGCTTCTGAATGATGACCTGCTTGGCGGTCTGGGCGGCCATGCGGCCATAGCTCTCCGGAATCGGCAAATCGGTGACGATCTCATCCCCGACCTGGGCGTCATGTTTCAAAATCATCGCTTCCTTGAGCTGAATATCCGTCTTGGGATTGAATTTTTTCTTGTCCTCTTCTGTTTCGGCCGGCTCTTCGACGGGCGCTCCCGGACGGTATTCTTCCCGCGGCGTTTCTTTCGGCGCCGGGTTATAAAGGTTCCGGAGCATTTCGGCTTCTTCCTGCTCCGGCAAATTTTCCACGACGGTCTTCACGTCGAAAATCTGCGACTTGCCGGTCGCCGGATCGAACTTCACCCGGATATTCTGATTGCGCTCCCCGTAATCCTTGCGGTAAGCGGCCGCGAGCGCCAGCTCCACGGCAGCGATGACCGAAGCGTAATCAAGGTTCTTTTCTTCGCACAGCTGCTTGATCGCATTGCTGATTTCTGACATATGTTTATCGTTAGCCCCGCTATCGCGGGTCGGATTGATTAATGTTTAATCGGTTGAGGCTTAAAATAAAAAGCTAATTGTAAGAACAACTAGCTTTCTATATATATGATACCATATATCTGATTTTTGTCAAAACCGCCAACGGACATGCCATTACCGCCCCGGGCGGATTAATATGGCCAATAAGTCTGATAATCAACCGAGTTGTTGACAGCCCGACCTAAGATGATGACGGTAAACCGAGTAATGGCCCAAGCCATCAAAAGGATAATCAGACCGATAATGGAATTACGGATAACCTGCAGAGCTTCGGTGGTTTTTTCTTCATTGCCCCCCGCGGTCATATAGCGGAAACCGGCGTAAACAATGAAACCGATGAAAACGGTGGCCAGGAAGCCAAGCAGAACCATGATGATCCGGGCAACGATGGTACGGATATCGGCCGGCGTGGAATTGCCGAAGGTCTGGCCGACTTGTTTCATGCCGACTTGGCTGTTCACCAGGCTGTCATCGGCTAAAACCGGCAGGTTGGGCAGGATAACAAACGAACTGAGCAGTAAGAGGAGAAAAAAGGCGAAAACATGCTTCTTTGTAATGCGCATATCTTGGCAATTAAAATATGATATAATTATCTTAAGCCTTTATATTATACAAAAATCCCTATAAAAATACAAGAAAATGAGCTTAACGAAAAAAGTCGCTCACAATACCCTGATCCAGATCGCCAGTAAGCTCGTTTCTACGGCTTTGGGTCTTCTCGCCGCCGCCCTGATTACGCGCTACCTGGGGCCGGCCGGTTTCGGCGAATACACGACGGTCATCACCTTCCTGACCTTTTTCGCCGTCGCCGCCGATTTCGGCCTGACCCTGGTCACCGTCCAAATGATCAGCGGCCATCCGACCGACGAAAACCGAATTCTTAACAACCTCTTCAGCCTGCGCCTGGTTTCCTCCCTGGCCCTTTTGATTTTGGCGCCGCTCATCATCTGGTTCTTCCCTTATAGCCCGGCCGTCAAGCTGGGTGTCATTATTTCTTTCGTTTCCTTCCTGTTCCCGGCTTTGAACCAGATCTTCGTCGGCTTGTTCCAGCGGAAACTCAGTATGAGCCGGGATGCGGTGGCGGAAATGCTCAGCCGCATCATATTGATCGGCGGAGTGATCCTGACTAGACAGCTGGACGGCGGCTTAAACGGGATCCTGCTGGCCACCGTCGCCTCCGCTTTCACCAGCTTTGCCGGCCACTATTTTCTGGCCAGGAAATTTGTGGTTATCCGTTGGGCATTCGATCCTCTGATCTGGCGGCAGATATTCGACAAGGCCTGGCCTCTGGCTATCACCATTGTTTTGAACCTGATTTATCTCCGGGCCGACACCTTGCTCCTGTCGTTATTCAAAAGCACCGACGAAGTCGGGCTGTACGGTGCGACTTACCGGGTTATCGACGTCTTGACGACCATCCCCTTCATGTTTGCTGGTTTGATCCTGCCGATAATGACCACGGCCTGGCTGGATCGCAATCCGGAATATTTCAAGAAGGTGCTGCAGAAATCTTTCGATTTCATGGCCATGCTGGCTATCCCCCTGGTGATCGGCACCCAGTTTCTGGGCCGGCCGATCATGATTTTTGCCGCCGGCGACGATTTTGCTCCGGCCGGCCGGATCTTGCAGATTCTGATTTATGCCGTCGCGGCGATTTTTCTCGGTACGATATTTTCACATGCCGTCATCGCCCTAGAAAAACAACGGACGATGATCCTCTTTTATGCCATTGCCAGCTTCAGCGCCCTGCTCGCCTACTTGCTCCTGATCCCGATCTTTTCTTATTTCGGAGCCGCCGCAGTCACGATTTACAGCGAAACAATAATTGCAATTTTTTCCGGCTATTGCGTATATAAATATAGCGGCTTCCGGCCTAATTTTCGGATTACCCTTAAATCGACGTTCAGCGCGGCCGTCATGGGCCTGTTCCTTTACTTTTTCAGCCCGGCCTATCAAAATACCCTGGTCCGCTTATTGTTCATCATGGCGGCCGCCAGTTTGGTCTATTTCCTGGCTATGCTGCTCTGCGGCGGCATCAAACGGCGGGATTTAGCCGTGATCTTCCAGAAAAATATGGCTAGCGGCGAACCGACTTACGATGGACCAAAACTATAACTACCCCTTTTTATGTCTAAACTTGAAATGGCTAAGCTTGACGACATCGCTGGTTTACCCGCGCCGAAAATAATTTCGGAAACCGCCGATTACCTGGTCATCGACAAACCAGCCGGGCTGGCCGTACACGGCGGCGGAAATTTAAGCGGCCCGAAGCTCGTAGACTGGCTGCTACGGCAGTATCCGGACATCAAGCGAGTAGGCGATGATCTAACCCGACCCGGCCTGGTGCACCGTCTGGATAAAGACGTGAGCGGCCTGATGGTCATTGCCAAGAATCAAGCGAGCTTCGAAGACTTAAAACGGCAATTCAAAGATCGCGATGTCAACAAAGAATATCTGGCTCTGGTCCACGGCCGCCTGAGCCAGGACGCTGGCGTCATCGACTTTCCGATTACCAGAGCCAAATCCGGTTATAAGATGGCGGCTTTGCCGGCGCATACCACCGACTTGTTGACGCGCCCCCGGCCCCGCACCCGCGATCAGGGGAACATTGACAGTTGGCTTAAATCTCGTCAGGCGCTGACCGAATTTACGGTGCTGCAACGCTTCGTCAATTACAGCCTGCTACGCGTCCGCATCAAGACCGGGCGGACGCATCAGATCCGGGTCCACCTGTTCGCTCTCGGCCACCCGCTGGCCGGCGACCAGCTCTACCGCACGAAAAAGAGCAAAGCGCAAAATGCCAAAATGTCTCTGGGCCGGGTATTCCTGGTGGCCGATCGCCTGAGTTTCCGCGACCGGCAAGGCCAGACACGAAATTTTTCCCTGCCCCTGCCAGCTGAACTCGTACCCATGCTGCCTAAACACTGATTAGCCGAACCGTCTGGCCAAATTTTGACGACGGCCGGGATTTTTACTATAATAATGATACTATTTTAAAAATAAATAATAATTCTAATAAAATTATGAAAAAATTCGTTAAGAGTATGTTTTCCCGCGAACGCTTTACGCGGGTAACCTTGCCGATTATCCTGGTGATCATCCTGGTAGTAATCGGCCTGTTCACTTTCCAAAAGCCGAAAACCATGAACGCCGAACAGGCGAAGGCGAAAGCGGAAACTTTTATCAATAATTATCTGATGCAGGGCGGAAACAAAGCGACGGTTAAGAATATCACAACCGAATACGGCCTGTATAAGCTAGAGATTGACATCGTCAGCGACGTAGTCGAATCTTACCTGTCCAAAGATGGCAAGCTGTTCTTCCCGCAGGCCTTAGACATAGAGAAAATGAGCGCTTCGACGCCCGCGGCAGCCAATACCGGCGACAGCGGCCCGGTCGCTGAAGTCAGCAATAAGAGCGATAAGCCGAAAGTCGAGCTCTTCGTCATGAGTTATTGCCCCTACGGTACCCAGATCGAAAAAGGCATCCTGCCGGTAGTCGAGACTCTGGGCAAAAAGATCGACTATACCGTCAAGTTTGTCGACTACGCCATGCACGGCCAGAAAGAACTGCAGGAGAACTTGTCCCAATATTGCATCGAAACTGAACAATCCGATAAATACAATGCTTACCTGAAGTGTTTCTTGCAGGCCGGCGACTCCGCCGCCTGCGTCAGCTCGGCCGGCATTAACAAGACCAAGCTGGATGCCTGCGTGGCCAAGACCGATAAGCAATATAAGATCACTGAAAATTTCAATAACCAGGTCGGCTACAAGGGCAGTTATCCGGGCTTTGACATCCACAAGGACGACAATACCAAATATAACGTTGCCGGATCGCCGACCCTGATCATTAATGGCCAGGAAATCGGGGCTAACCGCGATTCCGCCTCCCTGCTGAAGACCATCTGCAGCGCTTTCAATAATCAGCCGCAAGAATGCCAGGCCACTTTGTCCAGCGCCACTCCGGCGCCGGGCTTCGGCTCCGGTACGCAAGCGGGCGGGACCAATGCCGCAGCCTGCGAATAAAAGGTTTCGATAACATCCTTCAAATATCATCAAAACCGCCGTATAATCCGGCGGTTTTGATATATAAGGTCTTAAACCATTCCGCTTAAGCGATAGAACGCGGACCGCGCCATTTGGCTGCCGCCAGAATGCGCCTAATCGCTAAGCTATAGGCGGCTTGGCGCAGCGTAATCCGCCCGCCTTTTCCCAAATATTTATCATAGACGCGCGACCAATTGGTCCGCATCTTGGTGACGAGCAAATCCCGCAAGTAATCGTCAGCCAAAATCTGACCGGTCCGATTCTGCGCCCACTCGAAATAACTGACAATGACGCCACCGGAATTAGCCAGGATGTCCGGCACCACGATCTTGTTCTGCTCAGCCAGGATCTGATCGGCTTCATGCGTGATCGGACCGTTAGCCAGCTCTACTAAATAACCGGCCTGGATCCGGCCAGCGTTATCTTTGGTAATCTGATTTTCCAGCGCCGCCAAAACCAGGATATCGGCCGGCAATTCCAACAACGCGGCATTAGTTATCGGTTCCCCGTCCGGATATTCGCCGACCGGCTTACTATTATTCTTCCAAGTCACCAAGCCCGGTATATCAAGGCCCTCGGCTTTATATAAACCGCCACGACTGTCAGAAACGGCAATAATACGGTAGCCGTCAGCGGCTAGTTTTTCAGTCATGAACAAGCCGGCATTACCGAAACCTTGGATAGCTATCTGCAAGTTGCGCCGCTCCGGCAAAAATTTAGCGATTAATTCTTTAATGACTAGGTAGCCGCCCTGAGCCGTGGCGTCGCCGCGCAAAGCCAGGCCGCCCAATTCCACCGGCTTACCGGTGATCATGCCCGGTTCATGATGCCCGACTTGCCGTTCAAATTCGTCCAGCATCCAAGACATTATTTGGCTATTGGTATAAACGTCGGGAGCCGGGATATCCTTGTCTTGTCCCAAAACATCATGGAAAGCGGCGATATAGGCCCGACTGACAGCTTCCAGTTCGGCCGGCGAACTGGCTTTCGGATCGAATTTGACGCCACCTTTAGCGCCACCGTAAGGGATATCGGCCAGAGAATTCTTCAGAGTCATCCAGAAAGCCAGAGATTGAACCTCGTCTTCGGAAACCTCTGGATGGAAACGGATGCCGCCTTTGCCTGGCCCCAAGGCTTCATTATACAAGATGCGCCAAGCCGGATATTTTTTCCCGTCCACGACTAATTCAGCGAAACTGACTCGGGCTGGACGCAATAAAGGCGCCATCTCTTGGCCGCTGACATTTTCAATCTGCTGAATTTCTTTTAAACGCTCAAGGTTATCAGCAAAAATACTCATATACTTGATATCGCCGTTTAAACGGCTAGCTTCGAAAATATTTAAAGCCAAGCGGCTAGTTCATCTCTTAGGGTTTCTTTATTCCGCAAACCGATGAATTCGCCGACAACCTTGCCGCCCTTGAACAGCTTCATGTTCGGGATGCTTTGGATCTGATATTCCATCGCTAACTCCTGATTCTCGCCGTCTTCGGTGTTGACTTTGACTACCTTGACCTTGCCCGCCAAATCTACGGATAATTCATCAAGAATAGGCGCCATCATTCGGCAAGGCATGCACCAAGGAGCCCAAAAATCGACCAGCACGGGTAGGTCGCTCTGCAAGACTTCTGAAGCGAAAAAACTTTTTTTAACTTCTATTACATTAGACATAAATGTATTGCTTAATTGATTAATTAGCTTGGCTTATTTATTGATGACTTCTCGGAAAATCTTTTCAATCTTGGGACGACTGGCCTGCCGCGGCCCGACCAGGCAGCGGTTGAACTCCTCGCCGATGACCTTCTCCATCAACGCAGAAATGGCCGAACGGGCGGCTTTAAGCTGAATAAGCAAAGAAAAACAATCGCGCTGTTGGTCGGCTAGCATTTTTTTGGCTCCCTCCAACTGACCGATGATGTTATTGAGCCGTTGATCGATAGTTTTCATAGCGCTATTATATCACACCCCGGTGGGGTGTCAAGAAAAATGGTTATCTACCGCTTGACCGATAAAAAATCCGGCCTGTCGACCAAATAATTTATAAATTATTTATTTTAATATTAGCCAATAATTATACATGTCCCGCTTGAAATAAACGATTTCCAGCCCTGCCTGCTGGGCTAAATGCCGCAATTCCCCGGCCCGGAAAGCGTGGTAGTAGCGAGCGCTCACGGCCTGACCATGCGCGTCTTTCCAGGGAAAGATCAGATCGCCAAAGTCCAAACCGGATTGCGGTCCCAACCCGCAGCGGCTCGCCAGCCAAAACTTGATGATGCGCCAAACTCCGCCGGACGACTGATCGCCGGCCGACCATAGATTCCAAGCACTGATGATGATGCGTCCGTCCGGCGCCAACTTGCCTTTCAATTCCTGCAATGCCTTTAGGCGCAGGGGACGGCTGGGAATGTGCGGCAAAACAGCCAGACAAAATATCCGGTGAAAACCGCTGTCCGGTATTCTAGATAGGGATAACAAGTCGCCGCTGATAAAACGGTGTGACGGATGGTTCTGCCGGGCAATGGCTAATAGGGCGTCGCTATTGTCTGCCCCCAGATAATCCGCCGCGCCGACCGCTAAAACATCTAACAGCCGGCCGCTGCCGCAGCCGACATCCAGGACGCGCGCGCCGGACGGTACCGCAGCGGCCAGCCGTTTCAACTCCGGCCAGGCTTCTTTCCGCCTGGTCGCGGCAAAATCGGCGGCAATCGTTTCATAATTGCGCCTGACCAGACCTAATAATTTTTCCGCTATGACCGGCCGCATACACATTAAAAAATTAACTGAGGTATTCTTTGTGCCGATAATCTTCCCGGCCGCTCTCGGCCTGCCGCTTCAGGCGCAAGCAATTGTCACATTGCCGACAAGCCGGCGATGAATGATCGCCGAAATATTTCAGGATATATTCCTGACGGCAGCTGAGATCATAAACATAATTTTCCATCTCCGCCAGTTTTTCGTAAGCCCGCGCCGCCTTCTCTTTCAAAGCCTTGAAATCCAGATCCAAATCGACGGAATCGACCGCTTTGAGCACCTTGATTTCCGTGCCGCGGAACGGCGGCCGGTATTCCACCAAGCCTTGTTCGGCTAATTTCTTGACCGTCCTGAGCAGCGAATCTTTCTTGACGCGCAAAACGACAGCGGCTTCCTCCGGATTGAAATCCCAGCCGGCCGCCAGTTCGCGCGCATATCTCTCCTGCAGCCTGGCTGCAATTTCCAACTGGCTCTTGGCGCGGGGGCTGATGGCGGCGTTTATTTCCGGCCAGCCCTTCTTCAATTTCAAGAAAGAATTAGCATTACGTTCATTCGGCCGGCTGATATAGGACTCTTTCTCCAGAATTTTCAAAGCCGTGCCGATGGCCATTTCCGGCACCGCCTCCGAAAGATTTTGCGCGATTTCGGCGTAAGTGACCAGCAGCGATCCGGTCGGATCGATTTCCATCCCGGCGCGGCGCACCAGATAATCATAGACTTCGCGGATGGTTTCCGGCTCCGGATTATCCCCCTTGATGAAAAATTCCCGCAGGTAGCGGTCCTGCTGATTGTAAAACAAAAGGCAAAAGCTCGGCTGGCCGTCCCGGCCGGCGCGGCCCGCCTCCTGATAATAAGCTTCGACGGTGCCGGGCAGATCATGATGGATGACGAAACGGATGTCTTTCTTGTTAATGCCCAGACCGAAAGCGTTGGTCGCCACCACCACTTGCGCCGCCCCGCGCATGAATTGTTCCTGTACCCAATTCCGGCTGTCGCTGTCCATGCCGGCATGATAGCCGACCGCCTTGATGTCATGTTCGGTCAGGACTTCCAGAATCTCATCGGCCTTGGAGCGCGTCCCGACATAGATTATCCCGGAACCGATTTCCGGATTAGTCGTCAGCAGATTGACGATATTCTCGATCTTCTGGCTATTGGCAGTCGGCACGACGGCGAATTGCAGATTCGGCCGGGCAAAACCGGTAATGACCAGTTCGGCGTCCTGCCGCCCCAGCTGCTTGACGATATCGTCGCGGACTTCCGGCGTCGCAGTCGCGGTCAGGGCGACAACCGTCGGCGAACCGACAAATTTGATCGCTTCTTTCAGGCGGAGATAACTAGGCCGGAAATCATGCCCCCATTGGCTGATGCAATGTGCTTCATCTATCGCGAACAAGGAAACCTTGATCTCTTTCAACTCATTCAAAAAATGCTGATTGTAAAATCTTTCCGGCGCGATATAGACGATCTGGTATGCGCCGCCTTTCACCTGAGCCAGGCGGTTGGCCGCTTCCGAAGCGGAAATCGCAGAATTAATAAAGGTCGCCGGGATGCCTACCCGTTCCAAGGAATCGACCTGGTCTTTCATCAGGGCGATAAGCGGCGAAATGACCAACGTCGCGCCTTCCAGGACCAAGGCCGGCAATTGGTAGATCAGGGATTTCCCGCCGCCGGTCGGCAAAACGACCACCGTATCACGGCCGGCCAGGATATTATCTATCGCCTGTTCCTGCCCGGGCAGGAACGACTGATAGCCGAAGTGGATCTTCAATAATTCAATTAATTGTTGCTTTTTTTTGGTCATTTTTAGCTTAATATTGACAAAATATAATTATAATGATATAGTAGTGGCGAAATAAAACAAAAAGAAAGGGGAAAAATGAAAATTGATAAAATAGTTCTTTATAAACAAAATCTTGCCAATCTACGACAGAGCAAACCAGAGCTATTCATATTTATGCTGGGCAGTTGCCTGTTGCTGACCGTTCTAGCGACAGCCATGATAATCTGCTGGCACGCTAACAATTTCGTCCAAATCGCCGCTAGCGTCTTTATCATCATAATCTGGGGCGTGTTTCTACTGGCTCCCAGGGTATTCAACCAAAATCAAGAGGAGAAAATTGACAATGCCTTTTAAAAACATATCAGCCGGTTTTTTCACGGCGTCATTATTTTTCGGAGCCTTAGCCGCCTACGCGATTATCCGAGCCACAACGGCGACAGTGCCTGACCCCCGTTGGGATGTAGATCCCCTAAGCACCGCGGTTTTTATCATCATGGGCTTATTCTGGGGCGGAGCCGGCCTGGTGTTACGTCGACAAAAAAATTGATAAGATTTGTCGAATAGCCGATTCAAGAGAATCGGCTTTTTTTATTTCTGGTGGCGACGCTTATAGATTTCCAGGACATTCCGAAGCAAGAACGCTACGGTCATCGGCCCGATGCCGCCCGGTACCGGCGTGATGAAAGACGCCTTGTCTTTAACGTCTTCATAGTCGACGTCGCCCCGGACTTCGCCGCCGACCGGCGTAATGCCGATATCGATGATCACCGCGTCTTCTTTGACGGCCGTCTTTTTCACCTGATGCGGAGCGCCCAAGGCGGTCACCAGCAGATCGGCTTTTTCCGACCGATCTTTCAAACTAACGGTCATGCCTTTAGTCTCCAACAGTTCCTTGACGCTCTGGCCGAAAATCTCTGAATTATATAATACGCAAGCCGTCTTACCGGCTGCCTGGAACTTAATCTCGTCCAGGCAGGCCGAGATAGAAGACAAAACCGGAGATAATATATGATCCGGCCGTTCCGGATGGAAGCCGTCCGCATCCTTTTCCGGATCGATGGCCGCGATAATCTTATCAGTATTAAATTTTTCGGGCAGCGGCAGCTGGACTAAAATGCCATCGATCAACGGGTCCTGATTGAGAAAGTTAATGGTTGCCAACACGGCCGCCTCTCCTTCTGCCGCCTCGATCTGATACAAATGGGTATCAACGCCGACTTTGGCTCCTTCTTTCTGTTTCAAGGAAACATAAATCTGCGAATCAGGCCGTTTGCCGACCAGAATGATCGCCAGATTCGGCCTGGCGCCTTGCAACTGGAATATTTCCCGGGCAATGCCGTCTTTGATTTTCTCGGCGATCGCCCGACCGTCTATTTTTTTTAACATAGAGATTATTTGGTGGGGATCGGAAAGTTGGCGCACAATTCCCTGATCCGATCTTTCAATTCGCTTAATTTTCCGGCGTCAGCTTGATGCCTGAAGGCTTCGTCGATATAACCGGCGATCAGCCGCATTTCCGCTTCCCGCATGCCCCGGGTCGTCACCGCCGGCGTGCCGAGCCGGACGCCCGAAGGATTCATCGGCGGATTAGGATCGTCCGGAATGGTAGAACGGGATACGGAAATGCCGGTCTGCTCCAAGATCTTCTCCGCGGCCTTGCCGGACAAGCCTTGCGGATTCAGGTCGACAACCATCAGATGATTGTCCGTGCCGCCGGAAATGATCCGGTAGCCGCGTTGCCTCAGCTCGGCGGCCAACACCTGCGCATTCTTGATGATCTGCTTGGCGTATTCGGTGAACTCCGGTTTCAAAGCCTCGCCGAAAGCGACGGCTTTAGCCGCCGTGATGTGGTCATGCGGCCCGCCTTGCATACCGGGAAAAACCGAACTGTCTATCTGCTTGGCAAATTTTTCCTTACACAGGATCAATGCGCCACGCGGCCCGCGCAGGGTCTTGTGGGTGGTCGTGGAGACGACATCGAAGATCGGCACCGGATTGCTTAACTGCTGGGCGGCGACCAAACCGGCGATGTGGGCGATATCGGCGAAAGTATAGGCGCCGATCTCATCGGCGATGGCCTTGAATTTCGGCCAATCGATTTCCCGCGAATAGGCGCTGAAGCCGGCGACGATCATCTTCGGCCGTTCGCGCCGGGCGATCGCCCGCACTTCATCCATATCGATGCGGCCGGTGGCGGCGTCGACGCCGTATTGCACGAATTGATACAAGCGGCCGGAAAAATTTACTTTATGGCCGTGGGACAGATGTCCGCCGTGATCCAATTTCAAACCCAGCACCTTGTCGCCCGGCTCCAAAAAAGCCATATAGACCGCGGCGTTGGCCGGCGAACCGGACAGAGGCTGGACATTGGCGTGCTCGGCCGCGAACAATTTCTTGGCTCGCTCGATAGCTAACGTTTCTACGTCATCAATATTATAATTACCGCCATAATAGCGCTTGCCGGCATAGCCCTCGCTGTACTTATTGGTCAGTACCGTGGCCATCGCCTCCAGGACGGCTGGACTCACATAGTTCTCCGAAGCGATCAGCTCGATCTCTTCGTTCTGCCGTTTTGCCTCCTTGGCGATAATCTCCCAAACGGCCGGATCTTGCTGTTTTAAGTGGTCGTATTGCATATGTTTAAATCTTAATTTAGCGCATACCTTTTGTCAAAACCGCCATTTATCGGAACTGCTGGAATAGCGGACCATACATATCTTCCCGGATATCTATCTTGAGCTCATGCCGATTGACGCGGTCGGCAGCAGCGATCGGCGCGCCGCTGATGACGGCCAGCGGCTGCCGTTCCCGACCTTCGCCCATGCATAGCACGGCCGCGGCGGCCAGGCTGTCAGCCACGTTGACGCGGGAAAAATGGAACGGTCGGCCGAAGAGATCCGGTGTCCGTTTGTAGCTCTTGATGCCGCGAAAACCGGCATAGCCTAAAGTAACGCCGGTGATGCCGGCCCGGAGCGGCGCCGTCCGGCTGTCGGTGATGATCACGCCGAGCGACGATAGTCTGAATTTCTCCTTAAGGTGGCGGCGTACCCGGTTGGCGGCGAGGAAGCTGTCGCGTGGCAGCAGGATGATCTGACCGTTGCCGTTGCTCTCGTCGATGCCCGCGCTGGCCATCACTACTCCGTCTTTAATCGTCAAAAAAACACGCTTAGTCGGCAAGGCAAACTGGCTTTCGCGGCGGATTAGTTTTTCTTTGTCCGCTTTGGTCGAAAGTAGACGGCAACGGCCTTCGGCTAAAGCCACTATTTTGGAAGTGACGACAACGACATCGCCCTCGGCCAGGCGCCGGATATACCGGTCAATAAAAGCCAGTAAATCTTCCCGCGGCCGGAAAATGGCCGTCTTAATCGCTTTGACTCTCATATTTCAATAAATATATACCCAAATAAGATAGCGGCGTGTATAACAGCCCCATCGCGACCTTATACAGCCACCAGGGCGCGCTGATGAGCAAGATGGTTCGGACCGGATAAATGCCGCCGAAAGCGACGAACATAAAAATCAGAGTATCCAAGAGCTGCGACCAGAGGTTGGACAAATTCGATAATAGCCAAAAGCCCTGTCCGTCCAGCTTACGCTTGAAAAAGAAAAAAGCCAAGACATCCTGATACTCGCCGATGGCATAAGCCAATAAGGAAGCGAGCGACATCCGAAAAGAAATTCCGAAGATAGCGGCATAACTATCCTTAAAGAGCTGTCCTTCCTTGGCCCAAGGCACAACCAGGGAAATTATTGAATAGACCAGGAACAAGAGGACGCTGAGTACGCCGGCCAGAACGAAATTCTTGGCCATTTGTCGGCCGTAGACCTGACCGATGACGTCGGTAGTCAGAAAAACAAAAGGAAAAAAGAATACTGCGACCGACAAATGCGTTCCGAACACGAAAGGCATTATTTTCAAACCGAGCGTATTCGCCGCGAACAAGGAAACCAAATAGAGGGCTAAGGCGATAAGGATCTTGAAGTCGATGCTGATAGAAGGCATAAAAGGAAATTAGATAAATAAAAACGCCCCAAAGGGCGTTTTGAAAACAAAAAACCCTTTGGCTTTATACAGGTTCTGCCAGTAAAGAGAAGCTCGACCAAGTTCTTATCGTCTTATTTATCAACATAATATCTTTATTATAGCCCAGCGCCCTGGAAAAGCCAAGGCCTTTCATAATGGCTTGACTAAATATGTATTCTTCAAATGATAGCCAAATTTACGATAATATTGCCGAACGCCGACTCCCGAGATAACAGCCAGGCGCCGGGCGCCCGCTTGCCGGGCGATTTGTTCAGCGGTTGCCAGCAATCTTTTTCCTAATCCTCCGTGCTGGATTCTTTTGGCACCGCTCGGCGGCACCAGTTCGCCATAGACATGCAGTTCGCGCAGCAATGCCGGAGCTATCGGGCTGGACTGATCCAACCGCAAACGGGCAAAGCCATATAAAACCTGGCGGTCGGGGCTATCAGCGCTGATAAAATATTCAATCCCGCCGGCGGCCGCATAATTAAGCCGGTTGATCCGGTAATCGCCCAAAACAGCTTCTTTGGCTTCCCGGCAGCGGATACATTGGCAGGCGACGCCGCGGTCTTTCATTATTTGCCGCAGATTAGTGATCTTGTTGCCGGCGACGATAGACTCGCTGGGGATGTCCCGGATCAGACGGATGATTCTGACATAAGGCGGCACCGCCGCTTTACATTTAATGATCAAGTTCTGCAAAACCTTGTCCGCGTAGGGCCGATATTTTCCTTCCCGATACCAGCGATACAATAGGCTGCCCCGGGTGACGACCGTCGGATAGAATTTTATCTGATCCGGCTGGAAACGGCTGTCCGTGAACAATTGCTTGAAGAGCGCCAGGTCTTTCGCCGGCGTCGCTCCCGGCAAGGCCGGCATCAAATGGTAAGTGATCTTGAAGCCGTGGCGCCGCAACAGCGCCGTGGCCGCGGCGATTTCCTCTACGCCGTGGCCGCGGCGATTCAGGCGCAGGATCTCGTCATCTACGGCCTGGACGCCGATCTCCACCCGCGTACAGCCTAATTCGCGCATTTCCCGTAATTCGGATTCACTGATATAGTCCGGCCGGGTCTCCAAAGTCAGACCGATGATTTTGTGGGCGGCGGTTTCGTTCTGGCGCTGTTCCCGGCGCAGAGCGGCGCGCAGTTCTTCCAGTTTGGCGCTTTGACGATAGGGCGAAGACTTGTCTGATCCATAGCGATAATCATTGGCCGCCCGAAAACAGTTTAAAATATACCAGTACCGATACCGGCGGGGCAGATAGCTCCAGGTTCCGCCGATCACGATGATCTCTATTTTGACTGGTTCATGACCATTGTTTTCCAGGGCTTGCAAGCGTCGGCTGACTTGCTTATACGGATCATAACCGCAGGCAATGGCTCGCATCACCGCTGGTTCATTGGACAGATAGCTGGTCGGCACCGCCGTTTCATGCGGACAGTAAGCGCAAGAACCGGGGCAAGGGTAAGCTTTGGTCAGAACGGCAACCGGCGCGATACCGGATAAAGTGCGGATTGATCGCTTACGCAAAATTCTTTCCAAAATTCCGGCGCGCGGCTTACCGGTGGCTACCAAGCGACGGTATTCCGACAATAAATCAGAATTCAGTATCGACGCTAAACGATATTTTTTGCATAGTGCCCGCTTAGCGGCCTCCAAATCAGTCCGATTTTTAATATGACTAGCGTAATTTTGCCAAAACTCTTTTATTGCCTCTCCCATATTTTTAGACTATAATGAAAATATCATCCAGTGATCTTCGACGACAATCAATTAACAATATAGCATTTTTTCTAATTAAACAACATTTATGAAAACCAAGATTTTTACCGTATTGGCCGCTTTGGCGCTGGTCGTCCTGTCGACCGGAGTGGCTCAGGCGGCTGATACGAAAGCCGGCAACGCCGTCTATATCGCCAAGGAAGAAATCGTCAGCGGCAACCTATATGCCGCCGGCGAGACCGTGACTATTGATGGAACGGTCGGCGGCGATCTGATCGCTATTGCTCAAACCATCACGGTTAATGGCCGGGTCGAAGGCGATATAATCGCCGCCGGCCAGAATATCATAATCAACGGCGGCATCGGCGGCAATGTCCGTATCGCCGGCAACCTGTTAGACATCAACGGTGCCGTGGCTCGCAATGTCAACGCCTTCGGAGCAAAGGCGGTGCTCGGACCGGACGCTCATGTCGGTTGGGATGTCTATCTGGCAGCCGGACAGGTTGAAGTGCGGGGCACAGTAGACGGCGGCGTGAGCGGCCAGGCCGGCCAAGCTTTGGTCACCGGCAAAATCGGCAAGGACCTGAACTTGAAATTATCAAACAACGGCAGCCAGCCCGCTCTAATCGTCAGTTCGGAATCAATAGTCAACGGCGACGTCATTTATACGGCTCAGGGGCCGACCAATATTTCGCCTAAAGCGTCGGTGGCCGGCAAAATCCAACGGCAAAACTTGGCGGAACCGAAAAGCAATCTGCTCCTGCTATGGCTCTGGCGCCAGCTGTTCGCGATATTTTCCGCCCTGGCCGTCGGCTTGGCTCTTATTTTCATCACCCGGAACATTACCGATAATATTTTAAAGCGCCTGGCTGAATCCCCGACCCAATCTATCCTGCCCGGGCTAATCCTGATGTTCGTTCTGCCGCCGATCGCCCTGGTTCTGATTTTTACTCTGATCGGCATCCCGTTGGCCCTGATGGTGGCGGCTTGGTGGATAACCATGACTTACCTCGCTAAAATTTACGCGGCGATCTTCGTCGGACAGCTCATCCTGCAAAAAACTACGCCGCAGGCCAAAAGCTCGCTGTTCTGGTCGCTCCTAGTCGGCGTCCTGGTCTGCTGGCTGCTATTCGCTATCCCCTATGTCGGCTGGCTGCTGGCGCTAGCCGCAACCTGGCTGGGCCTGGGCGGTATCTGGTATTACACAGCGGGACAGCTAAGGGGTCATAAATTATTAAATTAAATCTATGCGGATAAATCCTGAAATATTCCGCGGCTACGATCTCCGCGGCCTGGTTGATAAAGATTTGAACCCGGTCATCGTCGAGCATCTTGGCAAAGTGTTCGGCACTTATCTGAAGCGGCGGCAAATTTCCCGCGCCGTGGTCGGCTATGATTGCCGGGCGACTAGCGCCGAATACAGTGCGGCCATCTGCCGCGGCCTGATTTGGGCCGGCATCGAGGTGATTGATATCGGCTTGAATATGGTCGGCACCTTCTATTGGTCCCAATACCAGCTCGACTGTCCGGGTGGCGTCTTCGTTACCGCCTCTCATAACCCGGCCAGCTATAATGGCTTCAAATTCGCCAACGGCTTTTCCGAAACCCTGGTCAGCGAAGGGATCCAAGAATTACGTCGCATGGCGGAAAACGATGATTGCGAAATCGGCCGACAGCCGGGCACGCTTACTCGCCAGGATGTCCAGGCCGCTTATTTTGCCGACCTGACCGGGCGCCTAGACTTCCCCCGAAAATTCAAGGTCGTCATTGACGCCGCTTGTACGACGGCGGGCGTGGTGGTGCCGGATCTGTTGCGCCGGATCGGCTGCGAAGTAATAGAACACAATTGCCAGATCGACCCTAGTTTCCCCTTAGGGACGCCGGATCCGACGGAACTGGTCGTTGCCCACCGGCTGCGCGACGAAATTCTGGCCGCCAAGGCCGATCTCGGCTTCTCCTATGACGCCGACGGCGACCGTATCGGCATCGTCGACAACGCCGGCAACATCATCTGGAACGACATCCTGGTCGCCTTGTTCGCGGCCGATGTCCTGGCTAAGCATCCGGGCGATATCATCATGTTCAACACCCTTTGTTCCCGGGTCGTGGTAGAAAATATCACGCGCCACGGCGGCCGTCCCTTCATGTGGCGGACCGGCCATTCTTTCCTGAAAAAGAAAAACCAGGAAGTCGGGGCGGCTTTCATCGGCGAGCTGTCCGGACATTTCTTTTTTTCCAAAGATTTTTATAACCATGATGACGGTTGCTATTCCACGTTGCGCCTGCTCAGCTATCTCGGCCGCAGCGGCCGACGCTTGTCGGAACTGGTAGACGAATTGCCGCATTATATTTCCAGTCCCGAAATCAAGGTCGGCACGGCGGACGAATTAAAAGTCGCGCTAATCAAAAAGATCGCGGCGGTCCTGGAACAGGATTTCCCGGCCGCGGAAGTCATCAATGACGAACGGGCCGGCGACGGCGTGCGCCTGGAGTTTCCGGATGCCATGTTCGTAGTCCGTTACTCGCAGAACGGGCCATATGTTACCGTTAAATTCGAGGCGAAAACGCAGGCGCGCTATGAGGAGCTGAAAAAATATATCAACCAATTGTTGCATCGGTTTCCGGAAATAGACTGGGGTTTCGGAGTGAATGTGGAAGCCTTGTCTTAAGCCAAGCCGCGGGCTGATAATGCCCCGGCCAACCTAATCATCATAAAAGCTCCCGACCAGGGAGCTTTTTCATTCCACCGTCACCGACTTGGCCAGGTTACGCGGCTTATCCACGTCCAGCCCGCGACCGGTGGCGATATAGTAAGCCAATAGCTGCAAAGGGATGACATTTATGATCGGCGCCAGCAAATCATGAGCCACCGGCACCTCGATCAAGTGTCGGGCCAGCTTCTTGATTTCGCCATAATCCCTATCGACCACGGCGATGATTTCGCCGCCGCGCGCCTTGATCTCCTGCATATTGCTGATGATTTTATCGGAAAGGTCGTTCTTGGTCGCCAGGAAGACAACCGGCATATCGGCGTCGACCAGGGCGATCGGGCCGTGTTTGATTTCCGCGGCCGGGTAGCCCTCGGCATGGATATAGGAGATTTCTTTGAGCTTCAAAGCGCCCTCTAAAGCCACGGGGAAATTCAAGCCGCGGCCCAAATAAAGAAAATTCCGTTTGCCCTTCAGAAGTCTGGCTAAACGTCTAGCGACCGGCGCCGTCCCGAGAGCCCGCTCGACCAGACGCGGCAAATCAGATAAGCCCTTGATGACGCCGGCTGGCAGGCGCCCGCCGCTTTCTTGTTGAAAAGACAAAGCCAAAAGCAATAGAGCGGCTACTTGGGAACTGAAGGCCTTGGTGCTGGCGACGCCGATCTCCGGACCGGCATGAAGATAGATGCCGGAATCGACTTCACGAGTCAGCGTCGATCCGACAACGTTCACGATGCCGAGAGTCTGAGCGCCTTTACGCTTAGCTTCCCGCAGCGCCGCCAAAGTGTCCGCGGTTTCTCCCGACTGAGAAATGGCGATCAGCAGATCGTCGGGCCCGACCAGAGGATTCCGATAACGAAATTCCGAAGCATAATCGACCTCGGTCGGCAGGCCGGCAATTTCTTCAAAAAAATGCTTGCTGATCAAAGCGGAATGCCAACTGGTTCCGCAAGCGACAATGATGATTTTCTTAAACGAGCCGGCTTTGGCTTTGACCGATAATTTTATGCGTCCCGCTTTCCAGCGTCCGCGCAAGAGATTGGCCAGGCTCTCCGGCTGTTCAAAGATTTCTTTAAGCATGAAGTGCTTAAACCCCTGCTTTTCGATCTGAGCCGCGCTGAGCTTCACCTCTTCCACTTCCCGGGCCAAGGCCCGGCCGGCCGCGTTTCTGATCGAATAACCGTTCCGGCTGATAACGGCCAGATCGCCGTCTTTCAAATAAATCACTTGCTTGGTATGGCTGAGGATCGCCGGGATGTCCGAAGCGACCAGAGTTTCACCTTGACCGATGCCCAGGATAAGCGGCGAACTCCGGCGAACGGCTACCAGCTTATCTTCACGCCGGCTCATCACGACCAACCCATAGGAGCCCACCAATAACGGCAAAATCTGTCCGACGGCCCGCTCCAGGTTGCCGTGATAGAATTTTTCAACCAGATGGGCCAACACCTCGGAATCGGTATCGGAAACGAAGCGGTGCCCTTCCTTGAGCAAAATTTTTTTTAGAATCTGGTAATTCTCAATGATGCCGTTATGGACCACGGCGATATCGCCGCGGCAATCCAGGTGCGGGTGGGCGTTCCGTTCGCTGGGCGCGCCGTGCGTCGCCCAACGCGTATGCGCTATGCCGATAACCGCCGCCGGGCGGCGCGCGGCCAAGGCCCGCTCCAACTGACGGACCGGGCCGACTTTTTTGACGGTCATCAATTGCTGTTCTTCCAAAAGACAAATACCGGCGCTGTCATAGCCCCGGTACTCCAGCTTCTGCAGCCCGTCCAGAAGAATGCGTTTAGCCGGCCGACTGCCTAAGTAGCCGATGATGCCGCACATAAAGCTGATTTAATCTCTATTTCCGCTCCACTTCAATGGTGCATTTGTTGACGACGGCGGCCAAGGCGCCGATAGCAGCCAAGACCGGAGCGAAAACCGCGCCGACCACCGCAAAAGTAACCGGAATCTCCACTAGCACCTTGCCCTTTTCGTCTTTAATGATAATGCGGCGGATATTGCCCTCTTTAATCAGCTCTTTCACTTTCTTTAAGACTTCGTGCCCATAGACCTTGAACTGCTCGGCATCGCCGCAACTGTTGGTTTTAGTTTTTTTTGGCATATGATTTAAATTATTTCTTTTTAGCAAAGCGCAATTGATAAGCCTGCTTGGACTTCCGGGTAATCGCCAGAATAGTCAAGACGGCGATATAGGCTGAAACCACCGAACCGGGCATACGGTAATGGCCGCGGCTCAGGAGGTCGGCGACAATCAGCAGAACAACCAGGATGGACCAGATGATTACGAAGATCTCGCCAGGATGCTGGCGGTCATGTTTATGATACCAGCGCTCAAATTCCTTGTTGCTGACGTAAATAGCCAGGGCGCCGATATAAATGACCGAGACCAGGTCCAAAATTTCACCCCCGGACGCCGGGTTGAAAAAATTATAGATAATCAGAAAAAAGAACAACACCGACCAAAGATTGATGAGGCGGTGCCAAAAGTTGAAATTGGTTAATAAAGCCTTTCTTTTCATTGAGCCTGAATAATAGACGGGCTGATAATTTATTATATTGAATTATAACAAAGATAGCTAAATTATTAAAATCTTGACAAATGACAATATTTGTTTAAAATGATAAAGGTAATTATATGTTATATATATGTTATGTAGTTACCAAGTTCATTTAATCTCAAAAAAACCGAGGAGTAAAAATGGGTCAGTACGGTATTAATGTTCTGCCGATCGCTCAATTAAAAATTCCCTTGAAATATGGGGAAAAAAGAGGCGATAGAACAAAAAATCAAATTCCCAGGTTTATCTGTTGCTTATCCGGGGAATCTCTGGCGGCCACTAACGACGAATTAGTGTCCTATATCCACCACGATGGGCAAAGAATTGATTTTTCTTACATCTGTCTGCTGGACATGATCGGTCGGCAAGAGGAAACTTATTTCCGCCTGCCCTATCGACGGGCAAAAGATTTCGATATTGTTGATTTCTTGAATCAAACCAGAAAAAAAATCACGAAAGCCACGGCTCAAGGAAAAATAGATCCAGCCAAACTGGAAAAGACTATAATTGCCGCTACTGAAATTCTGGACGCGACTGGTCTAAACCGCTTTATCGCCGGCGGATCCTCAGCTTTTATCACCGAGGGGCTGATAATATCCGAGTTTCCCAAAACGGGGACTAACGGATAAGAAAAATATTACAAAACGGGCCGATTGCCAAATCGGCCTTTTTTAAAAATTAATGACCTCCTCCCCGCACTCAAAAAGACTGCCCTAACGGACAGTCTTTTTTCATACGGGGTTTCCTTCCGGGCTTTCATTAGAATCCGAGCGTCGCTTCTTGCGGTAGATCCTTCTGGCCTTG
>JBAZJV010000008.1:0-50170 GCA_041651095.1 Patescibacteria group bacterium
GAGTGATTTAAGGCTCGGATTCTCATGACTATAGTTTAGCACGCCTCTGCGAGCCGTGCTAAACAAGGAGTCATTCATCCCCGCACTCGCTGGGTGCTCGTGCGGGGTTTCCTGACCTTTTAAAAAATGACGGACCGATAGTCCGTCTTTTTAACAACCGCTTTTCTGATTGGAACTAACCCGACCGTTTAATGTATAAAAATATAAACCAAGGCGGCAATCGCCATCAACGGCAAGTAGTTCAGGCAGATGTGAAGTTCTAGCAGATACTTAAAAATGCGGCCAAACCGATGCGGCGGCATCTGGGGCGCCGTGAAATCGGCCGGCCAAGAGCCGTCCCGGAAAAACATCGCTAAGGCCGCCGACACCGTTTCGCGCCTCGCTCGATAATCTTCGCGGAAATTCTTGTTGACGGCATCCAAACACCAGAAAGCCAGGACTACGACCAGGCTCAGCAGCGCCATATGGCGATTAGCGATCTGGAAAGACCAGCCTAAAGAGGCGACCCACAGCGTTATGGCCCAGGTTTTTATCCGGGCCGATAAGCCGTCATATTTATCCAGTTGCGCCTGGATCAGTTCCCATTCTTTCAAAACGACGCTAAATCTGTCGTCGGACATATAGTCTTAATTAGGCCCCCAGGCCGTGCAGTTTCTTGTGCGCCTTAATATCGAAGATCGTTTTTTTCAGG
Source organism: Patescibacteria group bacterium (assembly GCA_041651095.1). GTDB lineage: Bacteria > Patescibacteriota > Patescibacteriia > Patescibacteriales > UBA12465 > UBA12465. Next base: position 692 of record JBAZJV010000008.1, read on the forward strand.
CCGTTCTCTAAAGTGACCACCGGCATCCAGCCCAATTGATCCCTGGCCAAACGAATATCCGGCAGAGCCAGTTCGCTGATGAATAACTCCCGGTCGACATAAGCGATCTTGGATTGGGAGCCGGTCTCCTTGATGATCAGACCGACCAGATCCGAGAGCTTGACGTCGACGTCCGAACCGATATTAAGCGGGCCCGCCTGATCGGAATTCATAAACCGGATGATCGCGTCGATCGCGTCGGCGATATAGCAGAAAGAGGAGGAAAAACTCTCGTCGCCGTTAATGATAATGTCTCGGTTATCCAGGGCGCTATTGATGAAATCAGGGATCATCTGACCGTCGTCGGCCTCCATGCGCGGCCCATAAGTCCGGAAGAGGCGGAGGATGCGGGCGTCGACGTTATACAGCGACCGATAAGTGCCGACCATGGTTTCGGCATAGCGCTTGCCTTCATCATAAGCGGCGCGGTCGGAGAGTTGGTCGACCAGGCCGAGATCGCTTTCCCGAAGCTTGCGGCCGGGCTGGTCCTGATCGCGCAGGCCGTAAACGACGGAAGAAGAAAATTGCAGAAAACGGGCGCTGTATTTCACCGAAAGATCCAGCAGGTTCTTGACGACATAAGAATTGGCCAGCAGAATGGCCAGCCGATTCTCAAGGAAGCGCTTCGGCGACATCGGACAGGCCAGATTATAGATTTCCTGCACGCCCTGGAATTCGACTTTAAACTTTTTCAAGTCGGCTACCTGCTCGAGATCAAGCGGTTTCGACAGGTCGTGGTTGATAAAGACGAAATCCGGATTAGCCAGCAGATGGTCGATATTGCGCTCGCTGCCGGAAACGAAATCATCTATCGCTATAACCTTATTGGTCTTGATCAGCTCGTCGCACAGATGCGAACCGATAAAACCGGCGGCGCCGGCGATCAGGACGTTCTTTTTGTCGAAAATCACTTGCTTGGACATAATGGTGATTAATTATTTACCTTTATTATACCAATATTTACCCCACCTTTAAAGCCTTCTTCCCAGGCGTAAAAAGATTCCAATAAAGTGCCCCGGCCGTCGAAAACCCGGATATGGGGCGCCCCGCCCGAACCGGCGCCAGTGGCGATTTCCGCGATGCCATCGTTATTCAGGTCGCCGACGGCCAGGTTGACTCCGCCGCGCCAATTATCGCGATAGGCCATAAATTGCGACTGCAGCCGGCCCTGGGCATTGAAAATCTTGATCTGCGGATTGCGGCCGGCGCCCGGCGCCGCGATGATTTGCGCCCGGTTATGGTCGGCTCGGCCGTTCAAGGCCGTCGCCGCCACTTTGACGCCGCCCCGGAAGCGATGCTCATAGGCCTCGAAAGAATCAATCAATTTGCCGTTAGCGCTATAAATCTTGACTTGCGGCGCGTTGCCGGCGCCATAACCGACAATGATTTCCTGGTTGCCGCGTCCGTCCATATTGCCGGCCGCCAGATTAAGGCCGCCGCGCCAATATTTGTTGTCGACGCTGAATTCCCGGATCAACTTGCCGCCGGCCTCGAATATTTTCACCTGGGCGCCGCCCCGGCTGGCGGCGGCAGCGATGATGTCTTCCTTATCGTCGCCGTTTAGGTCGCCAACCGCCACGTTCACTCCGCCGCGGAACTTTTTATCAAAAGCCAGAAATTGCTTCAATAATTTGCCGCCGGTATTATAAATCCGGATCTGCGGCTCGCCGCCGGCGGCCGCTCCCAAGACCAATTCGGCAATCCCGTCGCCGGTCACGTCGCCCGCCGCGACGGAACCGCTTTTAAAATTTAGTTTGAGCGGACCGGCCAAATCGCCGTTGGCCGCCGTCAGCTTCGCCTCCTTGGCGCCGCTTACCGGCATGATGGCCAGGCGACCGACCCGGCTGAATAAATTTTCTTTAGCTAATTCAACGGCCCGGCTGACATTCAGGCGGCCATTGCCCAGCTCGCCGGGATAATCAGGATTAAGTTTGGCGATATTATCGGTAGATAAAAACAGAATATTGGTCACTTCCTGGGGGCTGAGCTCCGGATTGGCCTGCTTAATCAAGGCTAAAGCCGCGGAAACGAGCGGCGCGGCCATGGAAGTCCCCGACCAATAACCATCATAGACCCGGTTTGGATCACCGGACACGCTGCCCCCGGTCACCGTGCTGAAGAAGCTGATGCCCGGCGCAGCCAGATCCACGCAATGCGAACCGTAACTGGAAAAGCGGGCTTTCTGATCCAAAGCATCAGTGGCCGCCACGCCGATCACCATATTATCCCCTAAGACACCGTCATAACAGGCCGGATAAATAGGCGTCTGGTCGATATCATAGCCGGCGCCGGCCGCCTGCTCGTTCCCGGCCGCGGCCACGATCAAGACGCCGGCCGTCCGCGCCCGGCGAATCGCTTCTTGCAAGGCGTCGCTATAGCTGAAAGAAACGAAACTCAGGTTGATGATATCCGCGCCGTTGTTCACGGCATAATCAATAGCCCGGATAACATCGCTGATTTTTCCTTCCCCCTTGTCGTTGAGGGTCTTTAAGGCCATGACCCGGGCCTGCCAGGTCACGCCGGCGATACCTTCCTGGTTATTGCCGCGCGCGGCAATGATGCCGGCAACCATCGTGCCGTGCGATACGCCCGATTCCGTCCAACCGGCCGCGAATTTCGGCGATGGATCCGGCACGTTATTGACGAAATCCCAGCCGTTTAAGTCGTCGATGAAGCCGTTGTGATCATCATCCGTTCCGTTACCCGGTTTCTCGACGGGATTGCGCCAGATATTATCGCGCAGATCCGGATGATTGATTTCAATGCCGGAGTCAATCACGGCGATGACGATATCCGGACTGGCGGAAATCTTTTCCCAGGCGCTGTCGGCTTTGATCCTGGAGAGGTACCATTGGTTGCCGTAATAAGGGTCATTCGGCGTCAGATTAGCCAAAACCGGCTCAGCGATCAACAGAGATAAAACAAAAAAAGATGTTATCAGTTTCTTCATATAACATCTTCATCTTATCATATCGCCGCGCTTTTTCAAAGTGTCCGAGTAGCGGCAGTTGAGCTAAAAATTACAGGTTTCCCAGCAATTTCAAGGTCTCTTGAGCGCAACGGCGCCAACTGAAATCCTTCACCCGGTCCAACCCTTTATCCCGCAGTTTCCGGCGCAGGTCGGCATCGTTCAACACCAGGCCCATGGCCCGGGCCATGCTCTGCTTATCGTTCTGATTGAAATACCAGGCGGCATCGGCCGCGATTTCCCTAAGAACCGGCAGGTCGGAAACGGCCGTGGGTACGCCGCAAGCCAGGGCTTGAAGGACCGGGATGCCGAAACCCTCATGCTTGGAAGGAAAAATAAAGGCGCTGGCGGCGTTGAAGACATAAGGTAAATCTTCCTCTTCCACCCAGCCCGGCAGGATGACCCGGGAATTAAGATTAAATTCCTGGATAACATATTTCATTTCGTCATAACCGTAGCCGGCGTCGCCAATCAGCACCAGTTTGACGTCCTGCTCCGGGTGCTCCTCCAAAAACAAGGAGAAAGCCTCTACCAGCGCCGGCGTATTCTTCTTCTTTTCCAGTCGGCCGACATACAAGAGAAAGGGAGAATTAATATCATATTTCTCCAGGACTTTCCTGGTCCGGGTCGGATCGTCCAGCGGCCGATATAATTTATCGTTATAGCCGTTATGAATGACCGCGATCAGGTCGGGCGGTGTTTTCGGATAAAGGGATAATATTTCCTGCTTGGTGAATTCCGAAACGGCGATGATCTTTTTGGCGTGGTCCAGGGCGAAAGCCGTGGACCAACACAGATAGTCCACGGACTCGGAGCGATATTTGCCTAGAGTCAGGAGCTGAACCAGGAAATTGATCAGCTTGCGGGAACCGGCTAAGTTCGTCTTGAGCTTGACTGAGCGGTACAGGTTGCGCTCGCGCAGGAAAGCCAGATCATGGATGGTATTGACGGTCCGGCGCGGCCCGAAGAGCGGCAGAGCGTGCGCCGGAATGAACAGGACGTCCGGACGGCGCCAGAACATCTCCCAGGTCAGGCGACCGAGGGTCCAAAAAAAGACCAACGGCCAGCGCAGTAAGCGCACGGAAAAATTAGGGTTGTCTTTAATCAGGGCCAATAATTCCGGCCGGGCCGGCTGGTTGACATACAGCCAATATTGGTTGTTCCGATCTAAGCGCGCCAATTCCTGAATCAGGTAAAAAGAGTACCATTCGGTACCGGTCTTGTGGAGCAGGTTGGCGCGCGAAGCGTCGATGCCGATAGTCATAATTTAAAATCAGCGGGCTCCGGGGAATGGCCTGCTGATTTATTTAGTCGCGAGAATGCTGCGTTTATAAGAATCCAGATTATCCAAAGCGATGCCGGTGCCTTTGGCCACGCAGAGCATGGCATCATCGGCCACGTAAGCCGCGACGCCGGTCGTCCGGGAAAGCAATTGGTCGATATTGCGGAGCAAGGCGCTGCCGCCCGTGAGCACGATGCCTTTATCCATGATGTCGGCGGCCAGCTCCGGCGGCGTCTTCTGCAAAACTTTCTTGGCGACGGAGATGATCGCTTCTAATTCGTTCTGGATCGCTTCGGTCACGTCATCGCTCGAAACGGTGATACTGCGCGGCAGGCCGGTCACGATATCCCGGCCGCGGATTTCCATATACAGCTTGTCTTCCATATATAAGGCCGAACCGATATTGACTTTGATCTCTTCCGCCGTCCGCTCGCCAATGGCCAGATTATATTTCTTGCGGACGAATTCCAGGATCGCGGCATCGAACTTATTGCCGCCGACGCGGACCGAGGTCGACGCGACGATGCCGCCCAAGGAGATGACCGCCATTTCCGCGGTGCCGCCGCCGACGTCGATAACCATATGCCCGGTGGAAGACCCGATCGGAATGTCGGCGCCGATGGCCGCCGCCACCGGTTCCTTGATGATGTAGGCGGCTTTTGCGCCCGCGGCAATAGTCGCTTCAATAACCGCGCGGCGTTCCGTAGACGAGATGCCGGCCGGAACCGCCACCATAACTTCCGGACGGAACAGCCTGATACCGCCTAAAGTCTTATTGATGAAATAACGGATCATGGCTTCCGTCGCCCGGTAATCGGCAATGACCCCGTCCTTGAGAGGGCGGACGGCCGTGATCGTATCCGGCGTGCGGCCGATCATATCCTTAGCCTCGTTCCCGACCGCCAGGATCTTGTGGTCGTCAACCGAAACCGCGACCACGCTCGGCTCGTTGATGACGATGCCCCGCTTCGGGACATGAATCAGAGTATAGGTTGTGCCCAGATCAATGCCGATCCGCTTGATAAACATAGTAATCCACTAAATAAAACAAATACCAATTAATCTTAGTATTTTTATGACGCTTAGTCAATCGTTAAAATGCTGTGGTTATTCGTCGTAATCCCGCTCCTCGTCCGCCGTAGCGGACTTAGCCTGGTTGGCGACTATTTTCTTGACTTTCTCCGCGAATTCAAAAGTATCGAATTCTTCCTTGAAGAAAAAATAATCCGCGCCGAGCTGCAAGCTGCGTTGGCGGCTGTCCTCGTCGCTCACGTCGGTGAAGATAAAAATCTGCTTATCGCTTAATTCGTTATCGGCCTTCATCCGCTTGATAATCTCGAAGCCGTCCACTTTCGGCAGAATGACGTCCAAGATGACATAATCGGGATCGAAATCTTTCAATTGATCGAACAGCTCTTCCAGTTCTTCCTCGCCGGTCGCGGTTTCCACGACGAAACCGTCGGCCGAAAATTGCGATTCCAAGCCGTAGAGCAGATTGGCGTCGTCTTCGATGATGAATATTTTCTGTCCGCTCATATGTTTGATCGGCATCAACCGATACTATTTTTTCAGCTTCTGCCACCAGACGGCGTTATTCTTATACCACTCGACGGTACTGGCCAGGCCGGCCGCGAAATCAATTTGCGGTTCCCAGCCCAATTCCATCTTAGCCTTGCTATAATCAATGGCGTATCTGAGATCATGTCCGAGCCGGTCGGTGACGTATTCTATTCGATCTTCGCCCGCACCCATCAGGCTGAGGATCAATTTAGTGATTTCCAGATTGGTTTTCTCGCTGTCGCCGCCCAGGCAATAAGTCTCACCGATCTTCCCTTTTTGGATGATGAAATCGACGCCGCGGTTATGGTCGTCGACATGGATCCAGTCGCGGATATTCTTCCCCGCGCCGTAGACCGGCACTTTTTTCCCTTCTATCAGATTGGTGATGAACAGCGGAATCAGTTTTTCCGGATACTGATAAGGGCCGTAGTTATTGGAGCAATTGGAAATGGTCACGGGCAGGCCGTAAGTATGGAAATAGGCGCGGACCAGATGGTCGCTCGCGGCTTTGGAAGCGCTATAGGGCGACCGGGGCGAATATGGCGTCCGCTCCGTAAATTTCGCGTCGTTAAGCGCCAGCGCGCCGTAGACTTCGTCGGTCGAGATATGGTGGAAACGGATCAGGCCGTTATTCTTGGCGGCTTCCAGGAGCGTGCGCGTGCCCTCCACGTTCGTCCGCACGAAATCGGCGCTGTTCTCTATGGAGCGGTCGACATGGCTTTCCGCCGCGAAATGCACGATCAGGTCCAAGCCTTTGACCAGAACATTAACCAAAGAAGCATCGCAGATATCGCCCTTAACAAAGGTATAATGCGGATTATTCTCAATATCTTTGAGATTGTCCAGATTGCCAGCGTAAGTCAAAAGATCCAGATTAATGATCCGGTCGTCCGGGTGATGCTCCAGCCAATAGTGGATGAAGTTGGAGCCGATGAAACCGGCGCCGCCGGTGACTAATAATTTCATACTAACTGATTATTTTTTTTAAAATCATTTCGGCTTCGCCGGGCTGGTAGCTGATCTTGGCCCAGGGTTCGCGGCCGTCGCCGGCGCTCCGCGGAATTACGTGGAAATGCAGGTGCGGAATCTCCTGGCCGGCCACCGGATCATTATTTTCCGAAACATTATAGCCGGCAATACCCAGCTTATCTTTGAGTAATTTCCCGATCCGCTTGATTCGGATAGCGAGCTCCGCTAGCTCCGTCTCCGGCACCGCTTCCAAATTCTGATAATGCTCTTTGGTGATGACCAGAGTGTGGCCGGGGCTGACCGGATAGATATCTAAAAAAGCCAGGAACTTATCGTCCTCGTAAACCTTATAGGACGGGATTTCCCCTTTGACGATCTGACAGAAGATGCACATATGTTTAAGCAATCTTATACGGCGAAGCCGGGTCTATTTCCCAGCGGATCTCGTCAATCGCCTCTTTCTTCCCTTCACCCTTGTATAGAGCGTCCGGCAGGTTGATGCTGAGCGCCGGAATTTCGGAGATGCATTTATAGCCGTGCACCACGCCCGGCGGCACGATAACGAGTGTCGGATTATTTTCGCCGACTTCCAGCTCCAGAGCTTCGCCCTTAGTCGGCGAGTCCTCCCGCCGATCCCATAAGTAGAGGCGGAAAGTTCCCGGTCCTAGGAAAACGAAGCAGTCGCTCTGGCTGACGTGCTCATGCGGGCCGCGGATAACGCCGGGCTTGGTCAGGCTGACGTAGGACATCGCCGGCGTAAAGGCCAGCTCGTCGCGCCGAAAGATCTCGGTCAGCCAGCCGCGTTCATCAGTATATTTATCCAATTTTTTGATAATGACTCCCTGCATATGTTTTTTGCCTCACGGCCGGTTTATTTTATTTCCACAGCTGGGCGGAACGGGAGCGGCGCGGCAGGCGCAGCAGGCCGTTCTGGGCGCCGAGGTGAGTAACCTTGGCGGCCGCGTTCTTCAAACTTAAATCCAAAGCGCGGTCGATATCGCCGTTATATAAAGTCAGGCCGGCGGCGAAAGAGGAATTGAAGACATCGCCGATGCCGGTCGTATCTACCCGCTTCTTTTCCTTGATGATGCCGCGGCGGTACAACTGATGACCGTCATAAGCGATGACGCCGTCGGCGCCGAGAGTGATGACGACGATACGCGGGCCGAGGCTATGGATTATCTTGATCAGTTTCTCCTCTTTATCCAAGAATTTCTTACCGAGATAACGGTACTTGGGCGAAGCCAGGACTAATTGCAGGGCTTCGTCCTTATTGGAAGACAGGACCGTCGTTTTCTTCAGAAAGGCGGCGATCGGTTTTACGCCGCCCAAGTACTGGGTCATGCCCGGATTCCAGAAAATATGGTGGCTGTTATGGCCGATGGTGCTGAAAATCAGGCGCAAGTTAGCCAACCAATTGCCGGCCAAGGAAGCGATATAGACGTTATTGGTCCTCTTCAGGGCGGCGAGAGCCGAGCGACCGATGGCCATATGGGTATTGGCGCCGCGCTGGGCGAAAATGATGCGCTCGCCGGAAGGAGCGATCAGGATGAAAGAAGAACTGCTCTCCTCGCCGGCGATTTTCTGCAATAAACTGACGTCAACGCCGCGAAATCGCAAATTCTTGACGATGAGCCGGCCGTCGTAATCATTGCCTATGGGCGCCAGACAGGCCGCGCGCAACCCCAGATTCCTCAGACAGACGGCGGCATTAGCCGCGCCGCCGCCGTAGGAATAATAGAACTTATCGACCTTGATCTTGGCGCCGGACTCGAAAGCCAGCAGCTTCTGGCGCAGCAAGTCCCCCCGATTATCGAGCAGAACTCCCTGATCCGTGAAGAAAGAGACGTCGCGGGTCGTGCCGCCGATAGTGATAAAATCGTACATAAACTAGCTTAAATTATCTAAACTTGATAGCTTTATCATACCATAATTCCTACTGTTTTTCCAAAAAGAAAGGCGTTAACCGCCGCGTCGCTGCCGCCGCCAGGTTGAACAGCAAAAGAGCGGCTAATTCGGCCCAAACCAACTGATAAGCCAAGGCGCGCCAAAAACCGCCGCTGGCCAAAAAAAAGGCGGTCGTATCGGTAAACAGATAGGCCAGCAACCCGACTAGCAGATTATAAAACAGGGTGGCTAAGAAAATTAACAGACCGAAAGAATATAAAGAGCGGTTGGTCAGCCAGCCGCGCAGGATACCTTCCGCGGACCAGGCTGTAAGCAGCAGCGCGACCAGATAGAAACCAAAAAAATAGAAAGAAAAGAGATCCAGAACCAGGCCGCCGATGAAAGCGACGCCCAGAGCCGAACGGAAATCATAAAAGAATAACGTGAAAATAAGAATGATCAGCAAGAGATTAGCGGCGGCGAAAAACGGCGGTAAGGCGAAAATAAAAGAAAATTGGACGATCGCCGCCGTCGCGATGATGCCGGCAAACAACACGAGCTGACTGATTTTCTTGAACATATCGAGAGGGCTAAGGAATGACCACGGAAACGATAGTCAGATTGTCGAAATTGACCGGCGCTTCGATGGTCGCTTCCTGCCAGACTTCGTTGCTGGCGTTATAGACCTTGGTCACCCGGCCAATCAACAATCCGCGCGGAATATCGCCGCCCAGGCCGGAAGTGATGACCGGATCGCCGGGGGCGATTTTCTCCAATTGGGGGATATAGCTCATTTTGATCGTCAGGCCGAGATCGCCGTCGGTCAGGCCCTGCGTCCGTTCCTGGTTCTGCAGCGTGGCGGCTAATTGGCAATCCGGGCTGGTGGTCAGGCAAACTTTGGCGGTCGCCGCTTTCGCCTCCACTACTTTTCCAACCAACGTCCCATCTTCGCTGATGACGCCGAGGTCGGGGCGCAAGCCGTCGTTAGTGCCGCGATCGATGATGAGGCCGCGGCTGTCTTCCGCCGCCGCTTCTTTGGCGATGACGTTAGCCACCACGGTCCGAAAACTGGCCGCCGCGCCGAACTGCAGGGCGGAGCGTAACTTCCGGTTCTCGGCTTCGATTTCCCGGCATTGGGAATTGGCGACCGTCAGACCGGCGATTTCCCGGTTCAGCCGGTCAACCTGGGAGCTGAGATCGCCCTGATTCTGATTGGCCCGATAAAAATGAGAAAAGGATTCGCCCCAAGCGTATAGGCGGCCGCTGAGCGGCTTAACCGCGGCCCAAAACAAGTTCTCCACCGGGCGGCTCAGCCCGAAGCTATGTAAAAAAAACAGCAGTCCGGCTGCTACTGCGAAAATCAGGACGGGATGATTTTTCTTGATCTTAATCATACTTATTCCTGGTTGCCGGGCAAAATAACCTTAGCTAAAAGCGCATTATCCGATAACAGGATGCCGGTGCCGCGAGCAACGCAGGTAAGAGGGTCGTCCACGATCTTAACCGGAATCTTGGTGGCGGCGGAAATCGCCTGATCCAGGCCGCGCAGCAAAGCGCCGCCGCCCGACAGGAACAGGCCGCGTTCATAGATATCCGAAACCAGTTCCGGCGGAGTCGTTTCCAGGATGGTTTTAATGTTATCGATGATCTTGACCACGGTTCGATTAATCGCCTCCCGGATCTGCTTGTCGTTAGCCATAAGCGCTTTGGGCAAGCCGGTAATCAAATCCCGGCCACGCACTTCGATTTCTTGCGGCGCCTCCAAAGGCATAGCCGAACCGATGGCGATCTTGATATTTTCCGCCAATTGTTCGCCGATCAGGATATTGAACTCCTCGCGGATATATTCGATAATATCGTTGTCAAACTCATTGCCGGCCGCTTTCAGCGATTTCCAAGTCACGACGCCGCCCAGGGAAATGACGGCGATTTCCGTCGTGCCGCCGCCGATGTCGACGATCATGGTCGCCGTCGCTTCCGCGACCGGCAAGCGCGCGCCGATCGCCGCCGCCATCGCTTCTTCGATCAGGTAGACTTTGCGGGCGCCGGCCGATTTGGCCGCGTCTTCCACGGCCTTCTTCTCGACTTCGGTCAGTTCCATCGGGATGCCGATCACGACCCGGGGACGAGAAATCAGGGCAAAATTATCCTGGTGGACTTTGCTGATGAAGTATTTCAACATTTTTTCCGTCACTTCAAAATCAGAAATAATACCTTCGACCAACGGCTTGACCGCCTCGATATGGCCCGGAGTCTTGCCGACCATTTTCTTGGCCGCGGCGCCGACTTCCAGGATTTCATTCGTCCGCTTGTTGATCGCGACGACGCTCGGCTCGTTAATGACAATACCCTTGCCTTCGACGTAGACCAGGGTATTCTTGGTACCCAGATCGATGCCGAGATCATGGCTGAATTTTCCGAGGAGATTATTGAACATAATTATGGCAATTTAGCGGTTAATTCCCCCAAGCTGACCAGTTCACCGGTTTTAGCGTTCCGATTCTTCAATTCCGCGCTGTTTTCCTTCAGAGTCTTGGCACTCACGACCAGGCGATACGGACAGCCGATCAAGTCGGCGTCGGCGAACTTCTCGCCGGCCGATAATTCGCGGTCGTCATACAAAACCTCTATTCCCCGCGCCGTCAATTCCCTATAAAGCCGGTCGGCTTGTTCATTCTCATTGAGGGACAATAAATGCACTTTATAAGGCGTTATGCTCTCCGGCCAAACAATCCCCTTATCATCATGATAAATTTCTACAATGGTTCCCATGATCCGGCTCGGACCGATGCCGTAACAACCCATGATGACCGGATTTTCCTGGCCGGCCTGATCCTTATATCTCAATCCGAACGGCGTGGAAAATTTCGTACCGAGTTTGAAGATATTCCCGACTTCGATCGCTTTCTGCTCGTCGAGCTGCTCACTGCCGCAAACCGGGCAGGCTTTCTGTTCGGCAATTATCTCCCGATTGACCGCGACGCGGCACTTATCACAGACATAAATCAGATCTTCGCCGGCAGCAGATAAAGTCTGGAACTCATGTGAATATTTAGAAAACGAGCCGCCGGAAGCATAAGTCAGGTAAGTCAGGTCGCCCAGACCCAGGCGGTCATAGATTTTTTTATAGGCGCCGATCGCTTTTTCGTAATAAGCGTCCAAATCAGCTTGGTCGGTATGGAAAGAATATAAATCTTTCATCAGGAACTCACGGCCGCGCAGCAAGCCGGCTTTCGCCCGCTTCTCGTTACGGAACTTGGTCTGGATCTGATAAACGCCGAAAGGCAGATCCTTATAGGAGAGAATGAACTTCCTGGCGAGCGGCGAAACGATCTCCTCGTGGGTCGCGCCCAAGGAATATTCCTTCTGATCGTTGCCGGCCAAGCGGAACAGGACATCGAAAGTTTCCCAGCGTCCGGAAGTGACCAGGTTCTCTTTCGGGATCAAAGCCGTCATCAGGATTTCCTGGCCGCCGATTGCATTCATTTCTTCCCGCACGATATCGCAGATCTTATCCAGAACGCGCTTGCCTAAAGGCAGATAGGAATAGATGCCGGCACCGACCTTATCAATAAAACCAGCCCTAATCAGGGCTTGGGCATTATAGCTGGTTTCGTCTTTAGGCAGTTCCTTGACGGTTTTAGTAAAAAGTTGAGATTGACGCATAAAACTCTTGATTTATCTTCATACTAACGGAAAAAGTCCGGGATGTAAATGCCTATTTTCTGGCCATTTTCTTAAGCGCCGCCTTGACCCGGTCGCCGCTGTCGATAATGCCCGGCTCAATGGCGTTAAGAGCCGTCCGCGCCTCACCAAGAGAATAGCCTAAGGACATCAGAGCGTCTATTTCATCACTACCCCCGAGCGAAGCCGAATACAAAGTAACGGCCCCGCCGCCAGAACGGATAATCTTGTTCTTCAGCTCCAAGACCAGGCGCTCCGCGGTCTTCTTGCCGATGCCGGACACTTTGGTCAGGAGATTGGCGTCGCCGCGGATGATCGCCTCCTTGATGTCATTGGCGGTCGCGATAGCCAGGATGCCCAGAGCTGATTTCGGACCGATGCCGGAAACCGTGAGCAGCAATTCGAAAAGTTCCAGGTCGTCCATGGTCTTAAAGCCATACAAGTCGCTGGCCTCTTCCCTAACCTGGTGATGCGTGAATATTTCCGCTTCCTGGCCAAGTTTCAGATCGTTTAAAAAAGTTTCGCCGGCGAATACTTGATAGCCGACATTGGCGACTTCTAAAATCGCATAATTGAGGCTCTTATGGATGACGCGGCCGCGTAAGAATGAGATCATAATCGTCTATCGCTTATTATCGAATAAATCTTCTTAAAACCGTCAAAGGCGGAATCTCGCCGCTATTCGCCGGCAGCTCGATGATGGCGATCTGCCCGCCTCCGCCGCCATGCGCCTCCTTGATCTCTCGGCCGGTTTTCGCATCCCATAACCGGGTTGACGATATTTTTATTATATCATACTCCGGACGGATAATCTCTATCGTACCGCCGGCTCTCACCGTATTATGAACTTGGAAATAAATCCTGGTCCGGCCGGCGGCTGACGTCTCGGTCCTGATCACCTGGCCGCAGAATTCCCAGTCACTGGCTTGATGAGAATCGGCGACATTCTGGCTGGCTTTGGTGCCCAACAAGAAACCATGCGTATAGCCGCGGTGAACTAGTTTAGTTTCTAATTCTGAATAAAGATAATTTAATTCTTTTTTTAATTGCGACGCGGACATCTTTTTATCGAGCAATCCTAAGGCGCGGCGATAAATCCCGACGACCGTTGCCTGGTAATAGACGCTCTTAGCCCGGCCTTCGATCTTAAAGCTGGTCACGCCGGCCACTTTTAATGCCGGCAAGTATTCCAGCAGGCACAAATCTTTAGAATTCAAAAGGTAGGCTCCGTGCCGTTCTTCGACCAATTCTAATTCTTCATCGTGGCCGCCGGTTTTTAACTTATATTGACTGGCGTCATATTCCCAGCGGCAGGGCTGAGTGCAGTCGCCGAGATTGGCACTGCGGTCCGTAAACAGTCTGGATAAGAAGCAGCGGCCGGAATAAGCCATGCACATCGCGCCGTGCACGAAGTATTCCAGTTCGACTCGCGGCGCGGCACGATGGATTTCCTTTATTTCCCGGAGTGTCACTTCCCGGCCCAAGATGATCCGGCGGACGCCTTGCCGCGCCCAGAATTTCACCGCTTCCAGATTGGTGCAGTTAGCTTGCGTGGACAAATGGATTTCCGCGCTCGGCCAATTCTTCTTGATCAGGGCTAAGATGCCCGGATCGGAAACGATGAGAGCGTCAGCGCCGAAAGTTTTTATTTTTTTCAGATAAGCCGGCAACTTTTTCAGCTGCCGGTTATGGGCGAAGATATTTACGGTCACATAGACCTTCTTGCCCCGCTCATGCGCGTATTGAATCGCCCGCCCGATGCCCGCGAGGTCGAAATCATTAATTCTGACCCGTAGAGAAAAATCCGGGATACCTAAATAGACCGCGTCCGCCCCGTAGGCGAAGGCGGTTCGTAGTTTCAAAAAATTTCCGGCCGGAGCAAGAAGCTCTAATTTTATCATAATATTAGCTGATTTATTCATTATAATACTTAATAGAAATAAAATAAATATTGACATAAATAATCAAAAATTGTATAGTCCATAATCACAATTAAAATTTAACTGTCCTTTTAAAATAAAACGGGTGAAAAAATGGAAACTCAACCAAGCCACTGGCTAGATACAATTTTCTGGCCACTGCTCCGATTTTTTTGGGAACCCTTCTCTGTTAAGCATTCTCATTGGTGGCACTGGTTATCATATCAAGAACCATTGCCCGATAATGAAGATTGCTTGATTATAGCCGCTAATCCCGCAGCCAGGCGGGCGAACAAATTTTGGCCTAATTTTTATGAACGTAATTTCGGGTGGCAACAAGTAGCCCTATTAAACGTTTATGACGATACGGGACAACCAGCCCGGAATTACCGCGCAGGCTACTCTTGCGGGGCCAAAAAAGAAATCTGCTCGATCCTGCTCAGCCGCGGCGTCGGTGTCCTGATCGGGCCGGAGGATACTTTATTCTTCGCCGTTAGCCAAGACGGCCGGCCGTTGCGGGTTCGGCTCCACTCTTACTCCGACCGTAAAAAATTAAAAAATACCGATATGAGAAACCGGTATCCTCTAATTTAAAAAGAGCTTTTTAAACAAGCTCTTTTTTTCATGCCTTAAAATCCATTATTTTTTAAATCGTTTGACCCGGATCAAACCCGAAACCGGAATGATCTCAACCCCCTTTTTCTCGATTTCATCCAAAAAGAGATTCATCCCCAAGGAATCCGAAGACATGTGTCCGGCGATCACCACGTTGATATGGTATTTCTCCGCTTCCTTGCGATGCTCTTCCGACATATGCATGCCGATAATCGTGCCGATGCCGTATTGGGCCATCTTTTCATACATGTCTTTGGAACCCTCGGTGCCGCCGGTGAATTCGGTCACCACGATCTTACCGCAATGGTTATCCGGGGAGCCGGCGAATAAGACCGGTCCGGTCTTCATCTTTCTGGCAATCTGGTATTCGGGAATTTCCATCAGTAAATTAAGCAGATCTTCCACCCGTTCCAAACTTTTTTCTCTTTTTTTTATCAATCTGACCAGGAAATCCGCACCCAGATTATCGGCGATCGTGTGCGTGCACATGAAATCCAGCCCTAGAGCTTTCGCTATATCTACCGGCTGACTGTGGTTGATCGGCGAGAAACGCCGGCTGATTTCCGAAATCCTGGGCTTGATGACCGACTCGGCGATATTTATCGGCACGCCGTAGTCCGCGAGTACTTCCGCCTGCAAGTCCATGACGTTATGTAAATCAGCCAAAGCGACACCGGCCGGATGATGGCCGATTACCAGATCGACGCCCAGCTGCTTGGCTAAGAGCAGTTCCGCTCCTTCCATATCGATGCCGGCTAGGACCTTCCTGATCCGCTTCCGGCCACAGTCGGCCAGGATCCGGGAATCGCTGTAGGGATTGGTCAATTTTTCCGCATCAAAATATTTCTTCCCGTCCGCATCCAGCTTCTCATACTGTTTTTTCTCTCTGGCCAGATAGCGTTTCACCTTATCCGGACCACGCAGGTCGGAACTCATGCCCAGCTTAATAGCCAGGTCATAGATTTGCTTGGTAGTCATATGTTTATTTACTTAAACCTAAGATTAATATCTGATCGTCGATCTTGACTTCCCGGCTGGCCAACACCGCCGGCAGAGCCGCGGTAAAGATCAGGTCGTCGCTCAGGGTGTCTTTCTTGATTTCCGCCGCCTTAGCCAGTAAATCCTCTTTGATTTCTTCGCTCGCGCCGGCGATACAGACGATGGTCCGGTCGGCGAGAGATAGCCCGGCATCCTTGCGCAGCAGATTGATAAACCGGATGATTTCCCGTTTACTTCCTTCCCGCTTCAATTCCGGCGTGAGAACGGCGTCCAATTCTACGGCCAGCCGGTCGGCCTGGCCTTCGGCCGCGCTTTCAAACGAAACGTATTGGACATTGACCTCATCCTTGATTAATTGAACATATTCTTCGCCTAAGACCTGCAGCTTGGCCGTCTTGACCTTCAGGCCGCTCAGCATCTGGCGGATCTTGATGCCCGCGGCGTCGCGCTGGGCCAAACCCAATTCCACGATACGGCGGACCAGCGCCATGTCGGCCAGGACCGCCTCGGTCTTATGTCCCGGTAGGAAGCGGTAGATCCGTTTTTTCCAGCCACTTAAACGGCCGCTGGCATCCGGCCAAGCTTCCAGATGGACCGAACGTTTAAGATCCTGAAAATTGTTCCCGCTCACCCGCTGCCAGAGATTTTCGGCCATAAACGGCATGAACGGCGCTAACAGTTTGCTTAACTCGATCAGGACATAGCGGGTGGTAGCCAGGGCGCTCTGCTTATCCTCGAGATCATCCGACTTGAAGCGGTCGCGGCTGCGGCGCAGGTACCAGGTCGAAAGCTCATCGATGAAATCCGTTAGCGGCCGGACCGCTTTAGGCAGATTATAAGCTTCCAATGATGCCGTCACTTCCGCTGTCAGGATCTGCAGCTTGGCCATGATCCATTTATCCAGGATATGTTCGCTCGGCTTGACCCGTTTGCCGGCCGACGCGGCTTCCCCTCGAAACATCTCATAGAATTTATAGACGTTCCAGAGCAGCATGATATTCTTACGCAAGGATTCCTGGACGCCCTTCTCGGAAAAGTTCAAGTTTTCCGCGGCCATGACCGGCGCTGCCGCCAGATAGGCGCGCAGGGCGTCCGCCCCGTATTTTTCCATGACCAGCATCGGATCCGGATAATTATTCAAGCGTTTGGACATCTTCTTGCCGTCCTCGGCCAGGACGATGCCGTTTACGATCACGTTCTGGTAAGCGTTCTTCTTAAAGATGCCGCCGGCGATGACATGCAGATAATAGAACCAGGCCCGCGTCTGATCCACGCCTTCGGCGATGAATTGCGCGGGGAAATTGGCTTCGAATTTATCTTTATTGTCCGCCGGATAATGCAGCTGGGCGAACGGCATGGACCCGGATTCGAACCAGCAATCGATGACGTCGCTGATCCGCTTCATCTCTGCGCCGCATTTCGGGCACGGAAAAGTCAGTGGGTCGACCTTATCCTTATGGATATCCGTAATCTCCCGGCCGGTCGCCGCCGCCAGTTCGGCGACGCTGCCGACTACCCGGCGTTCGCCGCAAGCGCATTCCCAGATCGGTATCGCGCTGGCCCAGAAACGCTGGCGGGAAATCGACCAATCGCGAGCCCCTTCCAGCCAATTGCCGAAGCGGCCATCCTTGATATGATCCGGCGACCAGTTGATCCCCTTGGCGTTAGCCAGCAGCTTATCCTTTATTTTGGTCACGCCGACGAACCAGGAAGAAGTCGCGTAATTGATGAGCGGCGTATCGCAACGCCAGCAATGCGGATAGCTATGCTCGTATTTTTCCTTGCTAAACAGGGTGCCGTGCGCCGCCAGATATTTGATGATTTCCACGTCCGTCGCCGTATGGTCCTCTATCGGCTTGACGTGCCGGCCGGAAAAATCTTTCACCGCCGGCTTGAAGATGCCGTCCATGCCCACATGCTGGATAAAAGGCAGATTATTCGCCTTGCCCAGATTCATATCGTCTTCGCCGAAAGCCGGCGCGATATGGACGACGCCCGTACCTTCCGTAGTGGTCACGAAATCGGCGCTATATATCTTCCAGCCGTTCTCGCGCTGGGGCAGGCTCGGATCGGCGGCATAATAATCGAAAAGCGGCCGATAGGCCTGGCCGGCCAGATCATTGCCTTCGTAGCGCTGCAAAACCTTATAGTCGCCTCTGTCACGGAAGACGTCAGCCAGACGGTCGGCCGCCAGAATGAACTTATCGCCGCCGCTTTCCACTTTGACATATTTGATCTCGCTGCCTACCGCCAGAGCCACGTTGCCAATCAGGGTCCAGGGGGTAGTCGTCCAAGCCAGGACGTAAGTGCCCGGCTCGCCGATCAATTCGAATTTGGCCGTCGCCGAGAGGTCCTTGATATCCCGATAACCCTCGGTCACTTCCGATTGTGACAAGGTCGTTTCGCAGCGCGGGCAGATATGCATGGAACGGTAATCCTGATAAATCAAACCCTCCTCCCATAAACGTTTGAAGGCCCACCAAATGGAATCCATGAAATCCAAGTCCATGGTCTTATAGGCCTGATCCATATCCGCCCAGCGGCCCAGGCGCCTGATCACCCGTCTCCATTCATCCACATAGGTCAGGACGCGCGACCGGCAGAGGTCGTTGAACTTGGCGACGCCGAGATCAATGATATCCTTCTTGGTCTTGGTGCCCAGTTCTTTTTCCACGATGTTCTCTATAGGCAGGCCGTGGCAGTCCCAGCCCCATTTGCGGTCGACATGGTAGCCGCGCATCGTCTGGTAGCGCGGGATGATGTCTTTCATAATACTGGCCACGATATGGCCGTAGTGCGGCGTGCCGGTCGCAAACGGCGGTCCGTCGTAAAAGACATAGTCGCCGCGCGGCGCCGGCTTGGCCAGGGTCTGGTTGAAGGTATCTGACCGTGCCCAGAAGGACAGGACTTGTTCTTCCAGTTGCGGGAAAGATTCGGCTGCCGGTTTGGCTATAGCTTCGGACATATTGATAAAATTAAAGCTTATTTTAAAACGCGCAATTCAAAATAGATTTCGTCATAAATATTGAACAGGAAATAATTCAGCAATTTCTTGAATGGCAGCAGGTTGCGGCAGAAATGCTTTAAATCCCGATACTCCGTATGGACGATCAGTTCGGTCTTGATGACGGCGAAACGGGCCGGGCTATAAAAATTAAGCGGATTATCCGGACTGAAATACTTGAAGCTGGTTTCCGAGAAAAAATGCCGGTGGGTCGGATCGGTAAAGGCGCTGTTGCTCTTGAAATAAGGGACATAAATCCTGACGAGCGCGTCCGGAGCGGCCAAACGGTAAATTTCGGTCATCACTTTGACGACGTCGTCCAGGTGCTCCAAGACGTTATCCATGACTATTTCCTCGGCCGAATTATCGGGAAAGGGGTACGGGAAGACGTTCAGATCATGAATCACGTCGACCGCCGGCGTCTTAATCCGATCCACGCCGGTGAAACCGTCCAGTTTTTTTCGGCCGCAGCCTAAATTCAGTTTCATAATTTAAACTTTTCGGGCCGTCACCACCAGATGGCCTTTACGATGCGGGGAAATCAAGCCGCTCACATGGCTGATAATCTTCGCCAGCCAGGCGGGGCCGGCGTGATGAAAATTTCGATATTTGACTTTTTCCACGTTCAAGCCGTTCTTGGTCAACAGATAAGCCAGGTCGGTAGCGGTGAACTCGCAATAGTATTCCCCGGCCGCCTGGTTCTTGGCGTTCAGCTGCCGCTGCCGGCCGATGAAGGCCTTTGCTAAATTGCGGAAACGCAGCAGATTGGCGCTGGTCATGATGACGATGCCGCCCGGCTTCAAAAGGCGCGCCACTTCGCCGAAGAATCGCGCCGGATGATGATCGACCGTTTCCGGAATCGCGCTGACCAGAATAACGTCGAACTTGCGGCTGGAAAAGGGGCTCTTCTTGACGGCCAGATCGCCGGCGACATTCTTAATGCCGAAATGGGCGAGACGGTCGGCGAATTGGGCAACTTTCGGAGATTGATCCAGGCCGTAAGCGTCATAGCCGATAAGTTTCGCGCCCAAGCAAGGATAACCGAAAGACGAGCCGATATCCAAGAATTTGGCGCCCGGCCGGTAGTTCTTGCGGCACAACCGGAATAAGAAATTAAGCTGGCGCTTATGGGCGGCCAGATATTTTTTTTCGGCAGCTGACTGCTGGCGATCCAATCGGCTCAGCAGGCCGCTTTTGGACAGTTCCGCTTGTACGCTCCTTAAGATCATGATCATAGATTATTTTTGTTTCCGGCGCTTTAACCAGATTTTTTTAAATATCGGCATGGTCAAGGTTGATAGCATGAACGCTACGGCCGGCACGACCGCGTTCAGCCAGGGCTGAGGTATATTGATTACCCATAAATAAGCGCCGATGGCCAGATAGGTAAAGATCACCAGTAAAGCCCGCCGGCACCAGCTGGTCTCCCAGGCTTTATCGGCTTCGACACTCTGGTTCCTGGACTCGATTTGGCTTATTCTTGACTCTAAATTATCCATATTGTTCGGCTGACTTTAATTTGAATACTAAGATGCCGTATTCGGCCAGACGCGCGGTATAGTCTGGAAATGATTGGTAGCGGGCCGCCAGTTCGGCGGGCGAAGAAATGTCCGGATTGATCGCCGCCGGCTCATAAGCTTTGAATAATTCGGCTAGATCCGCATAGTGCTCTACAGCCGCCACCTCCTTTTGGAATTTATCGCCACCGCAAGAAAATTCAATCGTATCACCCGGCTTAATCTCCTGATAAGCCGGACTTCCGGCCCGCGTTTCGATCCGCTTCTCTCCGAAGCGGATCAGCTCGAAGGTCCGGCGATGCTCCGGCAAAAAGTTTAGCTGATGCAGGTGTTTCCCCTCCCTCATAAATTACTTCTGATTACAGAGGCAATATCAGCCAGTTCATCCTCCGGCGACTCGGCGCGCGCACCGGGACGGTATAAGAACTGGCGCGGGTCATAATTGTAAATACCGCTGTCTCCTTCTTTTCTCGGCAAAACGTGAATATGCAGATGATCGACCAGTTGACTGCCAGCTTGGCCCTCGTTCCAGGCGATGTTGAAGCCGGTGGCGCCTACGCCGACAGTCAAGCTACGCTTCAGTCTAATCAGGAAATTTTTGATCGCCGCGGCTTCCGGTTCCGTCAAATCTTCGCTGGTGGCCGCATGCCGGCGCGGACAGATCAAGGTATGGCCGGGCACAATCGGAATATTGGTCGGGAAAGCGATAATCAGCTCGTCCTGGTAAATCAGCCTCACTTGTAATTTGTCTTGGTCACAGAAAGGACAAGCCATACAAATTTTAATACTTTAAATAACGATATACGTCCGGTAAAACCAATTTATTATGATCGGTTAATTTTGGTTCCGCGACGGTTTCTGGTTCAGTAAACCAGCGGCCGTATTCTCCTTCCATAACGGTTATCCGATTTTCAAAGTCATCAGAAACGGCTAAGATAAAAACGTCCAAAATGCTATTTTCAAATTCGTAACGGCGGAAATATTCATAACCGACCGGCGCGAAACTTAATTCTTCCTGGATTTCCCGCCGCAAGGCGGTCTCGGCGTCTTCACCCGGTTCCCGGCCGCCGCCAAAGAAGCCGAAATAGTCCGGCCAGCGGGCCGCATCCGGCTCGCGCTTCTGCAGATAGACCACGGCTCGATTGTCGACCAGACGATAAGGAATCAAGATGGACACTTCTCTTTTCTTTTTAGCTACGTTCATGCTTGCTCTAAGATTATTTTCTTTTTAAAGCGCCCACGCTCCCGGGCTTTCTTGGTCCGGACCGCCGCCAATTTAGCAGCGGAAAATTTCTGATGAACCCTGATCGCCTCCAATACTTCCTGGATGTCAGCCAGTTCCTCCATAGTCTCACTGGCTAAGAATTCCACTACTTCCTCGCTGAGCTTTTCCTTCAGTTTTTGCCAATACTCCCGCTGGCCGGCAATATGGGTGAGCGGCGTACCGCCTCGTTTTTTAATATATTCGGGAATCTTGTCCCGGACCAGCTTATGATATTTCATATTATTTCCCGAAATGTTGCTTGATCTTCAATGGCGCCCCGCAGGAATTATTTGCCCCCTCGGTCAATTCTTTCTTCCAGCTTATCCATCTGGTATATAAACTGATGCTCCAAATCTATTCCGAGCTCATCAGCGATCACCAGTATTGACCATAAACAATCAGACAGTTCATGCACCAATTTTTTGTCTACGTCCTCTATCTCACGAAAACCATCTTTAACCATCACCAGTTTAACAAGGTTTCCGACATCGCCAACAAGTCCTTGGGCATATTCCGCGACGCCCCAAGGCTTTTGGTTGATCTTTCGATATTTCTCCTTAACTTCTTTGGCTCTCTTAATTAATTCTTTGAGTTCCATAGAATTTATATTAATTATTTCCCGTGGCAGTGCTTAAACTTCTTGCCGCTGCCGCAAGGGCACGGGTCATTCCTCCCCACTTTCCCGCCGTCTTCGCTACGGACTTTTTCATGAACCAAATCTATGGTGTTGCGGCCGGCCGCTTCCTTATGCATCTCCTTGGCGGCGCCGGAAAACTCCAATTGCTTGGCTGGCTGATCGGCAAAGAGCTTGATCTGCTGGCGCTGCGCCAGGATCATGGCGTCGCCGGTCTTGAAAATCGAATAGACGACTTGCTTGTTGATCAGATTATTCAATTCCTGGTATAGGTGATAGGCTTCTTTCTTGTATTCGACCAAGGGATCGTGCTGGCCATAGCCGCGCAAGCCGATGCCGCGGCGCAGATAATCCACGGTTTCCAGATGTTCCACCCACATCTCGTCGATGGAACGGATTAGGATGCCTTTTTCTATTTCTTTGAATTCCAAGTTGGCGTTCAGGAAATTCTGGCGCAATTCCTCGTATTTGCGTTCCGCCGCCGCGCTCAGATAGGCGACGAGGTCGCCGCGGAGCGTTTCTTGATTCTTGCCCGATTTAGCCAGTTCCGCTAATTTGCTCAGATAATCTTCACCCGCCGTCCAGATGGTCCGCAGGGTTTCTTGGATCTCCTTCAGATTCCACTCACCGGCGTTATCGGCGGCGGTGTGGAAAGCGACTATGCTGGCGATTTCCGCCCGGACCATTTCCAGAATGATGCCGCCTAAACTGCGCTCATCGGCCGGATCGCCCGGCTCGCTGGCCACGCTCACTCCTTCGGCCAACTCCAGGATTTCCCGGCGGCGGCGATAAATGGCCGTTCGGTGCTTGTTGATCACGTCATCATATTCGACCAGGTGCTTCCGGATGTCGAAATTGTTCCCTTCCACCTTCTTCTGAGCGCTCTCGATGGATTTGGAGATCATCTTGTTCTCGATGGGCATATCGGCCGGCACTTTCAGGGTCGACATCAGCCCCTTCATGCGGTCGCCGCCGAAGATGCGCATCAGGTCGTCATCGGTGGAAACATAGAATTGCGAAGAGCCCGGGTCGCCCTGCCGGCCGGCGCGGCCGCGCAACTGATTGTCGATGCGCCGGGACTCGTGGCGTTCCGTACCGATGACATGCAAGCCGCCCAAGGCGCGCACCGCCGCTTGTTCGGCTGCTTCGGACGGATTGCCGCCCAGAATGATATCAACGCCGCGGCCCGCCATGTTAGTCGCCAAAGTGATCGCCCCTTGCCGCCCGGCCTGGGCGATGACTTCGGCCTCTTTCTGGTGGTTCTTAGCATTTAACATTTGCGGCCGCAAGCCTTCCCGTTCCATGAGTTCAGTCAGAATTTCGTTCTTTTCTATGGAAATCGTCCCGATAAGCACCGGCTGGCCTTTGGCGTTCCGCTCCTTGACGTCCCTGATGACCGCCTGGAATTTATCCATTTCCGTGCGATAGATCAAATCATTCAGGTCTTGCCTGATGTTCGGCTTATTGGTCGGGATGATGATCGTATCCAATTTATAAATCTTATGGAATTCTTCCGCTTCGGTGGCGGCCGTACCGGTCATGCCAGCCAGCTTGTGGTACAGGCGGAACAGGTTCTGGAAAGTGATGGTCGCCATGGTCCGGGATTCTTTCTGGACCTTGACGCCCTCCTTTGCCTCTATCGCCTGGTGCAAGCCTTCGCTGTAGCGCCGGCCCGGCATCAGGCGGCCGGTGAATTCGTCGACGATGACGATTTCCCCGTCTTTGACCACGTAATCTTTATCTCGCTTGAACAGCACGCGAGCCTTCAGGGCTTGCTCCAAATGATGCACTTCCCGGACGCCGCCCTCCACGTAGATATTGCCGAGACCCAGGATCTTCTCCACCTTGGCGATGCCGTTTTCCGTCAAGGTCGCGGCCCGCATCTTCTCGTCGACGTTATAATCGTCATTTTCGGACAGGCCGGAGACGATCTGGGCGAATTTGAAATACTTGTCTCCCGATTCTTCGGCCGACGCGCTGATGATAAGCGGCGTGCGCGCCTCATCGATCAGGATGGAGTCGATTTCGTCGACGATCGCGTAATGCAAGGGGCGTTGCACGGTCTGATCCAAGGTATAGACCATATTGTCGCGGAGGTAGTCGAAACCGAATTCGTTATTCGTGCCGTAGGTGATGTCGCAACGGTAGGCCTCGCGCCGCGGCAGGGCGCGAAAATGCTGCAGGCGCTCGTCATATTGATTTTCATCGACATACTCCGGATCATAGATATAAGCATGGTCATGGACGATGACGCTGGTCGTGAGCCCGAGAGCGTGATAGACCGGGGCCATCCAGCCGGCGCCCAAACGGGACAGGTAATCGTTAACCGTAACCAGGTGCGCGCCTTGGCCGGTCAGCGCGTTCAAATATAGCGGCAAGGTCGCGACCAAGGTCTTGCCTTCGCCGGTTTTCATTTCGGCGATTTGTCCGCGATGCAAAATGATGCCGCCGACGAGCTGAACGTCGAAATGGCGCTGGTTCAAAACGCGGCCGGCGGCTTCGCGGATAGTGGCAAAGGCTTCCGGCAGCAGGTCGTCCAAAGTTTCGCCGTTAGCCAGGCGATTCTTGAATTCGCCGGTCTTAGCTTTTAATTCTTCGGCGGATAATGGCTGCAAAGCCGGCTCGAAACTGGCGATTTTGGCAATCGTCGGCTGTAAAGATTTGATAACTTTTTCATTGGCATCACCGAATAGATTCAATAGATTCATAATGCTCTAATTTTAGCTAAAAATAAATAAGACTCAAGTCATCCTTTAGCTCTAATTTTAGTATAATACGTATTGGTGATTAAATAAATATTGACAATTTTATATAAAAATTCCGTTTTCTGATTAATAAACGCCGGCAGTCGCCGGCGTTTTTAAATTTCTTAATAGCCCAAAACCGATCGCCTCCCTATTTCCCCCTCTTCTTATCCAGCCCTTTCTCCTTATGCTTTTTGATCATCATTTCCAAATCGTCCTTGACCTTGTCTATCGCTTTGTATAAGTCTTTCTCGGTTTTCTCCACGCGCAGGAGCTTGTGCGGTATTTCCAAATTCACTTCCGACCGGAAGATCTCGCCCTTATGCTGGCCGCCGACCGTTTTTTCCAGTTCCACGTCGCAATTGATCACCTGGGTGTCGCCCAGATACTTGGCGGCCATATCCATTTTCAGTTGGCAGTAATCGCGGATCGCTGCCGTCAGCTCCAACCTGGTCGTTTTGATATTGATCTGCATATCTTTTAAAATAATTTAATTATATCCTTGAAAGTCACGAAAACGACCAGGGCAATCAACAGCAAAAACCCGATGTTATGGATCAAGGTCTCCACTTCCTTGCGGACCGGCCGGCCCTTGGCTTTCTCTATCAGCAGGAAAATTATCCGGCCGCCGTCCAGCGCCGGAAACGGGATGATGTTGATGACCGCCAAATTCAAGGATAATAAGGCCATGAATTGCAATAGATAAGTAAAACCTAAACGGGCCGCCTGGCCGGTAATCGTCGCGATGCCGACCGGACCGGCGAAATCGCCGCTGACACTCTGGCCTTTAAATACTTCGCTAAGCAGATTGAATAAAGACCGAACGATCTGATCTAAGACCCAACCGGTAGTCTTCAGGCCCTCCCGGATCGCGTCAAAAAACGGATAGCGGACGGAGCCGGAAGCGAAAATGGCGATACCGATGGTCGCCCGGGCGCCGTTAACCGATTGCGGCACGACCGTCGCCGTCTCTTCCCCGCCGCCGCGTTTGATCAGCAAGGTCGCCGGTTCTCCGGCGTTGGCCGCAATCGCGTCCTGCAAGGATTGTTCCGTACCGACCGGCTGGCCATTGACGCTCAGGATAATGTCTCCGTCTTGCAGACCGGCTCGCTGGGCGACGGAATCCGGCATGACCTGGGCGATAACCACGGCGGCATCGCTCACGATAGCCCGGGGGCCCAGCTGATCGGTAGATTGCGGCAAACCAATAAGATAACCGCCGGAAAATAAAAGCCAGGCCAGGATGATATTCATTGCTACGCCCGCCGCCAGGATAATCACCCGCTGCCAGATTTTTTTCGCGCCGAAGCTGTCCGACTGATCCTTATCGCCGCCGTCTTCCCCTTTTATTTTCACGAAACCGCCTATGGGCAGCCAGTTCAAGGACCAGATCGTAGCTCGGCTGGCCGGATGCAAATTCTGGTCGGCGCTACTGAGCAGGCTGTCCATGTCCCGGTTGCCGACTACTTTGCGCCAGCGCCCGAAACGATTCTTATACCAGCCGACCGCGCGCGGCGGAAAACCGAAACCGAATTCCTCCGCCCGGACGCCGAACAGCCGGGCCGTGAAAAAATGGCCCAACTCGTGCGCCGCCACTAAAACGCTCAAAACTAAAACAAATATGACGATAGTCAACAACATAAAAGAGTATGATTAGATGGCCATGATATCCGCCTCTTTCCGGTCCCGGACATCTTTCAGTTCCTCGTTCTTCTTGGCGGAAAATTCGTCGAGTTCCTTGATGAAGCGGAATTTGTCATCCTCGCTGATCTCCTTGTCTCCGAAAGATTTTTCCACGGCGTTCTTGACGTTATCGCGGGCGCCGCGCAGGATGACCCTGGTCTTTTCCATCTTTTCGTTCAGCTTCTTGACCAGGTCCTTGCGGTTCTCTTCGGTAAGCGGCGGCACGGTCAGGCGGATCTTATCGCCTTCATTTACTACGCCTAAACCCAGATTAGCTTCGATTACCGCCTTCTCAATGCTCTTTATAACCCCTTTGTCCCAGGGAGCGATGACGATGCTGCGCGCATCAGAAACGGCGATATTGCCGACGGCATTGAGCGGATTAAGGACGCCGTAAGCTTCGACCTGCACAGCGTCGAGTACGGCCGGGTTAGCCCGGCCGGTCCTCAGCGCGCCGATTTCTTTCTTGAAAAAATCCAAAGCATTGGCAAATTCCGCCTGTTTGGCTTGCAAATATTGATTCATAAATTTAAATTATTTTAATTTAACAGTACCCAGATAAAGGTTGTTCGGGTTATCGAAGTCGACGAGCAGGCTGCGGCCGGCCCGGGCCGTCGGCAGCTTCTTGGTCGTCCAGGTCGTGCCGCCGTCCGTGGACCGGAAAAAGGCGGTATTAGTCACATAATAAAGGACGTCCGGATCCTGCGGATTGACGGCGAAAGCGTTGATGACCGTGTCTTTCTCGGGCGGCAGCAGCTTGACGTTTTCCCAGGTGACGCCGTTGTCG
The DNA here is from genome assembly GCA_041651095.1 of Patescibacteria group bacterium. Classification (GTDB taxonomy): domain Bacteria; phylum Patescibacteriota; class Patescibacteriia; order Patescibacteriales; family UBA12465; genus UBA12465. The sequence goes on from JBAZJV010000008.1 coordinate 28,247, forward strand.
GGCGAACGCAGAATCAGCTTGTCGGTCGCCAGATAAATGACGCCGTTCGACGGATCGATGACAATATCCCGGAAACTGCTGCCCAGATTGAAATCCTTCAGGACCGTATTGAGATCCGTCCAGTTATCGACCAGGAAGTTCTGATCGATATTCTGGGAATCGGCCGCATTGGTATTGGTATTGGAAATGAAGCTGTAAATCTTGTTCTTGCTGCTGGCGACGAAGATCAGCCGGCTATCCTGCGGTGAAATGCTTAATTTCGCGACCCCTTCTTCCAGACGCTGGATCGTCCGCCAGGAAGCGCCGGAATCGATGGTCTTAATGATTTCGCCCCGTGAAGTGCCGATATAGACGTTGCGGGAGTTATAGTGATCGACGGCGATGGTCGTCACCGCGACGCTTTGGTTGCTATCGAAATAGACCTGCGTCCAGGACCGGGCGCAGTCCGCTGAACGGTATAGGCGGTTGGCCAGCGCCGCGTAGATGACGCACTTATTCTTCGGATCGACGCGGACATCGTTAACGGTCGCTACGGGCAGCTCACTCACCCGCCGCCAGCCGTCCGTGATCTTATAGGTATAATACAATCCCTGATCGAAAGACGCCAAGTAGACGGCCAGGCTGTCTTCCGGATCTATAGTCATCACGTTCACGTTGAGTTCGGCGATCGATCCCGGCCGGCCGCTGGTCGTCGGCACGCTCGTCATCGATTGCCAGCTGTCGCCGCTGTTCGTGGACAAAAAGACGCTGCTGTCGACGCCGCCGCTCACGCCGGAAGAATTGGTCGTCACCGAACAGGCCGAGGCCAGTAATGCCACCAAAGGCAACAGGATGAATAATCTTAGATTTTTTAACGACATATATTATAGATTAATGACGATTTGTTCCAGGACCAGGCGCGGATTGACGTTCGCCGCCAGGTATTCCCTGGCCTGCGCCAGGAGCTTCAGCTGCCGGAGGATGAGCGGGGTGCTGTCGCCGCCAGCGGCCGCGCTCAGCACGGCTAAAGTCTTTTCCAAGCTGGCGCTGAGCGCCGAATGTTGCAAACGTTCCGGTTGGCCCAGGTTCAGCAGAAACAGGTCGCGAGACAGGCTTTCGGCCAGATTGATCAGCTCGCCGGCCGCGGCGGTCGCCTGCTTGCTCCAGGTGCGGTCTTTAAAAAACTTTTCCAATACTGCCAGGCGTTCGTTCAAGCCGAGCGCCGGCAAGGAGAGCCAGTGTTCCGCTTTCTCCAGATAAGCAGCGTATTCTTCCGGGTGTTCCAATAAGTGCAGGGCGATCAGCGGCCGGCCCAATGCCAGATTAGCCAGATCCTTGGCTAAGGAACGGTTGGCGCCGTAATTTTCAATGAGGTAATCATAGATGATTTCGGCCGGTACGGGGTGGAAGTACAAGATCTGGGATCGGGAGAGAATAGTCGCCGGCAGTTGGTTCTCGTCCGTCACCAGCAAGATGACGACGACTTGCTCCCGCGGTTCTTCCAGGGTCTTCAATAAAGCGTTTTTCGCTTCCTCGCTGAGCAACTCCGCTTCTTTGATAACACCGATCTTATAGGAATTCAAAAAAGAACTCAAATTAAGCAGCTTGATGAACTGGCGCGTCGCCTCAATAGAAATCCCTTTCTGATCGGCCTCCGGCGCCAAGATATGCAAATCACTGTTAAAACCGGTCGGGTTGCCCTGCAGATTGCGGGCGAAAGCCAAAGCGATGGTAGATTTACCAAGCTCCTCGGCGCCGGCGAAAATATAAGTCTGGGCGATCCGCCCGTTCTTCAGGCTGCGCTCCAGGAATTCGATGACCTGATCATTGCCGATGCGCGGCCAATTGTATTCCGTCTGCGCCATATCTTAAAATTAATAACTTTCCGGCTTTAATTAACGCCGGCCTTGATCTGAGTCAAGTCGCCGGTCTTGATGCCCAGACCGAGACTGCGCATCACGTTGAAGGCGTCGCTCGGCCGGCCTAGATAATGCAGCTTCAGGCGGACCGGATCGAAATAATAAGCTTTGCCGCTGTCTTGCGTCTTTATCAAGATGCGTCCGGCCAGGCGCCGCCAGGCGCTAGGATTCTTCTCCAACGCGGCGAAGTCCTGATTGGAGATGCCCAAGCCCACCCGACGCATCACATCAAAGGCGTCGCTCGGCCGGCCTAGATAATAACGCTTACTATCCGCGGGATTGACATACCAGGCCTGGCCTTTGTCTTCTACCTGCAACAGGATCCGGCCGCCCAGCCGGCCAGATAGGCCGGAGGCGGTGCCGGACGAGGAACCAGAGCCGGAATCGGCGTTGGAAACGGCGACGGCGCCGGCGGTCACACTCGATAAATTAAAAGTCTGGCCAGCGCTGAGCAGGTATTTGGCGTTCGTGGCGAAAGAAACCGTATAAGCGCTGCCGTTCTTGGCATAAAAAGCCTGGCCGAATTCCTGGTTATCCTTACCGTTATAGACGGCCAGATACGGACCGGCAGCCAGAGAAACGACCGCGGATTTGCCGCCGCTGAGCTTGACCGTCCCGGCCTTATCCTGGCGATAATAACTGTTATTGCCGCCGCTAGCCAAGGAATACAAGGTCAGCGAATTGCCAGCGCCGGACACCTGGGAATTGGACAGGTTGAAAGTGATGCTGCTCGTCACCAGCTTGGTGCTGTTACCGCCCTGGTTGATAGTAGCTCGGCCGAAGACGTTTTCCCGGTTCAAATCATCTACGGATGCCAGGACATAGCTGCCGGCCGGATATTCAAAACTGAAATAACCCTTGGCGTCAGTCTTGGTCTTGAGTAGCGGCTGCCCGGTGGCGGCGCCGTTCGTACCCAAGGCATACAGCCGGATCTCCCGATTGGCGATCGGATGTGCGGACGCGTCGCGCAATGCGCCGCTTAAGCCGCTGAATTTGGCCTGAAAGGAATAATCCTTATCCTGAGGGATAGTGATATTATAAAAGGTGGCGAGATTGCCGCTCGTGTCCTTGGCGCTTAAGGCATAATCGCCGGTTTGCCCGCGGCGATAAGTGTTGAAGGGCGCGACATAGACCGTCGCCTGTCCGCCGCCATCCGTTTTCAGGTTAGCGATCAAATCGCTGCTCTGGAAGAAGGGATGCATGTCCGCGTCGTATTCCTGAGCATAGAGGGAAAAATTATAATTGCGGAGCAGCTGCCCCCGGCTATCACGTAAAACTACGCGCAACGCCGGCAGATACTTGGTCACGCTCCGGTCATAATCGCAGACGAAGCGCGTCACGCTGTAGAACCAGAATTCGCCCAGATCCGAGCGTTTGTCCCAGACTTTCAAAGCGTAGAGTTCGCGGGGGTCCGGCCGGAAACTGACAGCAGCCTGACCGGAATCGGCGATCGTGCCGCCGCCCACGCGATTACCGGCGGTCGGCGCGCCGTTGGCGTCGATATTCTGCTCGTATAATTCGAATTTCGCCCCGGGAATGATGTCGCCGGCATAATTGCGCAAAGTCAAAGTAAAGGTGGAATTATTCTGACAAGCGGTCGTGACCGACGACGAGGTTTCCTCCGCGGTCAGGGTATATTGATTCGCCCGGCCTTCATCGATCGCGACATCCCAAAAATATTGATAGACCCCGTTCTTCCCCTTGACGCTGAGCACGTAGATCCCGGCCGGCGCTTCGAAAACGCCATAACCGTCGGAGCCGAGCGTGAAATCGCCAGCCTTGGTTCCCTTCTGGCGGTTATTGTCCTGATCGACGGTCTGATTGAAGACTTCGATTTTGGTGCCGCTCGGATACAGGGCGCCGGACGGATCCTGCAGTTTGACATTCAGGGCGCTGATATAATAGTTGATCGTAGTCAGTTTTCCGTCACGCACCTGGATATTATAATAATTGAAACGGCGGCCGTTACGAGACAAGTCCAGAGTATAATGATCGCTGATCGTACCGTCCAGGCTGCGTACGCTGCCCTGCGGCAGATAAACCTTGACCTGGCCGCTCACGCCGCTGTTCGGACTGGCTAGTGATTCTTTGAGTTGCCGAAGCGGCTGGCCGCTCTGGCTGTAAATCTGGGAATAAACGTTAAAACCGGTCTTAGTCAGCAGATTTCCGGTGGCGTCGTGCAGGATGACAAGGATGCCGCTCAAGGTCTTGGTCAGGGTCGCGGTCTGCCCGCAATCCAGTTTTTGTCCGTAATACCAGAAGCTGGCGCTATCCTTGCTGATGGTCTGGATCCGGACGGCATAGGTATCGCTGGCTACGCTGCTGTTGCGCCAGCTCAGATGCACGGTGCCCAGGACCGAGTCCGTGCTGCCGCCGGCTACTTTGGCGGACGGACGCGCGTCGCCGTTGGCGTCAGTCACCTGCTTATAGACATCGACTCGGGCATTGGGGATGAAAGCGCCGCTCGGGTCCTTCACTACGACATCCAAAACAGTATTCTCGCTGCAGGTATCGGCGGCCGCAGCGGGCCGAGGCAAAACGGCTGAAAAACTGAACGCCAATAAAACGACGCCCAAGCCGGCCGCCATTCTTTTAATCACTTCACAACCCTTAATCATAGATTTAATAAATTATCTTTAATCTAAAGTATGAACTTCGCTGATGTTGCCGATTTCCGGATTCAAGGTCAGATTATAAGTATTGCCCGCCGCCGTCACCCGCAAGACCTGCAGGCTGTAAGTCGCCTGCGGCTTATAATCATTGGTCAGATCGGCTTCCACCGTCAATTCGCTGGCGCCGGACTTGTTAATACGCAGATAATTGATCGGAAAATTAATCCAGCCATTATTGTCCACCTCCGCGGCCCGGGCGACAACCTGGCCGTCTTTAAGCAAACGAAAATTCTCCCAATCATCCTTGCCGGCCGAACCGTTATTCAGGAAAACGATTTCTTTGATGATGGCATCTTCGCTGCCGGATGCTTCCGACACGGCCAGACGGCTGATCAACCGGCTGCCGCCGGCGACCGTGCCGTCCGTATCCAGGGGCAGGGCCTGGAATTTAAGCTGCGCCAATATCTTGTCATTGGCGACCAATTTGAATTGCGTGCCCTGAATAGGCCAGGCGTCAGCGGTGGCCGGCAAAGAAGCCGTGACACCGGAGGCGCTGGTCAGCTCCAGTCGCATCATCTGATTTGTGCAGGTCGGACAGGCCGCCAGATCGGCCAGAATCCGAATAATCTTCTCTTCGTTCGGCTTGAACTCGAGCGGCGGGCGCATTTGGACGATGATCTGATGGTCGGTCTGGCGCCAATTGATATTAGCGTCATAATCATGATTATTTTCGTCAAAGGCGACTATATTGCCGACGATGCTGCGCGTATAAATGCCGCTGAGATCAAGGGTGAACGCGGTCAAGGTGGCAATTTGATCCGGCGCCCGGAACCGAAAAATGCCCAGCAGGTTCCGGTTGGTATTGGTAACCAGGCTATTATCATTAGTGACCGGGACCGGGTCACTCAGTACGGTCAGACGAGGCGTATCCGCGGCCGGCTCTTCCCAGCCGACATCGGCATAGCCCGCCGTCTGATACTGGGCCAGGTCGGTGACACCGACTTCCAAAACCGGATCGCCGGCCAGATTAAAACTGATCAGATCGGCCGGACTCTTTATCAAGACTTTGCGGGCGCCGCTAATGTAATATATATCCTGTCCGCCGGCAGCTCGGAACAACCGGGCGACCGGCCACTGGCTTAATTCCGCCTGGCTGACAGTCTTGATATCGGACCATTTATTCCCGTAGCTTAAATAGGAAGTTTCGTTGATGTACGGTTTCTTAACGCTGTAACGATGGCTCAAGAAATAGACAGTCGGGCTGTCTGCCGTCTTGACCTGAGTGGCGGCCGCGGAGAGCGCTGAGGCGCCGAGAAGTGAAAAAAATAAAAACAGCAAAACCGGAAAAATCGCTAAATAGCGCTCAGGATTTTTTTTATTTAATTCTAGCATAATAAAATCATTAATAAACTGATCTCGTCCATCTGATTTCATTGTAGCATACTTTTTGATGATAATAAACCAATATTTATCCAATTTTTCATTGATTTTTGCCACCCAAACTGATATATTGGTAGCAGTTTATAATCTTCGCGATCATGCTTATCCGTTTGAAACAAGTCATCCTGCTGTTGGGGGATCTGCTGGGTTTGCATCTGGCTCTGCTGGCTACTTTGGCGATACGCTACCCCTCCACTCTGATCGGCCATCATTGGCTGCGGCATTGGCCGATTTTTTGGCCGGTCTTCCTGATCTGGCTCTTGCTCATCTATATCAATAATCTCTATAGCTTGAACTGGCGGGTCAAAAGCCGGGAATTCCTGAGCGGCAGCCTCAGCGTCGCCATTACCAGCGGTCTGCTCTCGATCCTTTATTTCTATCTCAACGCCAACACGGAAATAACGCCGAAGACCAACCTGGCGATCTTCAGCTTGCTGTTCCTAGTCTGGTTCCTGCTTTGGCGCCGGCTGATGCAGCTAGCCATACACTCGCCGCTGCTCAAGGAAAACCTGGCGCTGATTGGCGATAACCAGCGCGCTAAAAAACTGGCTGCGGAATTGGCGGCCCGGCCCGGCGCCGGCTACCGGATAGCCTGGACGGCGGCCGGACCGGCTGATCTGGCCGTCCTGCCCGAAGCCGTCCGGAGCCAAAATATCCATACGGTCGTGGTGGCTGATGATTTCGGCGATAATGAACGGATCAGCGCCGCGCTCTTTGCCTGCCTGGCCTATAAGATCAGCTTCTTCAACTATCCGGATTTCTATGAACTGCTGACCGGCAAAGTTCCGGTGGAAGCGATCGGACCGGACTGGTTCCTGACCAACTTGCAGGAAGGGACGAAGAATTATTTTGATTTCTTCAAGCAGTTGGTAGATTATATCGCCGCCGTCTTGATCCTGCTCGTTTCTCTGCCCGCCTGGCCGCTTATCGCTCTCCTGATCAAGCTGGGCAGCCGCGGGCCGGTTTTTTTCCGGCAAGCGCGCCTCGGCCGGCACGGCCAGTCTTTTACGGTCATCAAGTTCCGGACGATGCGGGTGGAAAACAATAATCTGGCGATGACGGCCATAGACGATGAAAGGGTCACTAGCTTCGGTTCTTTCCTGCGCCGTAGCCGGCTGGATGAAGTACCGCAGACCATCAACATCCTGCTAGGCGACATGAGCCTGATCGGCCCGCGGCCCGAACGACCGGAATTCGCCGCCGAACTGGCCAGGCAAATCCCCTTCTACGCGACCCGCCTGCTCATCAAGCCGGGCCTGACCGGCTGGGACCAGATTTCCGGCAAATATCATTCCTCATCCCTGCCGGACAGCCTAGAAAAACTGCAGTACGACCTATTCTACCTGAAACGGCGTTCAGCTTATCTAGATGTTTCCATCGCCCTCCGGACTATCGCGACTATTTTCAACCGGAACGGAAGATAAAATATGACCAGCTACGGCAAAAAGATATTTAAACTATTGCGGCGCCCCTGGCGCGTCTTCCATCTGGCTCGCATCCGTTTCTTCCATTGGTTCGGCGATTCGACTCTGAACGACGGCGAGCGATTTGATCCGATCATCCACCGCCGTTTCGGCGTAACTGAAACCAGCAGCCTGGCGCGCTACCGATTCGCCCAATCGGTTATCGGCGCGACCGGGGAAATCCTGGACATCGCCTGCGGCACCGGCTACGGCACTCTGCTGCTCGCCGACAATTGCCAGCGGATCAGCGGGGTAGACACCGAGGCTGCCGCCCTTGATTTCGCCCGCCGTCATTATCAACGGTCGGCTAAAATCAATTTCTACCAGGGCACGGTGGCGGATAACCGAATAACCGCCGATGTCATCGTCTGCCTGGAAACCCTGGAACATCTGGATGAAGATCTGGAAACGGCCGTGAACGGCCTTCTGGAACATTGCCGGGAGAAATTGATCGTCAGCGTTCCCTACCAGGAAGAACCGGGGCATAACAAACACCACCGCAAATTCCGCTTAAGCGAAGCTGATTTCCGATTCTTGGAACGATCGGGCCGGCTGAATTTCTATTATCAGTCTCCGGACGGCCGGATCAGTCCGGATAAATATCCGGAAACCGAAACCCTGCTCCTGGTCTGGGAAAGGATTCGGCCGGCAAAAGAACCGGTAACGCCGGCGCCTAAAATATCCGTCGTCATCCCCAATTGGAACGGCGAACGCTTCCTTGACACCTGCCTGGCCAGCTTGCAATCCCAGAGTTATCAAGATTTCGAACTGATCATCGTCGACAACGGTTCGCAAGATGATTCCTTATCCATCGTCAACCATCTTTATCCCGACGCCCAAATCATCAGGAATGAAGACAACCTCGGCTTCAGCCGGGCGGTCAATCAAGGCTGGGAACGGGCGGCGGGATTATATGTCTTTCTGCTGAATAACGATACGGAATTAACTCCGGATTGCCTGGAAAAATTAAACGATTTCTTGGACCGCCAGCCCCAGGCCGCCGTGGCCGCTCCCAAGATGCTATATTTCGCAGACCGCCGCCTGATCAATGATGCCGGCGACCGGTTATCGATCTACGGTCTTGCCAGCAAGCGCGGCCAAGGCGAAATAGACCGCGGACAATACGAGGTTATAGAACGGATTTTCGGCGCCTGCGCCGGCGGCGCCATTTACCGGAAAGAGGTATTGGAACGCCTGCAGGGTTTCGCCGCGAACTTTTTCGCCTATCTGGAAGACGTTGATTTGAGTTTCCGAGCCAACCTGATCGGCTACCAGACCTACTTCGTGCCCGCCGCGCGGCTCTACCACGTCGACGGCGGCACCAGCCGGCAGCGACAGAACCAAACTTATTTCCTGATGGTCAGGAACGGCCTCTACCTGATTTTTCGAAATTATCCGCTCGCCCTGCTGATCCCGCTCCTCCCCTGTCTGCTCCTGGGCCAGCTGCGCAATTTCTTCAGCAGCCGCCGGCACCATTACCGGGCGGAGCTGGTGCAAGCCTACCGCGAATTCTGGCAAGCTCTACCCCGCCTGATCGAGGAACGCCGGACGATCCAGGCCGCCCGCCTGATCAGCGCTTATGAGATCTGGAAATTGCTGGATAAAAAATATCCTTTCCCTATCAAGCGCCACATCTATGGACTTTTCTTTCATCATCGTTAACTACCGTACGGCGGAATTGACTGTTCGCTGCCTGACGTCGATCCTGAACAACTGTCGCGGATCGTACGAGATTATCGTTATCGATAACGGTTCGAATGACGGCAGTGCCGACCGCCTGGCCGGCGAATTCGCCGAGCGCATCCGGCTGGTTCGCAATCAGGAGAATCTCGGTTTCGCCCGGGCGAATAATCAGGGCGCCGAGCTAGCCGGCGGCCAATATTTATTCTTCCTCAACAGCGATGCTTTCTTGAAAACCGATATCCTGCGGGCGGTCGGCGCCGCTTTTCAGGATGACTCTCAGGTGGCCATAGTCGCACCACGATTGGTCGGTGAAGACGGCCGACCGCAGGCCAAAGCTTACGGCCCCTTCCCGAGCCTGGGATACTTATTATATAAAAACCTGATCGCCCGACAGGACAACGATTTCCCCCGGCGCGCTGATTGGACCAGCGGAGCGGCCCTGGCTATCAGGCGGGAGGTTTTTCGGGCGCTGGGCGGCTGGGATGAAAATTTTTTTCTTTATCTGGAAGATGTCGATCTGTGCTGGCGGGTACGGCAGGCCGGATACCGAATAAAACGAGAGTTGTCGGCCGACGTCATCCACCGCCAAGGCGCCAGTCTGGCGGCTAGTCCGCTCAAAAGAGATCTATACTTCCAATCCCAGGAATATTTATTCGCCAAGCATTACGGCCAATGGGCGAAGACCATCCTGAGACTCATCCGCTGGCCATATCGACATTTAGCGCTTAAGCCACGTCAATAATCTAAACTGAACACCATCATGAAAATCGGCATTAATCTCATCCAATATACCGACCGGCAAGGCATCGAGGTCTTCGCCCAGAATCTGATCGAGCATCTAATAGTCGCCCCAGGCGACGAAGTGATACTATTCACCAATCAATGGTCGCAATCGCTAATAGACCAGCGGCCGGCGGCCGTAAGAGTGATCAACCATGATTTTAAAAAACTCACTCGCCTGGCTCTGATCATTTATCAGCAATGGCGCTTGCCTCGCTTGCTCCGGGCCGAAAAAATCGATGTCTTGTTCTGTCCGTCCCTGGCCCTGCCGCTCTTTTACCGAAAAAAAGTCGTCACTATCCACGATCTGGCTTTCTGGCGCTTCCGGGAAGAGTCCCGTTTCTGGTCCCGGTTATTCCTATATCCGGCCATCTGGTCGGCCAAGCATTTTTCGCTGGCTATTGTGACAGTATCCGAATTCGCCAAACAAGAAATCAGCCGGCTCCTAAGAATCGATTCGGATAAAATAAGCAATATTTCCGAGGGGGTGCCGGTTCAGTATCGGCTAAATCCGTCAAAACCGGCTACGGCGCCACAACCGACCGCTAAACCGTATTTCTTGTACCTGGGCAACATGTATCCGCGCAAGAATCTGGCTGGGCTAATCATGGCCTTCAAGATATTCAGCGCCCGGCGACCTGCTTATTCACTGATCATTGCCGGCAAGCAGAACAGCCTGATGCCGGCTCTGGAACGGCTGATCCAGGAGCTCAAGCTAGACAGACAAGTCCGCTTCACCGGTTTCATCCCCGAAGAAGACAAGGGCGCCCTGATCCAGCAAGCCGTCGCCCTGGTACTAGTCTCCCGTTATGAAGGTTTCGGATTACCGGTATTGGAAGCCCAATCCTTAGGGGTGCCCGTGCTGGCCGCCCGAGCGGCCTCTCTGCCCGAGGTGGCGGGCGATGCCGCAATCTTAGTCGATCCGGAAGATATCGCCGCCATCGCAACCGGCCTGGCCAAGCTGGCGGATGATCAAGCCTTACGTCTGGACCTGATCGAGCGCGGCTACGAAAATGTCAAACGCTACTCCTGGAACGATTCCGCCGATCGGCTTTACCGTATCTGCCAACAATGCTTTAAGCTATGAGAATCCTACAGATCAATAAATTCTATTATCCCTGGCTGGGCGGCGTGGAAAAAGTCGTCCAGGATATCGCCGAGGGGCTGAACGGCCAAGCCGGCCTGACTATAGACGTCTTGGCCTGCCAGGTTCGGGGAGCGCGCCAGCAAGAACGGATTAACGACATTACCGTCTACCGCGCCGCGAGCAGCGGAAAGCTTCTGGGCATGCCGCTCTCCTGGGATTTTTTCCGGCTCCTAGCCAAACTCCGGACGAACTATGACGCCGTTCTGATACATCACCCCTTCCCGCTCGCCTTCCTGGCCTGGCCGCTGCTCAAAGGCAAGCCATTATTCATCTGGTACCATAGCGATATCGTCCGTCAAAGATGGAGTAAATGGTTATTCCTGCCTTTCCTTAAAATCGGTTTACGGCAAGCGACCGCAATCTTCGTCGGCAGTCATAATCTGCCGGCGTCTTCACCACTTTTAAAAAAATATGCTGATAAATGCCGAGTGATCCATTTCGGCGTCGATCTCGACCGCTTCACTGCTGATGCCGAAACGAAAGAAGCGGCCAGAAAAATCAGGCAGACTTACGGCCGACCGCTGCTCTTAAGCGTCGGACGCCTGGTCCCTTATAAGGGATTTGATTATCTGATCAAGGCTTTAAAGGCCGACCAGACACCGGACAAGAGCGGCCAAATGCCTGGCGCGGCAGCGAAACTGATAATCATCGGCGCCGGGCCGGAAGCGGGCAGATTGGCGAATCTTATCAAACGGCTGGACCTGGGAAATCGGGTCAAAATCATCGAACCGGTGCCTGATCTGCGGCCTTTTTACGCCGCCTGCGACTTGTTCATTCTTCCTTCTGTGACTAACAATGAGGCCTTCGGCTTAGTCCAGCTGGAAGCGATGGCTTATGGTAAACCGATAATAAACACCGCTTTGCCGACTGGCGTCAGCGAGGTCAGCCCACATAACATCAGCGGCCTGAGCGTCCCGCCCCGCGATCCGCTGGCCCTATCTCAGGCCATCAACCAGATATTGGGCGATGACCGGCTAAGAGCCGAATTCGGAGCTAATGCCCGGCAACGGGTAGCAGAAAATTTTAATCAAATTAGTTTCCGGCAGAAGCTATTAAGAATATTGCTTGGATCATAAACGTATATTTGACAGTAGACAATAAAAATTGTATCATGATTGCACTTAATCGACTTTAATTAATAGTAATTTCACAATATAAAGGGAGGAATTGATGAAAAATAGCAAGTTGTTTTCCTCGTTAATAATTCTGCTCCTAGCCGCTACCGGCTGCCACGAATTGCCAACGGCAGCGGAGGATAACAAAACGACCCGGTTCTTAGTCTATAATATGACTATAACCGACAATGGCGCCTGGCAGGAAGAATATTTACTGCTGCTACCCGGCCTGAAGGAAACCGCTCAGCCTGAACAGCGGTTCATTAATATCGACTATCGTGGTGACACATTGCGGATAGTCAGAGAATATTATCCAGAAAATGCTGATAACATCCAATTATACTTCTCATCTTTACCAAAAGACGATATTAATTTGCTAATTAATGATGCTGGCCGCGTTTTTATCAATCCGGACCGGATCGCAGCTGTGCCGGAGACTCCTGGTTTGAGCGGAAACGGCGGTTTACGATTCGCCTATGCCAAGAGCTGGATATACCAAGGGAACCTAAGCCTGTTGGATACTTTGGAGATATACTATCTAGACGGCACCTGGAGAAAACTCAAAATTGACCGCGAACAGATACTGACTGCGGTTCGCCAAAAACTGCAAAATTCCGGCAGCCGGAAAGAACCGACGATGTTAGATCCGTTCGACATATCGGTCGACGGAAAAAAATTTCAAATTCTAATAAGGCCAAACGCGATAAGCGCGTTGGCAAAATAACAAATGTTTCACGAAATAAAAATCCAGATCGAATAAGGTCTGGATTTTTCATAAGCCGAAGGAATAAGCCGCTTCAAAGCCGGCCGCGATTTATTTTTAACTCCACCCGGCCCCGGCCGATCTTCTTGATGCGCCGGGGAAAACCGCCGCTCATAAATTCCGCCGCGACCATAGCGTCGATACCCAGGCCGTATCTGGCGCCGGTTTCAGCCATTTCCTGGACAAGCAATGCCTGGCGGGCCCGCTGCGTATAATGCGGTTCAATGATGGTATCTTTGATAATGCCGAGCCCTTTGACCAAAGCACTGCCGCCCGGACCGCCCTTAGACCGCAAGTACGCTCCCAAGACCATCGCGCCCGCGGATTCGCCGATGACGACCGACGCCTCACTGATTAATCGTCGGAGCCGCGGACTGGCTTTAAGTTTCTTGAGCAAATTAAAATTCTGACTGCCGCCGCTGATGAATACCAGCGGTCTTTTTACCTTAGCAATATCGCCGCGGCGCGCCGCGTTCAAATATTCTATGCCGCCAGCCAGCCGGGCATAGCGCCCGAACCAGTCGCCGGTCCATTCCGCCTCATTAGTCGTAATACGGGCGAAAGGAATATGCAGGACCTGCCGCGGCTTAATTTCATTAATGATCTGGACGATCATTCTGACTTCCCGCTCTGCCTGTCCGCTTTCGGCGCCGCCGAAGAGAATTAATTTCATAATATTAAACTAATGGAAATAAATGATAATGGCGGAACCGATGAAAACCAAGGCGCCGCCGAGGTAAAAACAAATATTAGGCTGGCTGCGCAAGATCAGGATGCTAAACAAGACCACGAAAAAGGGATAAGTAATCTCAATCATCGATGCCGCCGAGGCGCCGATCAGCTTGATGCCGGAAAAAATCAGGAAGTTAGCCAAGGCGGCCAACAGCAACGAGCTGATGATGAGCGTCCAGTTCAGGCGGCCGGAGGACAGCAGCGCTTTTATCGAGCCGTGATCGAAAAACAAGAACGGCAATACCAGAAGAGCGGTCAACAAAGAATCGACGAATAGCAAGGCCATGGGAGAAGTATTGTGCAGAATCTTCTGGTCAATGGTATAGACCAAGCCCCAAAGTATCGCTGCCCCGATGGCGAAAATAAAACCGTTCATAGGTTAATTATTTGAGAATCCGCAAAGAATGGCTCCAATTGAAACCGCCCCCATCCGGACGCGGCGTCCCGTCCGGCACGGCGGCGTATTGGCCGATGCGGACGAATAAGAATTTATCCGGTACGGCCGTATTCATCAAAAAATACTGCAAGCCGTTGGTTTCAGTATAAATTGCCGGACACTTATCGGCACCGCCCCACCAGGGACCATCCGGATTGTCGCTCGGCGGAAAAGAAATGGTCGCGGCGACGTAGTCGGGCAGTTGCTGCTCGGTATCCGCCGTCGGGAATACCTTGACAAAGCAATCAGCCGGACTATATCCCGCCAGGAATCTCGCCTGGAGCGCCTGCGGCAAACTAAGGTCGGGGTCCTTAGCGAATAGCTCGACCGACTGGTCGCCGACCATGATCTTGTTGCCGGATTCGCTGATGGCCGGATGGCGTTCGTCATCCGGCCGATAGGTGAAGCCGACGCCGAGCTGATCTGAATAATAGGTCTGCGTGCCCGGCTCCTTGCCGGCCAATCCAAAAATGCGCGGTAAATCTGCTTGAGGCTCACCGCCCAGCGCGCCTGGCTGCCGCGACTCAGCATAACCATCAAAGCGGCCGCCTGGCCGGTCGCCATGGAAATAATAGACGGCCGAAACGGCTACCGTCAGCACAGCTGCGATGATGACCGCCAGGATGAAATCCTTTTTTTGGTTCATATGATCTAACAATAAACGATACCCGACATTTTACGTTTTAAGTCATTAAGATAATAATAAGGCGCTGTTCTCATCTTTAAAGCATGATGCACTTCTCTGGAAATTAGATTTTTATCAGTTTTCATGATTTTAAGTAAGAGGGCAAAAAAGGTGCAAGGCTCATGCTTGCCGGTTTCCTGAAAATTCAACATATTAATAAGGATGGGGGCTAAAATTCTATTATCAATTTTCAAGAAATCATTAACTATTTTTTTATCCTGAAAAATCTTGTCCCCTTTAAGCTCAATCTGTTTTAATATTTTTTTCAATTTTTCTGACTCACTACCAGATAATAAGGCCAGTTGCTTAGAAATATTTACTTGCTTTCTGTCTGTTAGTTCTTTTTGCAGTAATAAAACTACCCAATCATCAGAAAGATTAATTAAATTATGAAAATTGCCCCAGCCGTTTTCTTTAACAACATAAAACCAATTTTTCCAGGATTTTAACTGCTCTCCATAATATTCAGTTGAAAATTTATTGTAGTCAGAATATGAAGAATTTTTTTAGTCGGCACTTCTCTGAAAAGAGAAAATATGAATTTGACTTCCTTGCTTACGGGAGCAAATCCCTTGTTTTCCGGCTTGATTTTTCCAAGAATCTTGATTTTAGCTCGCCGTGCCTCGGGGTGAGGACTTAATAGATTAATCTTATCGGCCGTAAATCCGTGCGGCGGGAGCAAAATTATCCTATTGATTATATGTAAATCCTCTTTTTTTAGACGAATTGAAAAGCTCGCAGGCCTTTCTACAATTTCTCGCTCTCCTGGTAAAAATTTACTCAAAACTCGATTAAAAAGTTTCGATTGATTAATTTGTACAAAATTATATTTTATCATTAAGTCATTTTTCCTCAGATAATTAAATATTACCTCCTAACCCTAGAAAAATCAATCTCCGTCAAGCTGAACATTTTCATAACGTTAATAGCTGTTCATCCTAATCTTCTGCGAACCCTTTTCCCAATCACAAAATAAAGACACCCAAACGGGTGTCTTTATTTTAGGCGCGGAGAGAGAGGGATTCACCACCCGGGCCTCCGGCGCACAAGTGCGCATCGTCGGCCTTTCGAATCCCGAACGCGAGCCGCGCAGGCGGCTCGCTCCTCTCTCCGCAAGCAAAAACCGCCTTTCGGCGGTTTGCTTGCGGAGAGAGAGGGATTCGAACCCTCGATACCCTTTCAGGTATACCGCCTTTCCAGGGCGGCGCACTCGACCACTATGCGACCTCTCCTTAACTTTCTTTATTTTTATGCCCGCCAGTCATCGCTTATCGACGATCGCGTCTACCAAACCGTATCAATTCTTCTGACTCCTAACTCTGCCCCAATTTCTGCTCGATGACCGTCTTGAGCCCTTCGATCCTATCACCGTTGGAATCGACGAAATCGGCATACGGCCGGGCGCCGAGGATCAGTTCGCCGCCGACGAACATGGTCGGCGCGCCCTGCACCTTATATATCTGCGCTTCCGCTACCGCCCGTTCTATTTTTCCTGATTTTTCTTCATTAGTCAAGCAAGCCCGGAAAGACGCTTCGTCCAGATCGATCTGTTTCGCGTAAGTATCCAAATCCAGTCCCGCCAGTTGTTGATTTTTAGCCCGTCGGAATAGCAAGGCGCGCATTTCCCGCCATTTTCCCTGCTGGCCGGCGCAATCCACGGCCAAAATGGCCTGATTCTCCGCTGGCGAATTCTTCATGATAAAAGGCCGGACCACGATAGCCAGACGGTCGCCCGCCTCCGCTTTTATTTTTTCCAGGGTGTCGGCTAAAGCCGCGCAGTAAGCGTTGGTATAATCTTCATAGACAAAAACCTTGAGCGGCGCGCTGGCCGGACCGAACATCTTGTCATCGGATTTCACCGCCGGAATCTGATTGGCGGCATAACTCTGAGCCAGGGTGCCGGACACATTATTCAGCCTGGCTAAAACCGCTCCCTCCGGCGCCGGCGTCGGTCGCCGGCCGCTCCGGGCGACGATAATTAAAACAATGACGACTAAAATAACGGCGATGCCGGTCGGCCATAAGTATTGCCGATTCTTCGCTAAGCGCCGTCGGAAATTAGCCAGGCTGTTCTTGGACATATATTTTTTATTTAGCTTGTTCCAAAATCTTAGCCGCTTGCAAAACCGCGGCTTCGGAGAGGCGCGGGCCGATCAGCTGGGCGCCGACCGGGAGCGGCGTACCCTCCCGATGCTCGACCAGGCCGGCCGGCACGGAAATCGCCGGCAAACCGGCCAGCGAAGCGCCGGACATGAAAACGTCCTCCAGATACATCGCTAAGGGATCGTCCAGATGTTCGCCGATCTTGAAAGCCGGATGCGGCGCGGCCGGCGTCAGCAACAGATCAACTTCCTTAAACGCCGCGGCAAAATCGTTGATGATCAAAGTCCGAACCGCCTGCGCCTTCTTATAATAGGCATCGTAATAACCGGCGCTGAGCGCATAAGTGCCGAGCATGATACGCCGCTTGGCCTCCGGGCCGAAGCCGCTGCCGCGGCTATATTTATAAAAATCCTGAAGATTATCCGCCTCCTGATGCGCCTTGCCCCAGCCGATGCCGTCAAAACGGGCCAGATTGGAACTAATTTCCGATGGCGTAATGATGTAATAGACCGGGATGCCGTATTTCGTATAAGGCAGGCTCACTTCTTTGAATTTGGCGTCGGCCGCTTCCAGCTTCTCGGCCGCGGCCCGCACCCGGGCAGCGACACGAGAATCCAAATCTTTGATGAAATACTCTTTCGGCCAGCCGATGGTCATTCCTTTTAGATCCTTAGCCGCCGCCACCGCCTGTGTATATTTCCCGACCGGCTCCGGTGTCGTAGTCGCGTCATGTTCATCCGGGCCGGCAATCACCTGCAACACCAGGGCGGCGTCTTCAGCCGTCTTGGTCAAAGGACCGATAACATCAGTGGAGGAAGTCATGGACAGCAAACCGAAACGGGACACGCGGCCGTAACTCGGCTTCAGCCCGAACACACCGCAGAAACTGGCCGGATAACGGATGGAGCCGCCAGTATCGGAACCGATGGCGAAAATACACATATCGGCCGCGACTGCGGCCGCGCTGCCGCCAGAAGATCCGCCGGGCACGTGACTTAGGTGTCGAGGATTATGGGTCGGGCCGTAGGCGGAATTTTCGGTCGAGGCACCGTGGGCGAATTCATCCAGATTGGTCTTCCCTAAGAGGACGGCGCCGGCCTGCTTTAATTTCTTGATGACCGTCGCGTCATAAGGCGCCAGATAATTCTCAATGATCCGCGAAGCGGCCGTCGTTGCCAGGCCCTTGACCATGATATTGTCCTTGCACAGATACGGGATGCCCAGCAAACCACCTTTCTCGCCGCGCCGCAGCCGCTCATCGGCCGCTCGGGCCGCCGTCCGGGCTTCGTCGGCGCAAACCAAGAGGCAGGCGCGGATATCCGCGTCAACTTGGGTAATGCGCGCCAGACAGGCTTCCGTCAATTCTAGGGCCGTGATTTCTCTTTTATCCAGTTTTGTCCGGGCTTGTTGTAAAGTCAATGTGTTCAAGCTCATATTATAAGACTCGTTTTACTTTGATCTGACCGCCTTCAAGTTCGCCCTGACGCAAGGCGGCGGCGACTTCGGATTGATCCCAGGGCTTGACTTCATCAGGGCGCCAAACATCGGCCAGGCCGCTTACCTGAGCCGTCGGCTCCACGCGGCGAGTATCCACTTCGTTAAGCTGGCTGATGTACGCCAAAATCGAATCCAGTTGTTTCCCGAATTTTTCTTTTTCCTCTTCGGTCAGGCTTAGGCGTGACAATTCGGCGATGTGTTCTATTTCTTCCCGGCTGATGGGCATATAAGATCTGATGCTTAATTTATTTTATAAAAATTTTATCTTTATTTAAAGCTGACATCAGGATGACTCTGCTATACTAAGCGCAGCTGTGGGTCGGGTGGCGGTCCCGAGACGAAGGTTGACTCTTACGTCTTCGGGGTTCGACTCCCCGCCGATCCACCAGCAATTCCGTTGACTCGACCACTGATATCTGCTATAATATTTTTAGTGTCAACCTTCGTCTTAATCAAAGGAACCGTCGCAAGACAGCAAATTCCCCCGCCAGGGGGTTTTTGTTTGGCCTCAGGACTGAATAAGCTGTAAAAACTCCGTTTCGCTTAATATTTTAATTCCCAATTTCCTGGCTTTTTCATATTTCGAGCCGGGCTCCGTGCCGACGACGACATAAGCCGTATCCTTGGCAACGCTCTCTTTAACGCGGCCACCCAATGTTTTTATTTTATCTTTGGCCTGTTCCCTTGTCAAACCGGTCAAAGTGCCGGTCAGCACGAAGATCTGGCCGTTTAGCGGACGCTTCTGCCCCGTCGTTCCGTTGGCCGCGCCACTAACGCTGACTGACAGTCTCACCCCCTGCTCGTTGAATTTCTCCAATAAGCGCAAATTATGTTCGTCGCGCCAAAAAGCCACGATGCTTTCCGCCACTATGGGTCCGACGTCTTCCAAATTTTCCAGATCCGCCGCCGACATCTTTTGGAAATATTTGACTAGATCGCCGACCTTCAATTCGCCTTGAGGCAGTCGGCTGGACAATAAAGCTGCGGTCTCCTCTCCGACATGGCGGATGCCCAAGCCATAGATGAAACGCTCGGCCGCCAGTTTTCGACGGGAATTGATCATGCTGATGACATTATCCGCTTTTTTCTCGGCAAACCGGTCCAGGCTCAACAATTCGTCTTTTTTTAAAGCATACAGGTCGGCCGCATCTTTGATCAGCCCCTCAGTCAGGAATTGTTCGATAAGCTTCGGACCCAAACCTTCCAGGTCAGCCGCGCCCTTGGAAACGAAGTGGATTATCTGGCGCAGGTTGATCGCATAGCAACGCTTATTGGCGCAGCGATAGGCGACCTCACCCTCAGTTTGGATGACTTTTCCGCCGCATATCGGGCAGCGCCGCGGCGGATTGACTTTCTTTTCCTGGCCGCCGCGCAGATTCTTCAAGACTTGCAGGACTTTCGGGATGACGTCGCCGGAACGCTCAATAATGACCGTATCGCCTAAACGCAAATCCAGGCGCCGGATCTCATCGAAATTATGCAGCGTGGACCGGCTGATGGTCGCCCCGCCGACTTTGACCGGCTCCAATACCGCTGTCGGCGTGAGCGCCCCGGTCCGGCCGACCTGCCAGACCACATCGCGCACCTTGGTCGTCGCCTGCTCGGCGGAAAACTTATAGGCCATCATATAGCGCGGCGCTTTGCCGACGACGCCGAGTACCGGCCACAGCTTCAGATCATTGACTTTGACGACCGTCCCGTCTATTTCAAAAGGTAAACCGGCGCGCTTATTCTCCACGGACTGGTAGAAGGCGAAAACCTCGGCCAGGTTCCGGCAGACCCGGTTCTGCGGCAGAGTCTTGAAGCCGAGCAGCCGGGCTAATTGGTCGGCCTGGGCGCGCGTTGCTGCTAATTCGCCCCGCTCATGGTCCGCCAAGAGCAAGTCATAGGCGAAAAATTCCAAATTACGCTCAGCCGTTATCCGCGGATCCAATTGGCGCAAGGAGCCAGCCGTTCCGTTACGGGTATTGGCCAGCAAAGGCTTGCCTGCTCTGGCATATTTTTTATTCAAAGCGGCAAATGTCGCCTTGGTCATTATCGCCTCCCCGCGAATTTCAATAACGCCGTTTTCCGCCAGTCGGGCCACGGCTGCCGCGTCGCGTCCAGACAAGCCGAGACGCTCCAGGCTAGTGCTAGTTGGAACGCGCAATTTCAAAGGAATGCTATTAATGGTTTTGACATTGGTGGTCACGTCTTCGCCGATGCGGCCGTCGCCGCGGGTCGCTCCCTGGACCAAGAGGCCGCGCTCATAACGCAGGTTAATGGCCAGGCCGTCCAGCTTCAATTCGCCGTAGTAATCAGAACCCAGAGAATGCCCCAGATAGTTGACGTTCCGCTCTTCCCAGGCGACCATTTCCGCCTCGCTGAAAGCGTCGAACAAGGAAATCATCGGCCGCGAATGGACCGCTTTCCGGAATTTGGTGAGCGGCTGTCCCGCGACCCGTTGAGTCGGCGAGTCCGGAGTGACCAGATCCGGGAACTCGTTCTCCAACTTAAACAATTCATTCTTCAAACTATCTAAAGCCGCCGGTGAAATGCTTTCCCGGTCTAAAACATGATAGTTATGGCGGTGGAAGTCTATTTCCTGACGGAGTTTGACTAAACGTATTTTGGCTTCGGATTTGGTCATACTTGTCTTTTTATTATAGCATAAAATCGAAAGTTTTATTGAAAAAACCCTCTCATGGCGGGAGGGTTTTGCTACATTGTTTTTAAATCAACTCGACCGTAAAACTATAATGTTCATTTCCGGGGACAATAAATTAGGATCATCCCAAGGAAAGGTTTGTATTATAGCATTACCGCGACCTATCAAGCCCAAGCAATCTTCCTGACTATCAGCCCCCGTCAAATTAATATGTAAAACTTTAAAAGGGACTGCTATGGCGTGCCTGGAAAAGCCGATTTTTATATTCTCGAACCAGCTCGGCCACAGGGAAATGCAAATTACTTTATACTGATCGGCCTCTTTAGATAAGAAGCAGCAAGTGGCATAACCTTTTTCTACGATCCGATGGCGACGCTGGGAAATATATAGTGCGGACTGCTCGGTGGTGAGACACTGATTATCAAGATTGTCGTCTCCGACTGCTGGAAAAATATCTCTGAATCTCGCCTCACGTTTCAAGCTATAAGGATGTACATCTACTGAGGGCGTACACTGTCCAGAAAAAGATAAGCCGCTTTTCTGGTAAAATTTAAGGGTAGCTTGTAAAGACTGGCTATTATTCGCAGTTAATGATTCGACGTTAATTTCAGGCAATCTAAGATGCTCCGCCTCCTCGGTTAACTCTAGAACTTCATCTGAATTAGGCATAATTCCTCCTCTATGAAAAATATAAATCTCAGTGATTACTTGATTGATTATAAATTTAAATGACAATGAACTAATAATAAAATATATCAATTATCAGCTCCAATGTCAACTTGAAAAACGGCAAAAAAATAATGACCTCCTCCCCGCACTCAAAAAGACTGCCCTAACGGACAGTCTTTTTTCATACGGGGTTTCCTTCCGGGCTTTCATTAGAATCCGAGCGTCGCTTCTTGCGGTAGATCCTTCTGGCCTTG
>JBAZJV010000009.1:0-33824 GCA_041651095.1 Patescibacteria group bacterium
AACGAGCGCAACCCTAATCCTATGTTTTATATGTCATGGGAGACTGCCCGTTTTAAATGGGAGGAAGGCGGGATGACGTCAAATCAGCATGGTTCTTACGCCTTGGGCAACACACGTGCTACAATGGGAGATACAGAGGGACGCCAAACCGCGAGGTGGAGCCAATCCCTAAAAACCTCTCTCAGTTCGGATTGAAGGCTGCAATTCGCCTTCATGAAGCTGGAATCGCTAGTAATCGTGGATCAGCTATGCCACGGTGAATACGTTCTCGGGTCTTGTACTCACCGCCCGTCACGTCAAGGGAGTTGGTAGTGCCCGAAGGCTCACATTAGTGGGACGAAGGCAAGACTGATGACAGGGACGAAGTCGTAACAAGGCATCCGTAGCGGAAGCTGTGGATGGATCACCTCCTTTCTAGGGAGAATGATTCTTCTTTCCACGTGGAAGAAGAATTAGTCGCCTCCGACATCGCGTCGGAGCGGCGGCCGCGAGGCCGCAACGAATTGGTGCCGATTAGACTCAAAATGACCATGAATTAAAAAACCGCTAATCATAGCGGTTTTTTGATTAACAATATCATATATAATTGACAAAAATATTGTAAAATGTTAAGATTATTGGTTAAAAATCGTTCATAAACAACAAGGAGCAATAGATTATGAAATTATTCAAGATTTACCGCGGGTTAAAAATCGGAGCAAAAGGTCAAAAATTCATCTACATCAATCTAACCATACTATGGTTCGCTTTATTTTTCATATTTGGCACGCTACACTCTACAAAACATATTATGAAAAAGCTGACTGAATATCAGCACATGGAAGATAATTATTCCCACTACGTTAGCCGCCCCGTCGCAGTGCCGGTACCAGACATAATAAAAAATTTGCTACGGAAAACCCAAGTCGGCGCTGATTCATCGGTCGATCTGCAATCCTATCGATCTATCAGAATCGACAATATCAATGGCGATGTCTCTAATTTTGATCTTAAATTAATCGATAAGGCCTCGCTATCCGACCGTTGGTTCTTTCTCCCGTCAAATTATGGAGCTATCATCTATAACGATGATTGGTTAATCGCCTGTCGGATAGATGAGTCTTTGATGAAAAATAAGATCGGCAACTATGATTTTTATTTTCAGCATCAATTATCATTCCGCGATAGTTCAATCTACTATCTGTTGACCTGGCAACCGGATACCGGCAGAATACTATGGCTCAATGCGGTTACCGTAATAGCACTATATTTATTACATCTGGCAATCTGGGGCGGCGTCATCTTGTCCGTGTTGCAGATATGCAAAAATAGGTATCGCTATGAATATTGCTGCTATGCCGGCGGCGACATCGACCCAATATTTTTGAAAAGTGGCGGCAAAAAAGCTTTCTTGGTGCTAAGGGGCACTGATTTCACCTGTTTCTTCCTAAAATAAACACAAAACGGAACTCAACACAGCCGAGTTCCGTTTTTTAATATGGCGTAGTTTTAAATCTTAATAGTTTTAATCTTATCTGACTCCGATCAGGCGGCGAACCTGCTGTAGTTTAGCTTGCGCCAGCGGTTCGATGCGAGAACGTCCTTCGTCCAGAATGCGTTCAACGTCTTTATCGGAAATCTGATGATATTTATTTTGGAAGTCGCCCAGGAACTTGGCGACGACATCGGCCAAATCAGATTTGAATTCGCCATAACCCTTGCCGGTATAGTCTTTGACTAAACGAGAAATCTGCCGGCCGCCTAGTTGAGCATAAATAGTCAGCAGGTTGGAGAGCGCCGGTTTGCCGGACGGATCGAATATGATTTCCGATCCGGAATCGGTCACGGCGCGCTTGATTTTCTTCTTAGCCGCTTCAATATCATCCAATAGGCCGATACAATTATTCTGATTCTCATCGCTCTTGCTCATCTTTTTCGTCGGATCCAATAGAGCCATGATCCGCGCTCCTTCCTTGCGGACTATCGCTTGCGGTATCTTGAAGGCTTCGCCGAAAGCATTATTAAAACGCTTGGCGATATCGCGGGCTAATTCCACATGCTGTTTCTGATCTTCGCCAACCGGTACGATGTCAGTATCATACAATAATATATCAGCCGCCATGAGAACGGGGTAGTCGTACAAACCGACGCTGGCCGATTCTTGATTGCTTGATTTATCCTTGAACTGCGTCATCTTATTGAGATCGGCCATATGCGTGCCATAGCAATTAAAAATCCAAGCTAACTCCGTATGCGCCGACACGGCGGATTGCTGAAAAATAACGGATTTTTTCGGATCAATACCGGCCGCCAGATAAATCTTGGTAATTTCCAGGATATGGCGCCGCAATTCATCCGGATCCTGCTTGACCGTGATGGCGTGATAGTCGGCAATCATAAAACGGCAATCATATTCGGTTTGCATCTCCACCCACTGGGAAATCGCTCCGATATAGTTGCCGATATTAAGGCGGCCGCTCGGCTGGATGCCGGATAAAATGGTCTTCTGTTTAGTCATAAGGCTGTGTTTTATACTAATATTGTAGTTTAAGCGGCCATTTTTAGCAAATAAAAAAGTCCTGAAAAATTTTCAGGACTCGTGAGCCAGGCTGGATTCGAACCAGCGACCGTCAGCTTAAAAGGCCGATGCTCTACCCTGCGCTACTGGCCCAATTAAAAATTAAGGAGGGTTGGGGACCTAACCCCAGTGGATGTAGACTATACGGCCTTGATTAGCAACCTTGTTGCAAGTCACTTACTCAATGACTTTGCTGATCGCGATCTCAAGTTGCCGAGACATAAATCTGCTCCCCCTCCGGAAAAAGAACTTTATAATATCTTAAATGAAAGCCCCTATTTCTGTCAATGTTAAAAAATAAGGCTAAAATAAGCCAAGGTCACCACCTTGAAAAATTAATCCTGTATGCTAATATGAGGTAAAGGGTTCTCAGCCTTTTTTTATTGAAAGGCGCCGCCAATTTATCCGGGGTGTAGTATAACGGTAGTACGCATGCATGGGGTGCATGTAGCCCGGGTTCAATTCCCGGCACCCCGACACCAAAATAGATATAGGGGCTTGTAGCTCATCTGGTAGAGCGCTGCATTCGCATTGCAGAGGTAAGGGGTTCGAGTCCCCTCAAGTCCACTAAACGGGCTGTGGTATAACGGTATTACGCACGCTTCGGGTGCGTGTAATCCGGGTTCAATTCCCGGCAGCCCGACATTTTATGATCGACTTCAAGAAAAAAATAGAAGAGGAGGAGCGGCGGGAGGGGCGGCTGGCGCCCGATTCGGCCGAAATCGAGTCGTTCGTCAACAACAAAAAAAGAAAACGTATAGTCTCTTACGTCATCGCCATCATCGTCATCGCTCTGGTTTTTTCCGGCCGCATTCTCATCTCCAGCCAAAACGGCACCCACTGGTTCCCCGGCATCGAGGTTTGGGATAAATTGCGGCACTTGGTTCCGAGCGCCGACAATAAATTGCGAGGCGAAGACGACGATCGGATAAACATCCTGCTCTTAGGCATGGGCGGCGAAGGACACGACGGCGCTTATCTGACGGACACCATAATCCTAGCCAGCTTCCAGCCTTCAACCAAGCAGGCGGCAATGTTGTCTATCCCGCGCGATCTGGTCGCCCCGGTCAGCAATTGGCGCAAAATAAACAGCATCAACGCTTATGCCGAACAAAAAACGCCGGGTAGCGGCGGAACGGCCACGGCACAGGCGATATCCGAACTGTTGCAAACACCCATCCCTTACTATGTCCGAGCCGATTTCAACGGCTTTTCCCGTGTCATCGACCAATTGGGCGGTATTGATATCAACGTGGAAAACGTGTTGGATGATTATTCCTACCCGATTTACGGACAGGAAGACAATCCGAATTACTACGCCCGATTCGAACATCTGCATTTTGATAAAGGCTGGCAACATATGAACGGTGAAACGGCTCTGAAATATACGCGCAGCCGCCATGCCGTCGGAACCGAAGGATCTGATTTCGCCCGCGCGCGGCGCCAACAATTGGTGCTCGAGGCGGTTAAAAACAAGCTGTTTTCCACCCGCACTCTGCTGAACCCGGTCATGATTACCAAATTGGCCAATGAACTAAGTAAGAACATCTCTACCAATCTCAGCGCCTGGGAAATGTTGCGTCTCTGGGACCTGTTCCAGGAAGTCGATCACTCACATATAATCAATAAAGTACTCAGCGACGCCCCGGATAACCTGCTGATCTCCGGCACCGGCGAAGACGGCGCCTATATCCTGACGCCCCGCTCCGGCAATTTTGCGGCCGTCAGAAACCTGGTCAAAAACATATTTGCGGCTAACGGCGTTCAAAGCGCTCCGGCCAAGCCGGAAATGATTTCCGATGGCGCGCGCGTCCTGATCTTAAACGGCACCTGGATTACCGGCCTGGCCGGCAAGACCGCCGTCACCTTGGAGCAATCGCGCTTTCAGATTCTGAAAATCGGCAATGCTCCCGAAAGGAATTATGTCCAAACTACGGTCTACGATCTCAGCGGCGGAACTAAAAACGCGTCCTTAGCCGTTCTACAAAGGATCACCGCCGCCAAGACAGGGAATAACTGGCCGGAATGGGTCAAGAGTTACCAGACGCCGGGGACGACCGATTCATCTAGTACCGGAACCGCTACCGTGGCCGCCGCTCCCGACTTCATCGTCGTTCTGGGCACCGACGCCAATCAAGCAGAATAACCGAATATGAACTCAGCCTGGGAAGAAAATCTGCCGCTCGTTGTCATTTGCGGACGGACTAACGTCGGCAAATCGACGCTATTTAATTGTTTGACCGAAAAACGCCAAGCTTTGGTTTCTGATATCGCCGGCACGACCCGGGATAGCAACTTAGGCCGGGTAGAATGGGCCAAACACGCCTTCCGGCTCGTGGATACCGCCGGCCTGATCGATAGCCGGGCCTTAAGCCGGCAAAAAATCCCGGCCGCCGATATTGACAGTCAAACCCAGAAACAAGCTCGCCACTATCTGGACCAGGCCGATCTGATCCTGTTCCTGGTCGATGCTAAGGCCGGGCTGCTGCCGGAAGACAAAGCGCTCGCCGGCGGACTGAAAAAAAATTCCGCGTATCGCGGAAAAACCATGTTGGTCGCTAATAAGATAGATAATTTCCGTCTGGCCGCCGAAGCGGCCCCCTTTCACAAATTAGGCTTAGGCGAACCTCAGGTCATTTCCGCCGCCACCGGCCTGGGCACCGGCGACCTGCTCGATCTGGTGACACAGAGACTGAAACGGCCTAAAATTAAAGAATCGGCTCAGGAGAATGAATCCGAACCGGTAACCAGCGCCTGCATCATCGGCAAGCCGAATGTCGGCAAGTCTTCCTTGCTTAACGCTATTCTGGGTTATGAACGGGTCATCGTCAGCGACTCGCCGCATACGACCAGAGAACCGCAGGATACGCTGATCAACTACCGCGGCCGGCCAATCACTCTGATCGATACGGCCGGCATCTCCAAACAGGGTCGCAAATCAGCCGGCCTGGAAAAATACGGCATCGAAAAAAGCCTCCATTCCCTAAATAAGGCGGATATCGCTCTGCTGGTCCTGGATATCAGCGAAGCGATAGTTCACCAGGATGCCAAGCTAGTCCAGGAGATAGTGGACAGAGGGAAAAGCCTGGTGCTGATCGCGAATAAATGGGACCGAGCCAAGCCCCGCGATCCTAAAAAGATGACGACGGCCATTTACGACCAGCTGCCCTTCGCCACTTGGGCGCCAATCCAGTTCATTTCCGCTAAAACCGGAGAAAAGGTCAATAAGATCATGGATCTGATCCTGGCTATCGGCGACCAGCGCAAACTGACGCTCAGCGACTCGCAATGCGAAAAATTCATGAAGGCCGTCATCAAGGTCCATAAGCCGGCCAAGGGCAAGGGCCTGCGGGCTCCCCGGCTCTACGAATTCCGACAAATAAAAAGCAACCCGCCGATTTTCCGCTTACGCATCGGTCCGGACGACGATCTGCATTTCTCTTACCTGCGCTTCATGATCAACCGTTTGCGGGAGCGGCACGGCTTCATCGGTACGCCGATCCAAATCCGCGTCACCAAAGAAAAAAAGTCGCATACGACTTATAACAAATAATATGAGACTGATCGTCGGCCTGGGCAACCCGGGCGAACAATATAAGAATACGCGTCACAACGTCGGCTGGCTGACTTTAGATCAGGCTTTAGGTAATGCGGCTTGGCGGGAAAATAAAAAATTCCGCGCCCTAATATATGAAGACGGCGATTATTTGTTCGTCAAACCGCTAACTTTTATGAACGAATCCGGCCAAACGGTCCAAAAGATCCTGGATTATTACGGACTGCGTCCGAAAAGCTGGGGACTGATTAATAAACGGGCAGCTGACCTGAATGAGGTGTTGACTGTCGTGCATGACGATCTGGATCTGAATTTCGGCGATTACCGGATCGCCACCGACTCCGGCAGCGCCGGCCATAACGGCGTCCAATCGATAATCAAAAATTTGAAAACGCAAAAATTTACCCGCCTGCGCCTCGGAATTAAGAATGATTTACTGAAAACCCATATTCCGCCGGATAAGTTCGTGCTTAGCCCCTTCGATCGCGAGGAGCGCCAGCGACTGCCCGAATTGCTCGGCAAATTCGATATCAAAAATCTAAAATAAATATAAAATCCCCCTAAAAATTTTAGGGGGATTTTATTTATCACCTATGTCGCTACTAAAAACCTGCCAGATAACCGACCGATTGGCCTATTTAGGTTTTAATAATTTCGGCCGCCTGGGTCCGACCAACATCAAACGGCTGGAAAATCATTTCCCGGACCTGGCAACAGCCTGGAACGCTTCTAATTCAGAGCTCTCGGCAGCCGGCCTGAACCACAAAATAGCCGCTGCCTTCACTGTCTGGCGCGCTTCTTGTAATCCGGAAGCGATCGCCGCCGACCTGGCGAAAGAGGGAATAAATTACCTCAATTGGCACGAGGCTGCTTACCCTGTCCTATTAAGGAATATCCCGGCCGCGCCGCCGCTCTTATATTACCGGGGCGACTTGGGCCGGCCGGAGGCGAACCGGCTGGCCGTGGTCGGCTGCCGGAAACCCAGCGCTTACGCGGAAAAGGTAATCGCGTGCTTATTGCCGGTAATCGGCGATGCCGGCATAACGATCGTCAGCGGTCTGGCTGTAGGGGTAGATACTTTGGCACACCGTCTAGCCCTAAATCTGCCCGGCCGGACTTTTGCCGTTCTGGGATCGGGTTTAGCGCGCCATCGCCTCTACCCACGCGCCAATCACTACTTGGCCGATCAGATTATCCGGGCCGGCGGAGCCGTCATTTCGGAATTTCCACCGGATACGCCGCCTTATCGGCAGAACTTTCCGCAGCGCAACCGGATCATCGCCGGACTGGCTCAGGCTACACTGGTCATAGAAGCCGGACAAAAATCCGGCGCCTTGATTACGGCAGCGCAGGCCTTGGAACAGGGCCGCGAAGTAATGGCCATACCCGGTAATATCTTTTCCGAATGCTCGGTAGGAACTAATCGGCTGATCGGATCGGGAGCAAAAATGATAACCGGCGCCGAAGATGTCCTGGAAATTTTCTCGCTCAATACCCGTTGCCGGACAGATAACCAACCGGCGACCGACAATTATCGCCCGGCGGCTAAATATCAGCCAGCCAATGCTGCGGAAGCGATAATTTATGATCTGCTTCAAGCGGCCAACGCCCGAGCCGAAACCATCACCGCCGACCAGATCGCCAGGAAATCGAAACTTGACACCTCAACCATAAATAGTACACTAAGTATATTAGAAATCGCCGGCATCGCTAAAAACACCGGATCCGGCTATGATTTAAACTAACTTATCAGACCTATGGATCTTATTATCGTCGAGTCCCCGACCAAGGCCAAGACCATCAGCAAATTTTTAGATAAAAAATATCTGGTCGAATCCTCTTTCGGCCATATTCGCGATCTGCCGAAAAGCGAAATGGGCGTTGATATCGAACACGGCTTCCAGCCTAAATACATCATTCCTACTAAGGCCAAGAAGACGGTCAGCGCCTTGAAAGCGGCCGCGAAGAAATCTACGGCCGTCATCCTGGCCTCCGATGAAGACCGGGAAGGGGAAGCGATCGCCTGGCATCTGACTCAAGCTTTGAACCTGGATGAGCACAAGACCAGGCGGATCGTCTTCCACGAAATAACCAAAGATGCCATTTTAGCGGCCATGGAAAAACCGCGCGCCCTGGACCTTAATATGGTCGACGCCCAGCAGGCGCGCCGGGTGCTGGATCGTCTGGTCGGCTATGAACTTTCGCCGTTCCTCTGGAAAAAGGTGGCGAAGGGCCTGTCCGCCGGCCGAGTCCAAAGCGTCGCGACCAGGTTGATCGTCGAACGGGAACGGGAAATCCAAAAATTCATCCCGACGGAATACTGGACTTTATCGGCTGACCTGACCGGCGACCAAAAAACTGATAAATTCACGGCCGACCTGTATAAGGTCCGGGGCCGGACTTTTGATAAGTTGACAATTAAAAAAGCAGAGGCCGAAGAATTAAAACAGGCGCTTAACCGGGCCGCCTATTCGGTCGACAAGATCGAGAAAAAGCAGGTCAGCAAGAATCCGGGCGCGCCGTTTACGACCTCCACTCTGCAACAATCAGCCAACCGGCACCTCGGTTTCAGCGCCAAACAGACCATGACCGTCGCCCAAAAGCTTTATGAACAGGGATATATCACCTACATGCGCACAGACTCGCTTAATCTTTCTCCCAAATTCATCAACGAGGCGCAGCTCTGGCTGAAAAAGAATTTGGGCGATGATTATGCTCTGGACGAAGGACGGTTCTTCAAGAATAAAAGCAAGAATGCGCAAGAAGCGCACGAAGCCATCCGACCGACGGAGGCGGCGACCATACCGGAAATGCTGGAAGACAAACTGGACAAGAATCAATCCCGTCTGTACCGGCTGATCTGGCAAAGGGCTGTCGCCAGCCAGATGTCGGCCGCCAAGCTGGCAGCCACCGTCATCGATGTCCAAGCGATGAGTCAGAAAGAAAACTATATCTTCCGCGCTAACGGCCAGATGCTTATCTTCCCCGGCTATCTGAAGATTTGGCCGGAAAAAACCAAAGAACAGGATTTGCCGACCCTGCAGGAAGGGCAAGCGCTCACCTTGCTCGCCTTGCAATCCGAGCGCCACGAAACGAACCCGCCGGCGCGTTATTCCGACGCCAGCTTGGTCAAGGAACTGGAAAAACACGGAATTGGCCGGCCGTCGACCTACGCGCCGATCATCAGCACGATAATCCTGCGCAACTACGTCCAGCGCGATGAAAATAAAAAATTAAAACCGACTGACATCGCCTTCGTGGTTACCGACCTGCTGGTCAAACATTTCCCTAATATCGTCGACTATAAATTCACGGCCGGGTTGGAAGATGACCTGGACCTGATCGCCAAAGGCGACAAGGATTGGCAACCGGTGATCGCCGAATTCTACGGCGGCTTCCACGGCAATCTGCAAAACAAATACGAAGAAATCAATAAAAAAGACATTATGCCAGAAGAAAAATCTACGGAGCTATGCGACAAATGCGGCGCCCCCATGGTCATCAAAACCGGACGTTACGGTAAATTCCTGGCCTGTAGCGCCTTCCCGGACTGCCGCAATATCAAGAAAATGGCCGGGGGCGGTACGGAAACGAATAGGGAGCCCGATGCCGCACTGCTAGCCCTGGAAAAAAAATATGCCGGAGAAACCTGCGACAAATGCGGCGCGCCGATGAAAGTCAGGACCGGTAAATACGGCCCCTTCCTGGCCTGCTCCGCTTATCCGAAATGCAAAAATATCAAGAATATCGCGCAAAAGGACGACGGCCAAGAAATCGCCTGCCCGGCCTGCGGCACCGGTCGGATCGTCAAAAAATTCAGCCGCCGCGGCGCTTTCTGGGCTTGTAATAATTACCCGAAATGTAAAAACGCCTACTGGGGCCAACCGACCGGAGAAAAATGTCCGGATTGCGACGCTCTATTGGTAAAAGATAAGAATGGGGAAGTAAAGTGCAGCGACAAAAGTTGCGGTTACCACAAATAATCTGCTTCAGCTAATAATTTAAAATAGGCCGTCCGGGCCTATTTTAAATTACTAAAATAAAACCTTTATTGATGCTTCGTTAAACGCCAGCCGACTTGACATTACGGCCAAATATGATATAGTTCATATTAAATATTTACTATGAACTATATGCGGACAGACACTCGCCAAAAAATCGTTAATTACCTGGCCAGGAATAAAATGGCGAGCGCCCATAGCCTGACCGAATATTTGGGTCTTAGCCAACGGGCCGTTTTCAAACAACTCCAACGGCTCCTGGACGATTCTCTAATCAGCAAGATCGGCAAAGCGCCGAAAGTTTATTATCATTTAGCCGGCCCGGTCACGGATTTAAAAGTGCCTTTTCGAAAAACCTGGCAATTGATCGAGGAAGAGGATTATGCCAACTATCAATTCGTCACTCCGACCTGGGAGGGCTATACCAAAATGGCTAAAATTTGGGGCTTCGTCAACGGCAGTTATCTCGGCGCGGCTTATCATAACCGCTCCTGCCATTTATTCGCCGCCAAATTAGCATATGACAATGCTAATCAAGTCCATTTTGCCATGCTGTTCAATCAGCCGAAAGCTTGGGACAGGCTTCACCGGGTAACTATGGCTAATTCCGCCAAATTATTCGCCTGGGCCGAAAAACAACAAAAAAAAGCGGCCGACCGATTGTCGGATCGACAATTAGTCGCCATCATCGAAGCTTTCAATCGCTGGCAGCGGGCAGTGCATTGCCCGCGCGGACCGATGTGGCTCTTAGAAACCCCGTACGGACTGGTCAGCAATTATTTACGTTCCTATCTGGAAGAACAGGCGCAGGAAATCGGCCGGACCACGATTAAACCCAGTCTAGCTTTTCAAGTCATGGGCGCATCCCTGCATGACAGCGTTTGGAGCAAGGAAGAAGCAAGTCTGGTCAATGTCGCCGCCATTACCGACCGCAGGCGTCGTGAATCGGCCTTGGCTAAGCATGCTAAACAATATGAATGGCTAGAATATGGGCTGGAGGGGCGGGTCATCCCAGCAGATGACTTCCGCGAAAGATTAAATAAGATCATCGCCAATGGAGCACAACGAACCAGGCAGAAATTAACCAAGGAAAAGCGAACGGCGATCGATGACCAGAAAAGAATTATCCGGGAATACCAAATCGACGCCAAGCACCAAAAGGTATTCGCTATCGTCAGGGAATCTACGGCAGCGCGCCTATACAGCAAGGACTCTCAATTCTTCGGATATTACGCCCTGGAGCATATTTTTAGGGAATTCGGACGGCGCGCCAATCTCAGTCTGGAACAAGTACGCTTCCTGGCGCCAGCCGATTTCCGATCAGCCCTCCTGGCCAAAACAGATTTCCGGCGCTTAACCAAAGAAAGGATGGCTTACGGCCTACATGTCTCGAACGAGGGGCGCACCGTCTTTTACCATGGCGAGACGGCCAAAAAAATTTGGAAAATCATGCCATTTTTCCGTGAAACTAAAGCCGCGGCCGATGGAGAAACGATCAAGGGGCAACCGGCTTACGGCGGACTGGCTAGAGGACGGGTCAAGATCGTAAATACTATCAATGAAATATTCAAAGTGCATACCGGGAATATCCTGGTTTCCCGCATGACCAATCCGAGCATCGTGCCGGCCATGAAAAAAGCGGCAGCGATCGTCACCGATCTCGGCGGTATCACTTGCCACGCCGCCATCATCGCCCGGGAGCTAAAAAAACCCTGCTTGATCGGCACCGGATCAGCAACCAAGAGACTCAAAGACAACGACCTGATAGAGGTCGATGCCGATGCCGGCACGATCAAACTCCTAGACTCTAATAACCGCCATTAACCGGACAAAGCCGAGATTAAAAAAAGAGCCCTGCACCGGGGCTCTTTTTGGCGGTCAGCTAAATTTTTATTTTTTCTTGGCGGCGGCTCTTTTTTCCTTCTTCTCCTTGACAAACTCCATGGCCTTTTTGGCGACTTCGGCCAAGATCATAAAATAAGCACCGCTATTTTTAAGCTTTTCCTTGGCGATATCCGTCAATTCTTCCACTTTCGCTACTCCCGCCTCGATTCTCTTAACCAGCCGGAAAATACGCTGCAGGCTGACAATTAAATAATAGATGGCCCAACAGATAAAGAAGGTCAGAACGGCGATACAGGCGGCCAGGACCAAATGAAGGATGTCGGCAGAAGTGGCAAACATATGATTGTTTATTTTTATTGATTAAAAATCCCTTAAGCGACCGCCGAATTTTTGCACCAGGTGTTCGACTAAGCTCTGCTGGATTGTATCCACCGCTTCGGCAGTCAAGGTCTGATCGGGAGACTGGTATAAAATATGAAAAGCCAGGCTCTTTTGCCCGCCGCTCAGCTGATCGCCGGTGTAGACATCGAATAATTCTACCGACCGGATCAAGGGATCAAACTGCAGGATCTCCCGCCTGACATCATTATACAATATTTCTGGCTCGACGACAAAAGCCAAATCGCGGCTGACCGGAGGGTATTTCGGCAATTCCTGGAAATGATGGGTAGTGGTGCCAAACACCAGTTCGGCGAGAGCCGGCAAATTTATTTCCGCCAGCACTACGGATTTTTTCAGATTCAAGTCAACGTACGCCGACGGACGCAGCGCGGCGATCAGGCCCAGCTCCCGGCCGGCAGCCATTACTTTCGCCGCCGCATATTCATGCGCCCAGCCTGGACAGTGTTCCGGCACGGCGAATTCTACCGCTACTTCGTGATCAACCAAATTCTTTAACAGACTAGCCAATAGTCCTTTTAGGCGATCGAAAAGGTCGCCGCCGCCAGCCAGAGCCAACCCCAAGCGCTTTTCCTGATAAGGCAAAAAGTCGCCATTAGCAACGTCCTTGGGCAGATTGCCGGACGCCCGAAAAAAGACTGTGCCGATCTCGAAAAAACCAAAATCTTCATTCCGAGCTTGGTTCGTCTTGATGTTCCCGACCAAACCAGGCACCAGGGATTGGCGCAACAACCCCTGAGTTTCCGCTAAAGGATTAACTAGCCGCAAATGCTGAAAAAAATCAATATTCAGCTTCTTCAATTGTTCCTCGCCGACAAAAGAATAGTTATAAGCCTCGTTAAGGCTATGCTTCCAGGCCAAAATTTGCTTAATCCGTCTTTCTAATTGCCGCGCCTCATTCGCCTCCGGTTCGTTCATCGGCAAAACCGGCAAATGCGAAACGATCTGATCGTAGCCATAAAGCCGCAAAACCTCCTCAGCCAAGTCTTCCCGGCGGGAAACATCCTTAGTCGCGCGCCAAGAGGGAACGACCACCGATAAAGGCTCAGACTCGGCTGATTCATTTTTAATCGTAAAGCCCAGTCTTTTCAAGCCGCCCAATATCTCGGCTCGCGGAATAACCTGACCGATCTTGCCGGCCAGCCAATCTAAATCCAATTCAATGGCCACTGGCCGCGATTGGCTGTTATTCACGTCGACCGGAACGCCCGCCAGCTTCATTTCCGGGCACAAGTCTTGCAGTAAAGTCAGAAAACGGAACATGGCGGATTCGGCAAGCAGCGGATCCAGTGATTTTTCAAAACGGACAGAGGCCTCAGTGCGTAAGCCTAATTTCTGGGCCGTGCGCCGGACGGCCGGAGCCAAAAAATTGGCGGATTCCAAAACCAAAGCGGTCGTTTCCGAAGTTACGCCGCTATGGCGAGCCCCCATCACGCCGGCGATGGCCAAGATCTTCCGGCCATCGGTAATCACCAGATCGCCATTATCCAGAATCCTTTCCTGCTCGTCCAGGGTCTCAACGCTTTCGTTGGCGGCGGCCCGCCGCACCTCTATCTTCTTGACGGCCGCGGCGTCAAAGGCGTGCATCGGCTGACCGCAATCAAACATGACATAATTGGTCAAATCGACAATATTGTTGATCGGACGCTGGCCGATAGAGATTAAACGTGCTTTCAGCCAAGCCGGGGATTCCTGCACCTTGATATTATCTACCCTGACCGCCAGATAGCGCGGGCAGCGCTCGCTGTCTTCTACTTTAACCGACAGTTGATGCGTCTGATGACCGGGAGCATCCCATTTCCGCTGATAAAATTTTTCATAGGGCTTGAGAGGCAAATTGAAAATGGCTGCTAGTTCGCGTGCTAAGCCGTAATGATTCAGCAAATCGGGACGATTAGACAAAGATTTGTTGTCGATTTCCAAAACGATGTCATCAGCCGACAAATACTTGGCAAACGGCAGGCCGACCTTGGCGTTATCGCGCAGCACTAAAATGCCGGCGTGTTCCTTGCCCAGGCCCAATTCATCCTCGGCGCAAATCATGCCGCTGGATTTTTCGCCGCGAATCAAAGATTCTTTTATTTCCAGGCCGTTGGGCAGCTTAGCGCCGACCAATGCCACCGGCACCAGTTGTCCGACAGCGACGTTCGGGGCGCCGCAGACGATCTCCAGCCGCTTGGTTTTGACATCAACCACGGTCAGACGCAGGCGATCCGCATTAGGATGAGGACGGACTTCCAAGACCCGGCCGACCACGACTTTGCTGAATTGATCAGCCTGTCTGTTCAGTCCTTCTACTTCCACGGTATGGCCGGTCAATTCGGCGGCGACGGTCTCGGGCTTGATTTTGGCCGGCAAACGGACGAAATCCTTAAGCCAATTATAAGAAATATACATATGGTTAGAACTGTTCTAAAAATCGGAGATCGCCGCTGTTAAACAGCCGGACGTCGTTGATATTATATTTAAGCATGGCTAAACGATTCAGGCCGAAACCGAAAGCGAGGCCGGAATATTTTTCCGGGTCCACGCCGCCGGCCAGCAAAACATCGGGATGAACTAATCCGGCGCCGACGATTTCCAGCCAACCGGTATATTTACAAACCCGGCAACCTCGGCCCTGGCATAAAAAGCAGGTATATTCGCCGTTATTGCCCGGCTCGACGAAAGGAAAGAATTTCGGGCGCATCCGTAATTTCGTTTCCGGTCCGAATAACCGCCGCCCGACGATTTCCAACAGGTTTTTCAAGTTGGCAAAATTAATCGCCCGGTCTATCAGCAAACCTTCGACCTGATAAAAGGTGTGCTCATGCCGGGCATCGGTCGCTTCGTTCCGAAAACAACGCCCGGGGATGAGCGCTTTGAGCGGCGCGCCGTATTTCCGCATCGCCCTGATCTGCACCGGCGAAGTCTGGGTGCGCATCAGCAGGTCATATTTGCCTTCCCGGTTCGGCAGATCAACATAAAACGTGTCTTGCATATCGCGCGCCGGATGATCGGGCGAAACGTTAAGGGCGCTAAAATTATAATAATCGCTTTCCAGTTCCGGCCCGTCTAAAATCTTAAACCCCAGGGAAATGAAGATATCCTCCATCTCGTTCTGGACCAAGGTAATCGGATTCAGGTGCCCCTGCGGGAAACTCTCGCCCGGCAAAGTGACGTCGACCGGTCCGGAAATGCCGGCCGGACCGCTGATGGCTTGGCTGACGCGGGAAAACTCGGCCTGCAATTCCGTTTTGATCTGATTAGCCAGAGCGCCGGCTTCCCGGCGCAACTCCAGACCCAAATCTTTCAAGCCGTGGATCAACTGACTAAGTTCGCCTTTGCGGGATAAATATTTCAGCTCCAGCTCACGCAGGTATTCGCCGTCCTTAGCCTTGGCCAGCTGTTCTAAAAATTCCGCCCGCAACTGATTGAGTTTTTCCTTCATATGTTTAACGATTTTTTTGATAACTAGACAGGAACAGTTCCAAAATGGAAAAAATAATCACCAACAACAGCAAGTTGAGCCAATTGAACAGGCTATGCGACTTCAAAAGCAACAATAAAACTACGAATAAGGAGAACAGGAACGACTGCCGGAACGCGATCTTGACCAGATTAAACGCCAGTTCGCGTCGCAGGGCGACAAAACGCAGGACAAAGCCAGCCAGGGCTGCCGTGCCGGTCAGGGAAATGAATAAGGCTAAATAGAACAAAGAGAATCCCAGCCAATTAGTCGCCAGCGGATCAACCAGGCTGGCGACAAAAAAGAAAATCCCCCAACAGATTGCCGTCAGAAGGGACATCGCGCCCAAATATTTCCCTAAAGTCATAAATTTTCGATTATTTGCCTAATTTTCTCCAGTTCTATCTGATAGGTTGCCAATTTGGCTCTTTCCGCGGCGACGACTTTTTCTGGCGCGCGGCCGACAAAATCTTGATTTTGCAATTTCTGCTCTTGGCTGTCGATCAGCCGCTCAAGCCGAGTTTCTTCCTTGGCCAGCCGAGTCCGTTCTTTCGCCGGATCAACCGCGCCGCTGAGATAAATTTCAATGCCCCCCAAAGGGATGGCGATTGCCGCAAGTAGTTTCTCTCCCGCCGGCTTGATTGCTAGGTCGCTCAGGCCGGTGCGCAAATTCATGATCAGGTCCCGTTGCTGTTCCAGGCTGGCTGTCGCTTCGTGGCCGTAGATGACGGCGGACAGCTTCCGGGACGGCTCGATCCGGTGCTCGCTGCGGGCGTTGCGGATCGCTTGGACGATCCTGATAATCCGATCAAGTTCAGCGCTCTCGGCGGCGGATGCTGCGCCGATTTGAGCGGCCGGCCAAGCGGCAACCATTAACAAAGAATCATTAAAGCTGCTCCAGATCGCCTCCGTCACGAAAGGAATAAAGGGGTGCCACAGGATCAATAAATTCTTTAAAATATAGATTAGAATTTCGCCTTTATCTTTTTCGATCTTGGCGATTTCCAAATACCAATCAGCTAATTTACTATAGGTAAAATCCTCTAATTCCTCGGCAGCCAGAGAAAAACTGAAGTCGGCCAAATGCCGATCAACAGCCGCCATCGTCGAGGCCAGGTTAGCGAGAATCCAGCGATCAGCCAGGGTCTGCGGCTGCGGCGCTTTATTTGGCGGCAACGATAAATCTTTGGCTTCGGCCGCCGCGAGAATGAAACGGGAAATATTCCAGAGTTTATTGACGAAATTGCGTTTGATCTCTACCTTGTCCTCGCTAAAACGGGAGTCGTTGCCCGGCGTCGAACCGGTCAACACCGCCAAACGAGTCGCATCAGTCCCGAATTTAGCGATCATATCCAAAGGATTGACGCCATTGCCTTTTGACTTGGACATCTTTTTGCCGTTCTGATCTAAAAGCATGCCGTGCAAGTAGACGTTCTCGAAGGGGATCTCATCCAGGGCGAACAGAGACATCATAATCATCCGGGAAACCCAGAGCGTAATGATCTCATAGCCGGTTTCCAGAACTTGCGTCGGATGGAATTTGGCCAAATCACCGCTTTTCCGGCGCTCCTGATAATTAAGCGGCCAGCCCAACGTGGAAAAAGTCCACATACCGGAAGAAAACCAGGTATCCAGCGTGTCCGGATCCTGAGTCCAGCCCGTGCCGTCCGGCGCAGTCACGCCGACATAGGTTTCCGAACCGCGGTACCAGACCGGGATCTGATGTCCGAACCAAATCTGGCGCGAGATGCACCAGTCATGCAGATTAAGCATCCAATCCTGATACCGCTTGCTGAAGCGCTCCGGAATAAACTTTATCCGGCCTTCAACCGCGAC
Organism: Patescibacteria group bacterium; assembly: GCA_041651095.1. Classification (GTDB taxonomy): domain Bacteria; phylum Patescibacteriota; class Patescibacteriia; order Patescibacteriales; family UBA12465; genus UBA12465. The sequence continues at coordinate 17,643 of JBAZJV010000009.1, forward strand.
CGAAAGCGCTTTTTCCTTCAAAGATTGGCCGCTCAAACGAGGCAGTTTTCGATCGACGGAGATGAACCATTGTTTAGACGGCAGGGGTTCGATGACCGTGCCGCAACGATAACACACGGCGGCGCTGTGCGCGTAATCCTCGTCAATGTGGTCAATCAGGCCCAGAGCCTGCATATCGGCCACGATCGCCTCTCGGGCGGCCGCCGTCGTCAAGCCGGCGTATTTCCCGCAGTTAGCCATCATCCGTCCGTCTTCATCGATTATCTTCTTGCTGGGCAAATGATGCCGGGCGGCGATTTCATTGTCTATGAAACTATGGGCCGGCGTAACCTTGATGGCGCCGGAACCGAAATCACGATCGACGGCCTCATCGGCTACGACTAATACCTGAAAATTGCCCAAAACGCCGGGTATCATCAACTCCTGGCCGACCAAGTCGCGATAACGCTCATCTTGCGGATGCACGGCTACGGCCGTATCGCCTAATTTAGTTTCCGGCCGGGAAGTCGCCAGGACAAAGGGGCCGTATTTGATCCAATATAATTTAGCTTTTTCTTCTTTATATTCTACTTCGTCATCCGCCAAGGTGGAGTGGCAACGCGGACACCAATTGACTATCCGCTCTCCCCGGTAAATCACTCCTTCATCATACATCTCTTTAAACATGGTGCGGACCGCCAACTGGCGCGGTTCATCTAGGGTGAAGGCTAGGCGGGACCAATCCAAAGAGGCTCCCAGCTTGCGGGCTTGATGGAGGATTTCCGTCTGGGTGGCGCCCAAAAACTTCCAAACTTCGGCCAAGAATTTTTCCCGCCCCAAATCATGGCGCGATCTGCCGCTTTCCTGCAGTATTTTTTTCTCGACGACATTCTGAGTGGCGATGGCGGCATGATCCGTGCCGGGCAGCCAAAGGGTCCGAAAACCGCGTAAACGATGATAGCGGATCAACAGGTCTTCGATCGCCAGGTTAACGGCGTGTCCCATGTGCAAACGGTCGGTGATATTGGGCGGCGGCAGAACGATCGTATAGCGGGGGGCGTCGGCCGGCAGGTCCAGGTTATCGGGATTAAAAAAACCGGATTTTTCCCATTTTTGGTAGATCTTATCCTCGTGGTTAGCCGGATTATAGGCCTTATCTAAATCTGGTATCATAACTTAAAATTACCAAAAAAAAGGGCCTAAGTCAATCGGGAATAATGGCTTTTTGTCCTTGACTTATGGCTTAAATAGCTATATATTTGATAGTCGGGCTTCCGATAAGCTTGCGCTTTTTTAATGCGAACCGATGCTGAATTTAGAACAACAAATTTTTCGCCAATGGGAAAAATCAAAAAACATTCTGATTGTCTTTGCTAATAGTCAAACGGCTGGCGGCCAGGCCGATCGGGCCGATGCCTTAGCTTCCGCTCTGGCGCTCTTTTTATTCTTCAAACGGCTGAACAAGGAAGTGGAGCTGGTCGGCGGCGGAGCCGCAGCGGCGCGAGAGCCCCTATCCTTCTTGCCCGGCTACTCGGAAATAAAAAACGAGCTTCATAACCTGCGCCGTTTCGTGGTCTCGCTCAATATCAGCCAGGCTAAAGTCAGCCAGATCAAATATGCCGTAGATCAGAACCGCTTAGATTTCATCATTTCGCCGGTCGCCGGCTGGTTCAAAGCGGAAGACGTAACGACCCGGGCCGGAGAATTCAAATATGACCTGATCATTACCCTCGGCCTGACCGATTTGGAAACGCTGGGGCCCGTCTATGACAACGAGGTGGAATTCTTCTACAAGACAACCATTATTAACATTGACCATCATCCGGCCAATGAAGAGTTCGGGCAGATCAATTTCGTGGACTTAAATGCTGTCGCTACTGCCGAGATTCTGTTTTACCTGCTGAAAAACTACCGCCCGGAACTGATTGACGAAGACATCGCTACCAGCCTGTTGACCGGCATCATCCAGGAAACCAAGAATTTCAAGACGGCCAACCTTACGCCCCGCACGCTTTTGACCACCTCGGAACTAATCACCCGCGGCGCCAGGCGCGAAGAGATCGTCGATCATCTTTATCGCTCCCGCAGCCTGGCCTCTCTGAAACTCTGGGGCCGACTGCTCAATAACCTGCAATCGGAGAAAAACGGCGAACTGCTCTGGTCAAAATTATCGGTCGATGATTTCCAATCAAGCGGAGCGGCAATCGGCGATCTCGGCGACGTCGTCGATGAGCTGATTGCCACCGTACCCAGCGCCAAGGCGATCGCCATCTTGTGCGAAGAGAAAAAAAATCTAACCCAACTCATCATTTATTCCTTTAAGGCACTGAACGCTCTGGAATTCATCAAAGAATACGCGCCCCGGGGAACGGTTAAAATGGCGCAGGCGACCATTGAAACGGGACTGGAGGAGGCGGTGGCCGCGACCATCAAGAACTTACAGCGCAAACTTGATAAATTGACCTTATAATGGTATAAAATAACTGCCGTACGAATGGGGCGAAACCGGTCTTGCCTTATTTTTTGCTGGCCATTATAATGATGGGCATATAGCTCAGTCGGTTAGAGCACCGCTCTTATAAAGCGGGGGTCGATGGTTCAAGTCCATCTATGCCCACTCGGTTAGATCGGAAATTTCCAGGCGGGCTCGTAGCTCAGTTGGTTAGAGCGCTACGTTGACATCGTAGAGGTCACAGGTCCGAGTCCTGTCGGGCCCACCAAGAGAAAAACGCGCTATCAGAAGCGTGTTTTTTCTTCGCCTTATTTACTTTCCGGCGAAAAATTGGTAAATTATAGATACGATAAAATTATGATTTTTCATAAAAATAAAAAACACCAAGCGGCTATCGCCGCCCCAAGTTTGGCTGACGAATGGCTGGATTACGGCGAGCCGGAAGCCGAGGGTCAATTGGCTATCGACGTCTACCAGACGCCGCAGAAAATCATCATCAAATCAACCATGGCCGGGGTCAAGCCGGCAGATTTGAAAATTTCCCTGCATCATGATTTGCTGACTATCCGGGGGACTCGTTCAATGGGAACTGCCGTTGACGAAGAAAATTATCTCTACCGCGAATGTTACTGGGGCGCTTTTTCCCGTTCGATCATCCTGCCGGCCGAAGTGGATAATAAGCGAATAGAAGCAGAGCTGGAAAATGGCATTCTGACCATCACGCTCCACAAGAATCAGCCCAGCCAAATCGAAGTGAAGCTAAAAGATTAAACAACCACCAGTTCGCACGGACCATATGACAGTTAAGCCCTGGATCATAAAAGCGATAGCTTTAACGGCGCTCACTCTGGCCGCCGCTTTTTTTATCGGCATTTATATTTTCTGGGTCGGGCATTACCAAGACCGGATCTATCCCGGCCGCCGCATCGGCGACCTTGATTTGGGCGGAAAAACGGTCGCCGAAGCGACTGCCGCCTTGGCGGAGCGCATCAAAACGATAGAATCGACCGGCCTGAATTTCCAGTATGGGGACAAGACCGCGACCATCGGTGCGGCGGTCGCTTCTTTCGATTCCGACCTTGCCTATTCCACCTTGTCTTTTGATGCGGCTGGCAGCGTCGCCACCGTTTATGGCCACGGCTGGGAGCGCAGCTTTTTCAGCTACCTGCTTAATTTCTTGACGCCGGCCGATCAAAAAGAATCACCGGCCGTTTACGCCCTCAACGAGGAGGCGATACGATCTTTTCTGGCTGAAAATTTTCCGGAGCTTAACGTCGCGCCGGAAAACGCCTATTTTTCCGTAGTCCGCCGCTACGATCAAACTCCTCAGCTGCAACGCAATCCGGAACGGCCGGGCAAAGAGATAAATTATGACCAGGTCATCGAAGAAATCAAAAATAACTTGGACCAACTGCAAAATCACCCCCTCAGACTACGCACTCGATCCAAATATCCGACGGTCAAGCAGGCTGATTTAAACCATTGGGAGACCGAGGTCCGCGCCATAGTTGACCGCGGCGAGCTGCTCCTGAAGTCGCCAACGCTAAACGACGACACTCTGACCGGACCCTGGCGTGTCAGTCCGGATCGGCTGATCACTTGGGCCAGCGTCCGGCCAGACGGCGGACAAACCACCCTCTCCTTTGACCAAGAAAAAATCCAAGCCTATCTGCGGGAACAGGTCGCGCCGGCTATTGATCAAGAGGCGGTTCTGCCGCGCTTTGAAATCAAAGGCGATCGGGTCAGCAGCTGGCAGCAGGGGGCAGACGGACGCGCCGTCGATCTGGCCGCCACCGCCGCCGCCATCACCGACGGTCTTTTGAGCGGCCGCCACGAAGTCGATTTGATCATCAAAACTACGACCAATGAAGCGCTCAAGCTAGACAGCCAATTAAATATCAAGGAAATTGTCGGTAGCGGACATTCCGTTTTTACCGGCTCGCCGGCTAATCGACGCCACAACATCGCGGTCGGCGCCGCCGCTTTGCACGGATTATTGATCAAGCCCGGCGAAGAGTTTTCCCTGGTCGAAGCGCTCGGAGACATCAGCGATAAGACCGGCTATCTGCCGGAATTGGTCATCAAAGGAAATAAAACCGTGCCGGAATTCGGCGGCGGCCTGTGCCAGATAGGCACTACGGTTTTCCGCACCGCCCTGGCCTCCGGACTGCCCATTACCGAACGTCGGAATCACTCGTACCGCGTTTCCTATTATGAACCGGCCGGCACGGACGCAACTATCTATAGCCCGCGGCCCGACCTGCGTTTCATAAATGACACCGGCAACTATCTGCTAATCCAGGCCCGTTTGCTCAAAAACGACTTATATTTCGACTTTTGGGGTGTAAAAGACGGCCGGGCAGTCACGACGACCGCCCCGGTAATTTATAATATCGTCAAACCGGAACCGACCAAGATCATTGAAACCGACGACTTAGCGCCCGGCCAAAAAAAATGCACGGAAAGCTCGCATAACGGGGCTGATGCTTATTTCGACTATATCGTGACCTACCCCGCAGGAGCAACCACCACGCCGATCCAGGAAAGACGCTTCAAGTCCCACTATATCCCCTGGCAAGCCGTCTGTCTGGTAGGGAAAACGGCCAGTTCCAGCGCTTCCTCTACCAGCGAACAAGCTACCAGTTCGCCGGATGGCTTAGGCGCCGGCGATCAAAAAACAGCCGGCGAACCGGCTGCTTCCAGCACGTCAAGTAATTAATTATTTAACTATCTCTCCCTCAACGGTCTGAGCGGCGCCCGAGGCGCTGTTTTTATGACGGAAAGTGACCAGCTGCTGCAAGGCCGTCAGCAAGGTCAGGACGAACCAATAAAGGGTCAGGCCGCCAGGCAGGGAAAGGCCGATAAAAATCGTGATGGCCGGCATGAAATATAGCATCTGTTTATTCATGATGGCAGCCATGCTTTCATCCTTGGAACCGGGCGTATTGACCGGCGGCTTGGCCGTCACCATCATCTTGGCCTGCCAGAACTGCGCCAGCCCGGCCAAAACCGCCAGATAAATATTAGGCTTGGCTAGATCTAAAAAACCAAAAGAAAAAGTATTGATCAGCGCCGGTCGGCTGATAAAAGAGTAGACGAAATCCAGCTTATTGCCTAAACCGTCACGAAAGACCTGATAAACGGCAAACAAAAATGGCAGTTGGATCAAAAGCGGCAAACAAGAAGAAAAGGGGTTAACCTGGTTATTTTTATATAACTCCATGGTCGCCCGGCTCAATTCAGCCTTATCAGAGCCATATTTCTTCTTCAACGCCTCAATCTCCGGTTGCAGGTCCTGCAACGCTTTTTGCGATTTAATGGAAGAACGGCTAAGCGGCCAGAAGATCAGGCGGATGGCCACGGTCAATAGAATAATGGCGACACCCAGGTCTTGAAAAGCGACCGTGTTGTACAGGAAAACAAGAAGATTCAGCACCGGCTGGTAAAAGATAACCATGAAGATTTGCGACATAATAGATGATTAATAATTAATTAAACAATTCATCGCCGACGAACCGACCGCCGACGAATAGCGCTTCAGGAAGCTATTTGACCGGGTCAAACCCGCCCTTATTCCAGGGGTTACAGCGCAAAATGCGCCAAGCGGTCATTAGCCCGCCGCGTATCAGGCCGTATTTATCTATAGCTTCTACTCCGTATTGGGAGCAGGTCGGGACAAAGCGGCAGAAACCGTACGGATAAAATAGCTTGGGTAACCCATGATCGAAAGAAAAGGTCTGCTGATAAATCTTGATCAGATTAATCACTAGTCGGCGCGGCCAATATTTAAAATAATTATACATATATTAGCCTATTTATACAAATTGCAGCGCTGCAAGCCGGCGACGAGCGCATTTTTGATCTCTAAAAAATTTTTATCTAATATTTGAGGAAAAACTATTATAACCACATCCTGACCAGACTTAAGATTAATCAATTCCGAACGGATTATTTCTCTTATTTGTCGTCTCAGACGATTTCTTATAACTGCTTTTTTGCTAACCTTAGTACTAATTAGAATTCCTAGCCTTGTTACGGACAAATTATTAGATACCACCTTTATCCCAAAATTTTGGCCATAAAAAGATTGGCCGACCTTAAAGGCTCGGTCAAACTCTTTATTCCTCGACATTCTGTTGTCACGATGCAACACAGGGTATTAAATCTGGCTCTTTCAATTAGAAAGTAGCTTATTTGGCGAGCTTTTTGCGCCCCTTCTGGCGTCGGCGCTTCAATACGGCGCGGCCATCTTTAGTAGACATTCTTTTTAAAAACCCATGTTTTTTCTTGGCCCGGCGTTTATTCGGCTGATAAGTCCTTTTCGGCATACACAAATTTCTTAATTTTTATTACAGAATATAACATAACATCTTTGCTTTATAGAGTCAATATTTTAACATTATATCTTTTTCTGGTTATCCACTTATTATCAACATCTTGTAAACAAAGCTTAAACTTGTGATAAAACGCTTTATCGAATATAATGAAATTACTGTTATCATAATCTTTTATCGCGCCCTGACTAAGCTTGGCCGGACGGCCCAATCATCACTTAAGCGACCACCACTATGACTAGCGAACAAATTTGGCAAGCCGTCCTAGGCGAAGTCGAGGTCAGCCTGTCCCGGGCTAACTTCGTAACTTGGTTTAAAGACACTTTCATCTCTTCGTTTGAAAACGATCGGGTCATTATCTGCGTGCCTAACGCCTTCGTCAAGAAATGGCTGGAAGAAAAATACCATAAGAATATTCTCAGCGCCCTGGAAAACGTTACCAAGCAAAAAATAAAGGAAATAATCTACAAGATCGAACTGCGCCATAACGCGGGGACTAATTTCCCGGTCAACCGGCCGGAAATTAAAAACGCCGATGATTCTCCCGCCAAAAAGGAACCGACCGCTAACCCGGCCGCCAATAATGAAAACGGCAACGGCGGAGTGAACCGGTTCGGCCTCAACCCGCGCTACGTCTTTGAAAATTTTATCGTCGGGCGCGGCAACGAACTGGCCAACGCGGCCTGTTTAGCGGTGGTTGATAAACCGGGAAAAGCCTATAATCCGCTATTCATCTATGGCGGCGTCGGTTTAGGCAAGACCCATCTGCTGCAGGCTATCGGCAACGCCGTAGCCCAGAAAACCGATAAGATACTGTATGTAACCAGTGAAAAATTTACCAATAATTATATCCAGGCCGTAAAAAGCGGGCGGGCGAAAGAATTCAAAAACCTCTACCGCAACGTGGATCTGCTCCTGGTGGACGATGTCCAGTTTATGGGCGGTAAAGACGGCACGCAAGAAGAATTTTTTCACACCTTCAATGAATTACAACAAAACGACAAGCAAATCGTCCTGACTTCCGACCGGCCGCCCAAATCCATCCCGGCGATTGAAAGCCGTCTGATTTCCCGTTTTGAATCCGGCATGGTCGCCGATGTCGGCAAACCGGATTTGGAAACTAAAATGGCGATTTTAGAGAAAAAATCAATTGAACGGGGGACCAACCTGGACAAAGAGACCCTGTCTTATATCGCCGAACATGTCCAAAACAATATTCGGGAATTAGAGGGGGCGCTGACCAAGGTCATTGCTTCCCATCAATTCAAGGGCCTGACGCCGACCTTAAAGAGCGTCAAAGAGATTCTGAGCGACTATGTTTCAAATATCCAGCTAAAGTCATTAAGCCCCAAGGAGATAATCGAGGCTACCGCCAAATTCTATAACCTGTCCTACAAAGACCTGGTCGGCAAGGGGCGTAAAAAGGAATTGGTCTGGCCCAGACAAGTGGCGGTTTTCCTTATTCGCGAAGAAATAGGCACCTCTTACCCGACGATCGGGGCGGAATTGGGCGGGCGCGACCACACTACCGCCATGCACTCGTACAATAAGATCTCCCAGGAAATAAAGGAACAGGGAAACGAAAAAATCAAGCAAGAAATCGAGTCGATCCGTCAACTTTTTGCCGCCGCTTATTAATCAGCTGACGCCAGCCGACCTGTTAATATCTTGTTGATGCGCTGGTAATAAGATTTTATTGTTTGTTGATAAATAATATTACGGACGATCCATCAACCGTCCGTAAAAATATCCACACAGGAAATAAAACGGTTTATCAACAGTTAAAACCCATAAAATAGCCAGAGAAAACGGAAAAAAATTATTATTTTAAGAATTATCCCCTCTCTTATTACTATTATTAATTTATATAATAATTAATAATATAATAAATAAAAATATGCGCTTCATCAGTTTGCAGGAAAATTTAAAAAGAGGGTTGAATATAGTCGGGCACATAACCACCAAGAATATTAATCTGCCGATCCTCAATAATATATTGATTAAAGCGGAAAACGGCAATATCGAATTAATCAGCACCAACTTGGAAATCGGCGTCGTCCATCAATTACGTGGCAAAATAGAACAAGAGGGCGAGTTTACGGTTGATTCCAAACTGGTTACCGAATACGTCAATCTGCTAAACGGCGGGGAAAAGGTCAAGCTGGAGGAAAAAGATGGGGAGCTGAAAATTGAGTGTGGCGGCTATAAAACCAGGGCCAAGGGGGAGTCGGCCAAGGAATTTCCATTAATTCCCTCTATTCCCAAAGATAATTATTATAGTTGCCGGACCGAAGATTTTAAAAGGGGGCTAACCGGCGTAATTTTCGCGGTTTCTAATAGTGAAAACCGAGTTGAACTGACCGGCGTATCTTTTTCTTTCCAGGCTGACAAATTGAGCTTGGCGGCGACCGACAGCTATCGTCTGGCCGAAAAAGAAGTTCCGGTCAATAACGCCGGGATGTCCGGAGATCACAAAATAATCGTCCCAGCCAAAACCGCCCAAGAGCTGCTCAGGATTCTTAATAATTTCGAAGGCGCCGCCCAGGAAGAGGCGGCGGAGCTAAGGATCTTTCTGTCTGAAAACCAAATATTATTTACAGTCGATTCTGTCAGCTTGATTTCCCGGCTGATCAACGGGCGCTATCCGGACTATAAGCAGATTATCCCGACTAAAAGCCAAACGGAAATTTTAGTATCGCGTTCGGAGCTGGCCCGGGCGGTCAAAGCGGCGGCCCTGTTTTCTAAAACCGGAATCAATGACGTTACTTTGCAGTTTAATAATAAGCAAGTCGTGGTTTCCGCTTTCTCAGGCACCAGCGGTGAAAGCCGGGCCGAGGTGGCGGCCGAGGGGCGAGGCGGCGAAAATGAAATCACCATCAATTATCGTTACTTGATAGACGGTCTTAATAATATTAATGGCGAAAGAGTCAGAATCGGCGTTCTTAACAGCGCCACCCCCTGTCTATTGAAACCGGAAAAAGAAGACGGCTATTTGTATATTGTCATGCCGATCAGGCAATAAACCTGCGAATTAAAAAAAGACTATCCAGAGGATAGTCTTTTTTTAAGTGCGGGGAAAGAGATTATTATTGACTGACGATTATTTTTACTTCATTACTCTTTATTTCATCGCCGCTCCAATCATGGAGCGCGCCATAAATCGTGTACGTGCCGGGCGGCGGGGCGTTATCCCATGACAAGATAATCGTCTGGCCGCTGGGAGCGCCGGCGGTCTTCAGCGTGGTTATAGTCCCGTCTTGGCTCCGAGCCAACAGATCCAGGCCGGCGGTTCGGTTCGGCTTATCTAATTGTAAGCTGATAGCCAGAGGGAAGTCTATTCCTCTGGCGGCGGCGCCGGTGCTCGGGGCAGTTATCTTTAAAGAATTTTTGCCGGCACTGATCGGATTATTCGGAATAAGAACATTGAAATTAATTTTTGCCTCGCCGCAATTTTCCGCGTCGTCGCAAGCTTTTACCAATAAAGTCTGATAGCCGTTATTCAGGAAGCCGACACTTTTAGCAAACGGGCTGGGCGCTCCCCATTTAGTTTCCCAGAGGTTGTTGTTGATATAATATTCCGTCCGGCTAATGCCGCGCGGCGCGCTGGCCTCTATTTGTATTTCCAGATTCGGGGCGGCGACGGTCTGGTTGAGGAGCGGAGAAACTATTTTGACTAGCGGCATGTTTTCTGGCTTATGGTCGGCGGCGGCCGGAGTCGAGGTGGCCAAGAGGGAACTGATTGAGGAAGAGGCCGTATTTTTAGCCGCCCAGTTTTTAATCGCTTCCTCCCAAAGACTGAATTGAGGATCGGCGGCGGGGTCGGCCGGCGGCGGGCCGAGCGGATCGTCCTTGTTCACGTAGTACAGGATACTATGGATAGCCGGGACCGCTTTTTCATTAATTAGCTCCGGTGGCGTGGAACTGGAAGCCGGCTGTCCGGTGCTGATATCAACCAGCATCATTTCGGTCGATATTTGGCCGTCTAAGATCGGTTTGCCGGTCTTATAATCGTCAGGCGCCTTAAAAGACTCGGACGGCGTATTGCCCAAAACCTTGGCCATGTAATCGTGCCAAATAGGAGCGGCCACCACACTGCCGTCTGCTTTGCCGGTCATCACTTTGTTATTGCTGTTACCAACCCAGACACCCGTGACTAAAGACGGAGTATAGCCGATTGTCCAGGCGTCATGATAATCGTTGGTGGTTCCGGTTTTAGCGGCTACCGGCCGGTCGCCCAGAGTCAGGAAGTTTTTCTGACCGAAAATAAAGCTGCGCGCGCCATTATCGGATAAGACGCTGTTGATCATCCGGGCGACCCGGGAATCCAGAACTTTTTTGCTGCCAGGCTTATATTCCTCGATAACCCGGCCGTTTTTATCCTCCACTTTCAAGATGCTGACGACCGGGCTGATTTGTCCGTCGCGAGCGAAGGCGCTGTAAGCGTTCGTATGCTCCAATAATTTTACCTCGCCGCCGCCCAACACCAGCGAAAGCCCGAAGCGGCTGCGCGGGTAGAGCGTGGTGTAGCCTAAATTCTCCGCCAAGTCGATGACGCTATTGATGCCGGCCAAGTAAATCGCCTTGACGGCCGGCGTGTTCAAGGAGCCGGCTAAAGCCTGGCGGATAGTAACCGGCCCCCTTTCTTTCAGATCGTAGTTGTGCGGGCTATATGGCTGGCCCTGGTCGGTTGAGAAATTAGTATCGACATCATAGAGAATTGTGTTCGGAGAGTAGCCCTTTTCGAATAGAGCGGCATAAACGATCGGCTTCATCGAGGAGCCGGGCTGGCGCGGCCGGGTAGCGACGTTCACCTGGCCGTCTATCGAATCGTCGAAGAAGTCGCGAGAGCCGACCATGGCCAGGATCTGGCCGGTTTTAGGATCGATAGAAACCAGGGCGGCATTATTAGCGTTGTATTTTTTAGGATAGTCTTTGGTCCTGGCCGCAATCGCCTCTTCCGCCGCCTGCTGTTTGTATAGGTCCAGGGTGGTGTAGATTTTCAAACCATCCTGCTCGATCATTTTTTCGCCATATTTTTCCGCTAAGATATCTTTGATGTACATGACAAAATGCGGCGCGGTGATGTTATTGTCGGGACTTTTGAATTTTATTTCCTGTTGTTTGGCGGCGTCTCTTTCGGCCGCCGAGATGTAGCCTTGTTCCGCCATCAGGCCGAGAACATAATCCTTCCGCCCCAGCAGCACATCTTTATTCGGACCGTACGGGGAGTAGCGGGTCGGGGTTTGGACGATGGCCGCCAAGACGGCCGCCTCTGCCAGGCTGACGTCCTTAACGTCCTTGCCGAAATATTTCTGAGCCGCCGCTTGGACGCCGTACGCGTTGGAGCCGTAGGGGATTTCATTCAAATACATCTGTAGGATTTCATCTTTGGAGAATTTTTTCTCCAGGCGATAGGAAAGAACCAATTCCTTGATCTTGCGAGAAATCAGCTTTTCCGGTGTCAGGACGGCATTCTTGACAAATTGCTGCGTTAGCGTCGAGCCGCCGGCGCTGCGGCGGAAAATGACGTTGGTGACAGCGGTCCGGAACATAGCCCAGAGGCTGAAGCCCCCATGTTTGTAGAAATTTTTATCCTCGATGGCGATAGTCGCCTCTTTGACGTAATCTGGGATATCTTTGAGCGCGACCAAAGTCCTTTTTTGATCGCCGCTGATTTCATACAGCACACTTTCTCCTGTTCGGTCGTAAATCTTGGTGCTTTGGGCTATTTCCCGGTTGATCAGCTGATTGGGATTCGGTAAATCGCGGGACACGATTATCGCATAGATAAAGCCGATAGTTGAGCCGGCAATTAACAGAATCAGGGCGGCCAGGATCAATATTTTGACCAAAGCCGTTTTTCGGGGCCGCCGCCCGGTTTTCAGGCCGCGCGCGTTGCGGTAGTCGCGCCAAGAGTCGGCTGATTTTTTGTTCAAGTGAGGTATGGGCATAGCTTAAAATTATATAGTTATTATATCATAATTGGTATATAATAAAATCGTCATATTTTAGCATTGATTTTATGTTGGCCATAAACAGCCGTCAGAATCCGGCGATCAAGGATTTGCTTCGTTTGAAAAAGAGCGCTGTCCGGAAGCAGCGGGGGTTATTTTTGGTCGACGGCCATCGGGAAATCGCGATCGCCCGGCAGGCCGGCTGGGAAATAATTAATTTATTTTATTGTCCCGTGCTGTCCGGCGGCCGCGACCTACGCGGGCTGGCCTTGGCCGACGAGCAAATCAGGGCGGTAAGCGAGCCGGTTTTTCGGCAGGTCTGCTATAAAGATAACCCGGACGGCTGCCTGGCGGTGGCCAGGGCTAAGAGCCGAGAATTAGCCGGGATCCGACTGGACCGTAAGCCGCTCATCATGGTTCTGGAAGGAGTGGAGAAACCGGGCAATTTAGGAGCGATAATGCGCACCGCTTACGCGGCGGGGGTGAGTGCCATAATCATCAACGCCGGGCAGACCGATCTTTATAATCCTAACGTCATCCGGGCCAGTGAAGGGCAGGTGTTTACTCAGCAGATCGCCCTGGCGACCGCCGCTGAGACGATTGATTGGTTGAAACAGCATCAGATCAGAAGTTTTGCTGCGGCGACGGGGGGCGCTAAAAAGTATACGGACTGCGACCTGTCCGGGGCCCTGGCCCTGGTTTTCGGTTCAGAAGCGGACGGTTTGAGCCAAGTCTGGCTGAAAGCGGCGAATGGCCAGTTGCAAATACCCATGAAGCCGGGTATTGATTCGCTAAACGTTTCTGCGGCGGCGGCCATTATACTATTTGAAGCAGTCAGACAAAGATCATAGTTATGGTTGGGCGTCGGATTTGACAGAGCCGGGTATTTCTATTAATATTAACCTAAAATTAACCACGATTTTTGCGCCCGTAGTTCAACGGATAGAACGGGAGCCTTCTAAGCTCTAAATGAGGGTTCGACTCCCCCCGGGCGTACGTTCCGGTTTAAATAGCATGGTGCCTATGGTGTAGAGGCAACACAGCAGGTTGTGGTCCTGTTATCCTGGGTTCGATTCCCAGTAGGCACCCTTTTTTAAAACGAGCCTGAACGGCTCGTTTTATTATTACCACGGGGCTTGAGATTGCTGATAGGAGAGCAGGCCGGCGGTTAGGATGGCCGTGACTATCGCCCAGAAAACGAATAGTGAAATAGTAACCAATTTTTTCATAGGAATTTGAATTCTTCCGAATGGATATTCTGCGTAGCGACGTGCAGGTCGCGTAGCTGTTTTTTAAGATTGGCCATGAAATTGGCCGGTCCGCAGATGAAAACATCTTTTTCTTGCAGGCCGCTCTGTCCGCTGATCGCCTGGCCGGTGATATAGCCGCGCTCTTTAGAATACCAAGGGATGATGCGGACTCCGGGATTAGCCTGGGCGATGGTCTTTAATTCAGGCAAGAAAACGGCCTCGGCTTCATCGCCGACGCAATAGTATAGGTCGATAGAATAGTGCTGGTCCCTTAAGCCGCGGATCATGCTCAGAAAAGGAGTGATGCCGATGCCGCCGGCAATCCAGATCTGGCTTTTGTGCCGGCCGTTCTGATGGGAAAATTTGCCGAACGGGCCTTCTAACAAGGCCAAGTCGCCAATAGCCAGGCCGGGAATCTGCGCCGTGAAATCTCCCAGGGATTTTATAGTTAAAGAGATTTCGGTTTGTTCGGGGGCGGACGACACCGAGAACGGATGGCTTTCTGCCGGGACGCTCCGGCTGTTGAAACGGACGAAAACGAATTGTCCGGCCGTGAAATTTAGTGACCGGCCTTCCGGCTTCATTATGATCTCCGTGATTCCGTCAGCCCGGCGTTTGAGCGCCTCGACTCGGTAGCGGGCTGGCCGGCTTAGAAAATAGCTGAGGATGGCTCGGTAGGCGCCCAGGCCCAGGCCGAGCAAGCTGAGAGCTACCAAATAAGTCTTGAGCCAAGGGTCGCCAGAAACATCGCTGGTAATCGATAGAATATGGAATAAGCCGAAGAGAAAGGCGACCAGCATCAGTTTATGCGTTATCTTCCAATGATGGTATTTTAAACTGCCGTAGAAAGTCAATCCCAAGAGAATGATCATCAGCAGTAATGAAATAATGCCATAAGTCACAGCCGTATCGTAAATCGGTAGCAATAACCGCGCCGCTGCCAGCACGGAAATTTGCAAATAGCTTACGGCCAGGAAGAGGGGGTGAAAGAGTAGCAGGGAAAAGCCGATAGCGCCGATCTGCCGGTGGTAATTATAGACATTGTTCAGGCCATAGAATAGGTTGTCCAGACTCTTAAGCCGGCCAGCCAGGATCAGGTTAAGGGAAAACATGGCCATGCCGACCAGGCCGCAGACCTGTCCCAAGCTGGCCATAGTCGCGGCGAAGCTATAGAATCTGGCGCTAGGCCCCGCTAATCTCAGCCACTCCACGACCGGCAACAAGCTCAGTATTATAATGATGGTTATCCCCAGATTTTTACGCCAAAACATTTTCATATGTCTATATTATACAGTATTTATAGCATTAATACGCCAGCCTTGCTTTTATTGTTTATTTTTACTAATATTTAGTATTGACCGTTTAGATTAATAATGGTCAACACTAAATAGTTCATTAATTAAATTAATAAATTATAGGAGGCCGGCTATGTCCGTACTTATTTCCGTACTTATTATTGTTAGCGCTTATCTGCTGGGATCAATAATCATCAGCCCGGCTTTAGGGCGCACGAAAGGAATCGATATCAGGCGGCGAGGAAGCGGCAATCCGGGGGCGACCAATACTTTCCGGGTGCTCGGCTGGAAAATGGGTTTATTAGAGCTGCTATTCGATATCATCAAAGGAATAGTGCCAGTTTGGGCGTCTTATGCTTTAGGACGGCAGCCGTGGGAATTGGTAGCTGTTGGCACGGCAGTCATTATCGGTCATCTTTTTCCAGTTTTTGGCAATTTCAAAGGGGGCAAAGGAGTGGCTACGGCGACCGGCGTGCTGATCGTGCTAAGTCCTTTAGGGCTCGGTATCGCCTTACTGATTTTTGTTGCCACCTACATCGCCACTCATTATGTATCTCTGGCGTCCATACTGGCGACAGCCACCATCGTCGCTAGCCAAATATTTAAAGCCAGCGCTTGGGATTTTGCCAACGAGCCGGTAACGATATGGTCGTTAGTGCTGTTGGCAATCATCCTAGTCACTCATCGTCAGAATATCATCCGGTTGTTAGCCGGGCAAGAAACAAAAACTTATCTTTTTAAAAAAGGATAAAAGAGTAATTTGATAGAAAGGGCTGTTTATAAATCAGCCCTTTTTAAAAGGTCAGGAAACCCCGCACGAGCACCCAGCGAGTGCGGGGATGAATGACTCCTTGTTTAGCACGGCTCGCAGAGGCGTGCTAAACTATAGTCATGAGAATCCGAGCCTTAAATCACTCA
>JBAZJV010000010.1:0-31123 GCA_041651095.1 Patescibacteria group bacterium
GGCAAGGCCAGAAGGATCTACCGCAAGAAGCGACGCTCGGATTCTAATGAAAGCCCGGAAGGAAACCCCGTATGAAAAAAGACTGTCCGTTAGGGCAGTCTTTTTGAGTGCGGGGAGGAGGTCATTTGTTTATTATCTCTTTAACCCACAACCTTGGTTATGTCAGGGTCGTTTTCCATATCTATAGTAATCGGAGCATTTAGTTTTTTGAAGAATACGATTATTATTCTTATGACAACCGCTAACAAACCAATCGTTATATATAATCCCAGGAATACCCATAACGCCTCCGCCTTCTCGCTGAATAGGCTATATTTAAGCCAGGCGACTTTTCCGGCGCCGATATTGAGCATTACGCTGACCAGGATAAGTATTATACACTTCAAAAGATTAATACTATCGTCATCCGTTAAGGCAACGACGAACATCATGCAAATAGCGGCTGCGATTCCGACAATGCCACCAAAGATACCGACCGCCGTGACTTCATAAGATAAAAGCCAATTAACGCCATATGAGATCCCTACGGCGCAAGGCCAAATAATCGCGGCGCCTAGAAGAGAAATGACAGCGGCCCAGGTTTTCTTCGGTTTATCCAATTGACGCAGCGTCCAAAAGACTGTCAGGAATATTAATCCATAGGCGAGTATCGTGTTACCGTATTCGCCGCCGTTGCGATAAGATACTTTTTTGGTATCAGCTTCCAGCTTACCGGCGGCCGCCCGATAGCGGACATCATTAGCGATATCCCAATTATAGAAGACGGGGAATCGCACGCCGGTCAGTGATCCGATAATTTCGCGCCTGGGAACTTCTTGTTTCTGAAATAAGGCAAACATCTCCGATGTTGATAATTTGCTTATGTTTGATCCGCCATCTTTCTGGTCGTCGATCTTCCCCAGCACTTGGCGCGATATTAATGTGGCTATACCGTTATTTTTAATGATAATGGTATCTTTTTTGCCAGCTTGCGCCATGAGCGATATGGTTAGCACCAGAAAAAACAATATTATTCTTTTCATGATATTACCTCCGGTGTTGGTTTTCTCTTGGGTAGACCGATTATTTCCCTTACGCCTAAAGCGAATGCTCCGGCCAGGAAATAATAGAAGATATATTCCCAAATCAAGGTAAATTCCGGGTCCTCCAGCGTCTTACCGGTCTCACTGAAACTGCCGGCAGCTATACCGACGAACAATCCGGCGGCCCCCGCGGCGGTAAAGCCTAAGAATGGGTATTTATCCCGTTCACCTTCTCTCGGTTTGCCGAAAAATGTGCCGGCAAATCCCGACCAGACCAAGCCTAATACCAAGCCGATCATTGAGCCGAGCCAGGATGCGACGATGGCCACGATTAGCAAGGAAACAGTCGTGACAGATAAGAAGATGATCATTTTCCGCCGGCCATATTCGCGGCCGGCCAGAGCGGCGGCCAGCCATAATAAAGCAACAAATACCAATACTAGGAAAATGACCGAATGCAGAGCATTATAATTGGTCGTATCTTCCAGTATCGGGACTTTGGTCGGCCTGACAACATTATCTTTTACCTCATAGAATTCTCCCCGATTCATTTTTCGGGTGATGATCGGGAATAGGTTGATCGGAAAGAAGGCGGCTGTCGGTTTCGTATAAACATTGACCCGGCCGTCTTTGCCCAGTTGATCCAGCTGTTCTCTTGAGAAATAGGACGGATCAACGCCGGAAAAGGTCAGCCGTCTTACGACCTCTTTAGTCACAACGGTCGAAAACTTTGTCTGTTCCCAGGCGCCGGAGTTCTGGTCGAACACCCAGAGAGTATCGCCTTTCGTTTTGCGTTCGGGTACCGGGACGAAGCCTTGAGCCATGGTCCATCCTGCTAAGGTTAAAAGCAGTATGGCGGTAAGTAATAATTGCCACGTTTTCATTTTTTATGCTCTCCTATTTGTGGATGTTTTTTGTTGATTATTTATTTTGAAATGTACTGATTTTAATAATCTATCTTGCCATAAATAATAATTTTTGTAAAGTCTGTTTATCTCACCATTAAAATAGTCCGATCCTGTCGCCAGACTATCCAGATTAATGCCTATTCATGCTATAATCCTAGTATGTTAGATATTACGCTGGTCGCCATCGGCAAACTGAAAGAGCGCCATTACCAGGCGGTCTTTTCGGAATATGCCAAGCGCCTGAAACCTTTCGTGCGGCTCAAAATCATGGAATTGCCGGCGGTATCTTTCAACCGGAGCAATCAGGCTCAGGCCAGGGAATTCGAGGCGGAAAGCATAGAGCATTATCTTAGTCGCTTAGAAAAGAGGCAGAGTCCGGCCGCGGTTTATCTGTTGGCGGAACGCGGCCGGTCTTTCGATTCGCCAAGCTTTGCGGCCTGGCTGGCCCAGAAACAGCCGCTAGTTTTGGTCATCGGCGGCGCCTTAGGCTTCAGCGACCGGCTCTACGCGCAGTACCCGCAGATTTCTTTGTCGCCTCTGACTTTCCCGCATGAACTGGCCCGGGTCATCCTGGCCGAACAGCTCTACCGGGCGGCGACCATCATTCAGAAAAAAGACTATCATTATTGATTTTTAAATCCTATGTCTGATTTACGCCAGATCAAGGCCGAATTGAACCGGCAGGCTAATAAGCCGCAAGCCGCCATACTGCAGCGCTTTTTCAAGACGGCTCCCGGCCAATATGGCGCGGGCGACGTGTTCTTGGGCCTGAAAGTGCCGCTCCAGCGGCAGATAGCCAAGAAATACGCTGCTTTGGACCGAACGGGCCTCCGGACTCTTTTAAACAGCAAAATCCATGAATTCCGTCTGGTCGCTTTACTGATTCTGGTCGCGCAGTATGAGGCGGCGGACAACTTGGCGGACAAGAAATCGGTAGTCGATTTTTACCTGCAAAACGCCGGACGCATAAATAATTGGGACCTGGTCGACCTGTCCGTTTATAAGATTCTGGGCGATTATGCGCGCCGGACCGGGGAAACCGCGATACTATACCGTTTGGCCGCCTCCCGCAATCTTTGGGAGCGGCGCATGGCTATCGTCGCGACTTATGCCTTGATCAAGGCCGGCCAGACCAAAGATACCTTTGCCCTGGCGAAAAAGTTGCTGAGGGATGAACATGATCTCATCCATAAGGCGGTGGGCTGGATGCTTAGGGAGGCCGGCAAGCGGGTCGGCGAGACCGAGCTCAGGCGCTTCCTGGATGCCCATCATCGCTTAATGCCCCGGACCGCCCTCCGCTACGCCATTGAGCGCTTTAGTCCCCGGGACCGGGAGCGCTATTTAATAAAATAAATAACGTGCTATAATATAGGCGTTTAATAATTAATTATAAATTATCTTTATGTCAGAAGAGAAGAAAACTAATTGCAACTGCGGCGCGGACTGCCATTGCGGCCAAGACGGGGATTGCTGCTCTAAGCATCACGGCCGGACCGCCATTATAATCATCGGGATGTTGCTCCTGTCGTCCGTGGTCGTCGTTTCTATTTTGCGCGACCGCATCGTTAATCAGCAGTTCAAAAGCGTGACGGTCACCGGCCAGGGCCGGGTAAGCTATACGCCGGATATCGCCATCGTGACCCTGGGCGTCCAAATCGACAAGGTCGCCAAGCCGGAAGACGCCCTGAATCAACTGAACGCCAAGGTGGCTAACATCATCAAGGAAATAAAAGCCGCCGGCATCAAGGCGGAGGACATCCAAACCCAGAATTATTCCTTATACCCCCAATACGACTATAAGGATAATATTTCCGTAGTTTCCGGCTATAATGCCAACGAACAGCTGGTGGTTAAAGTCACGGGCTATGACCAGAATCAGGATCGCCTGAGCCAGGTCATTGCCGCCGCTTCCCGGGCCGGCGCCAATCAGGTTAATAACCTGAGCTTTGATGCCGCCAACATGAACGACTTGAAGCAGCAAGCTCGCGTGAAAGCCATTGCCGACGCCCGGGCGAAAAGCACGGCTTTAGCTAACGCGGCCAGCGTGGAATTGAAGGACATTACCGGCTGGTATGAGAATCTGGTTAATCCGGTACCGGTTTATAGCGTGATGGATTACGGCAAAGGCGGCGCGAACGCCGGAACTCCGGCTTCGCCCAGTACGCCGGCCGGCGATCGGGAAGTAGTCATTGAAATAGGCGTGACTTATAATCTTAAATAAATTATGAACGGCAACGGTACTGCCGACGCTAACCGTAGCCCGCTGGCGGGCAAAACGATCCTGATCGTCAATACGGCGGGCGCCAACGATCCGCTTCACTCCAAAAAACTATTCGTCAGGAAGGTCAAGAATTTTGGCCTCAAAACCATCATTTTAAGCAAGGAAGCCGCCAGTTTCCAGCCTTTTGTCGATTACAGCATTACGGCTAATACCTTGAATTTCTCCGAAGCCCTGGCGGCGTTGGATAATTTTTTCAAGGATCACGCCGACATCAAGTTGGACGGCGTGATCACTTTTTTGGAAGACGACGTCCTGCTGACGGCCAAGATTGCCGATAAATACCGCTTGATCGGCACGCCCTATAAAGTGGCCAACCGAGTCCGCAACAAGTATGCTTTGCGGGAGTTTTGCGCGGCCAATAACCTGCCCAGTGTCAAATTCCGGGAGCTCAAGAACCAGCGCGACCTGGAAGAAGTCGCCCAGGTCCTCCATTTTCCGCTGGTCGTCAAGCCGGCTTACGGCGCGGCCAGCGCCTTCGTGGTCCGGGTCGACGACGAGAGCGAACTCCGGGAAAGCTACAATTACATCAAGAAGGATATCTCGCCGAAAATCGAGTCAGCCTTAAACGACGGCCTGGAAGTCTTCGTGGAAGAATATATCGACGGCGACGAGGTCGATCTGGATATCCTGATTCAGAATGGCAAAATAAAATTCTGCGCCATTTCCGATAACGGCAAGACCAAGGAGCCGTTCTTCATCGAGACCACGCGCGTGACCCCCTCTAATCTGCCGCTCAAGGACCAGGCCGCTTTGGTAGCGATGGCCGACGAGACCTTGGAAAAGCTCGGCATCCTCAACGGCTGCATTCATTTTGAGGCCAAATCCACGCCGCGCGGACCGGTGCCGCTGGAAATAAATCTGCGCCTGGGCGGGGACGAAGTCTATCCGAGCATCAAGGCGGCTTGGCACGTCGACCTGGTCGAGAATCTGCTCAAGATCGCCTGCGGCGTCTATATCCCAAAATTCAATTTTTCGGCCGGTCCGCATGAATACTTGATTGCCGATACTTTCTGTTCCGACCATTCCGGCATCATCGTCAATTTGGACATCGCCGAAGACCTGAAGCGTCGACCTTTCGTCAAGGAGTTCCAATTCGAAAAGAAAATAGGCGATTCAGTCCTGGCGCCGCCCGACGGCTACGAGTACCTGGGCTGGGTCCTGGTCTCCGGCAGCAATCCGCTGGACGCCCATGATAATCTGCAGGAAATAAAGCATCTGGTTAGTTATGAGGTAGCGCGTTTCCACCCGGCTTCTTCCATCGGCAAGACGATGCGCCGGTCACCGTTTTCCGCCTCGGCCATTAACGTGGATATCCTCAAACGGCGTTCCAAGATCGAAAAGATCCGCCGCATGGCTATTTCCAATCAGCGCAACCTGCATATCGGCATCGCCTGCAATTTGTATGACGAGAATGCGGCCGATCAGGAAACGGCCGTCGAGAACGACCTGACCGTCATCGGGCAGGATATCGAAAAAAATCTCAAATCCCGGGGGTATAAGACGACTTTCTTTGATTTTAACGATCTGCCCAAGGCCTTCAACGACCTCAAGAACAGCGACGTCGACTTGGTTTTCAATGTCTGCGAGCGCATTAATAATTCCAGCCTGCTCGAGCCGCACGCCGCCTCCATTTTCGACACCCTGCAGATCCCCTATACCGGTTCCAACCCCTTCACTTTGGGCTTGTGCATCGACAAGATCCGGGTCAAAAAGCTTTTAAGCTATCATAAGATCCCGACGCCGGAATGGGACTATGTTTACTCGCTGGACGACGATATCCGTGAGGATCTCAAATATCCGCTCATCGTCAAGCCGGCCAATACCGACAATTCCATCGGCATTACCAATGATTCAGTCGTCACCAATAAGGAGGAATTGCGCCGCCAATTGGAGAAAGTCCTCAAGGACATCGGCCGGCCGGCGCTGATCGAGGAATATATCGACGGTGACGAATATGACGTGCCGATTATCGGCAGCGAGGAAGACGATCTCCGCATTTTGCCGCTGGCCCGCTCCATTTTTGACCAATTGCCGCCGCATCTCTGGCACATCTATCCTTTCGAATCCAAATATACCGACGGCGGGGAATACAAGAAGATCGTCGTCCAGCGGCCGCCCAAGAACATCGGCAAGAAACTGGAAACGCTCTTGGGAGAAATCGCCCTGGACACCTATAATATCCTGGACTGCCATGATTACGGCCGCATCGAGATCCGGGTCGACAAGAACAACAATCCCTATGTCTTGGAACTTAATCCTAACCCGTCCCTGGACGCTGAAGGGACTTTTTCCGCTTCCGCCGAAGTGATCGGCATGGACTACGGCGATTTTTTGGAAGAGATAATCCGTTTGGCTATTAAGCGTTATAAAGACAATCCGCCTTACTACCATCTCCAGCCGAATATCATGTAATTCCCGTTATGATCGCCTTCAAGGTTTTCAATGATTTGGCGGACGCCCAACGCCTCTGGAACGAACTTTCTCCCCGAGAGTCCATTTACGATCTCTGGGATTTTCGCGAGTGCTTTTACCGGCATGACGTCCAGCCGCTGCATTTTTATGCCGCTTTTGAAGAGGACCGGCCGGTCGCCCTGCTGCCTTTGCAATATAATGCGCCGCTCGGCGCCTATGAATTTTTTGCCGAGAATTTCATGGAAGAGAACCGGCCCTTTGTCCGGCCGGGTTATGAATATTTGATCCCGCGCCTGTTTCAGGCCGCGCCGGCCGTGACCAAGATTTATGACCTTGACGGCACGGACGAGTTTACCCGCGCCCTGCCTTTGGAAGATTATGTCTATCTTTTAGATATCGGCCGCTGCCATAGCTTCGCCGACTATCTGCAGGCTTTTTTCCCGAACGCGCATAAGCGCTCCAATTTTAAGCGCATTTTCACGGTCCTGGAGCGCGATCACGCGGTTAAAGTGCATCATAACAATTTCCCGGATTTAGAGCTGATTATGGACCTTAACGTCCGCCATTTCGGCCAGGAGTCCTATCTGCGCACGCCGGCCGAACGGCAGCCCTTCCGCGACCTGCTGCAGCTGCCGCTGGACTGGCAGCTGGTGACGGTGGAGGTGGACGGCGAGAAATTAGCAGCTTCCTTGGCCGTCATTTATCGGGAAACTTATTATTACCTGATCGTCGGCGCCGATATCAGCCGGGTGGGCGACGCCTTGAAATACCTGACCAAGGCCAACCTGGATCTGGCCTTGAGCCGGAATTTATCCATCTTCAATCTTTCGCTCGGCGACTGCAATTGGAAGAATTACTGGCATCCGGATCGGAAGCCGCAATATAAATTCATCAAATTGGCTTAGAATAATGCCCGCCGCCGGCGGTTCAGCCTATGCGGCGTCTTATTAGTTTGGTTATGAAAAAGGTAAAAACCATTCCTAAGTTAATGTATGAGATCCGGCCGTCCCGGGCTTTGCCCGGCCAGGTCGCTACTTTCGCGGTCCGCCGAATCAGGCGCGGAGAAGTCGTGGCTGATGTGGATTCGCCGGAAGAAGCGGTCATTCTTTCCGAACGGGATTATCGCCGCTTGGACCGGCTGACGCGCGCTAAGGTCAAGAATTTCTGCGTGCTGGAGGACGGCGAATATATCGTCCCGGCCGATCTTAATAATCTGGGCGCTTCCTGGTATTTCAACCATAGCTGCGCGCCTAATGTCGGTTACGATCGGCAGGGGAATTTCGTGGCTCTAAGAGACATTAGGCGGGACGAAGAACTGTTTTTAGATTATGGCTGGATGTTCACGGATCCGCGTTTTAAGATGAAATGCTCTTGCGGCGCGCCGGATTGCCGGGGCGTAGTGACCGGCCGCGATTGGCTGGATCCGGATTTTAGGGATAAAAATCAGGATAAAATGTGGCCAGAAATGAGAAAACGGCCGCGGTCAGGAAAAACACGGCCGACCGGGTAAATAACCATCGTTATGTTTTTATTGCCCCGCAATCATTATCAGATCAAGTCTGCCGACCGGAAAGGGCGCGGCGTTTTTGCCAGGCGAGAGATTCCGGCCGGAACGATAATCGGCGATTATCTCGGTCGCTTGATGCCGGAACAGGCGGCGGCCAGGCTGGAGAAAAATTACGGGTACGCCTGTTATGCCATGGATTATGACGACAACGGCCTGTCCATCTTTCCTGTGGACGTCAAGGCGCCGGGCGTGCATCTTATTAATCATGGTTGTACCCCGAATTGCGACAGCTATTATTATTTGGGCCATACTCTTTATTTTGCCCTGCGGCGTATATTTCCAGGCGAAGAACTGACCGTAGATTATAGTTTTGATCCGGAATCAGAAGGCGCCGTCATCAGGAAAGACCTGTTGCATCACTGCGCCTGCGGCAGTCCGCTTTGCCGCGGCACGATGTATACCAGCACGGCCAAGCTTAAGCGTTATGGGCGTTTTTGCCGTGAGCAGGCTAAGAAACAGCCTAAATTTGAATTATTGCGAGCGGGAATGATCCTGCCGCCGCTCGCTGAGTATCCGAAGCAGATCAAGGACTTCTCTTATTATGATATTTTTGCCAGCCTAAGAGTCCGTCCGGTTTTGTCCCGAGAGAGAATTGTGCCCGATCTTCGGTCCCTGCGGCAGAGATTGAGGATTGGCGGCCGCCCCATCCGCTTTAGCCGTTTAAGGCTCACTATCTGGGGTATAGCCGGTCGGCAATTATGGGGTTTGAAATAACCCTGTATTTATTGGCATATTTTATGGGGTATGCTATAATACACTTATAGACATTGGGTTTATGTCTAGTTGTTTAAAAATCAGGCAGAGTCTATCGCTATTTCATAGCGTACTTTATCTTATTAGTAATTATTAAAGCGGATGATATTATTAGGCCGTTTTTAAAGGCTTATTAATAAAATCCGATAATAAAATTATGTCAAAAATGACAAAGTCACAGATGATCGCCTCTTTAGCGGAAGCGACCGGTATGAGCAAGAAGGAAACCGCCGGTTTTATGGATAATTTAGCGGCTTTCGTCTACAAGGAGACCAAGAAGAGCGGGGAATGCGTCGTGCCCGGCTTCGGCAAGCTGGTAAAAGCGCATCGCAAAGCCAGAGAAGGCCGCAATCCGGCGACCGGTGAAACCATCAAGATCCCGGCCAAGACCGTAGTCAAGTTCCGCTTGGCCAAGGCGGTCAAGGATGCCGTTCTTTAATTGTCAGGATTTTTCAGTCTAATAACTGGAAATTAGTTTTTCTATAAAAAATCACTCCGACGGAATCCGGAGTGGTTTTTTTATTGTCTTTTGGTTTATCGGCGTGTTTACCGAGCGCAACCCTAGAGTCAGATCGGGTTTAGATAGGAATATCAGCGCCAGGCCGCGACGTATTGTCCCAGACCGAAATCCTGGAGCTTGTTTTTAAGCTTGGTGTTCTTATTCAGGAAGGCTAGGAGGGAAGCGAATTCAATCTGATAGCGGTTCTTGACTATCTTATAGCGCAAATTAGGATCGCTTTTAATGGCTCGGCGTATGGTTTTCCCCTGCACGCCGCCCAATCTGGCTGCCTCAGAAACAGAGACCCAAATAGGATAATTAGCTTCTTTAGTTGGCAGTTTTTGTTCTGTAGCCATTTTGGTTATCTATTTTAAGTCTACATTAATTTAGACTTAAATATAAAAATAGGCTAATAAAAATGTAAAAAATTATTTAAGTCTAATATAGATTAGACTAAAAATAAACTATTTTATTTAAAAATGTCAATTTTATAGAATTAATAAATTTGTCAATATCCGCAAGATAAATGAATTTATTAAAAAATTAAGGCTTTAAGTCTATATATATTTAGACTTAAGTTTTAATATCTTAAGTCTTTTAGAGCTGAAAAGTCAAGATTTGGATTCGATTGAAAAACATAGATCGGCGTAGTAAAAATATGGCCGATTTTTCCTTGCTTTCCCGTTTGGCTTATGATAGGATAAGACAGTAGAATTCATAATGATGATGGCGAGGCGGCGGAGCTCAGTATCCCCGTTATTTTTTGTTAAAAAAATGGCTTTAAACCCCATAGAAAAATTTAAGGAAAAGCAGATTCTCAGTCGCTTGAAAAACCGCGATAAAGAGGCTTTTATTGAGATTTATGATCAGAATGTCTCGGAAATACACCGTTTCGTCTATTTCAAAATAGGCAGTCGGGAAGAGGCTAACGACCTGACGTCAATGATTTTCCTTAAAGCCTGGAATCATATCCAGAACAAGGCTTTGACCGATGCCAAGACCTTGCGGGCTTTGTTATACAAAATCGCCCGTAATGCTATCGTGGATTATTATCGAGAAACCGGCAGCAAAGTCATGGTTTCTTTGGATGATGAAAGCCGACCGGTTGAGGTGGCCGACGAAAGCGGCGACCCGGACGAACGTTTGGATCAGGCCGCTAATCTGGCGCTTATCAGGCGGCTCTTGCCGCTAATGAAGGAAGAGTACCGGGAAGTAATCATCATGAAATTCATTAATGATTTATCAATAGATGAAATAGCTGATATTAGCGAAAAAAGCAAGGGAAATATTCGCGTTCTCCTGCACCGGGCTTTGAATGCTCTGCGGGAACTGGTAGAGCAGGAAGGAAAACTGTAACATTAGCGCTAGGTTTACGTATACTATGGTGTATGACCGACCAGGAACTTATAACTAAATTGAATAGTTTGCGGAAGACGAGCCCCGATCAAAATTGGCTGAAAAGCAATCGGGAGCTTTTATTATCCCAGATTTCTAATTCCGGCGCGGAGCAATTGACTGTCTGGCGGATGATATTGATTGATTTTTCCAGTGCGTTGCAGGCGATTTCCCGACCGGCCTATGCCTTGGGCGTCTTGGTTCTTTTGTTATTGTCCGGCGCGGTGTTCAGCCACCAGCTTTTAGCCGGCGCCAAACCGAACGACTCCTTGTATATCGCCCGGATAATTTCCGAAAAAGTCAAACTGAATACGACTTTTGACGCCGCGGCCCGCGACCGGCTGGCTGTGCAATTCGCGACCGAACATGCCCAGGATATCAGCGCGGTCCTGGCCGATCCTGATTTTAACAATGAAGCGAACAAGGCTCAGGTAGCCAAGCTGAATGACAGCTTCAAGGCGGAAGTCAATACCGTTAAAGACCGGCTCAGCCGTTTACAGACCGGCAAGAAAGCCCCGGCTGCCGGCGCGCCGGCTGATAGCAGTGTGGTGATCGCGGAAAATTCCAAGGATGAAGAAGGCATCAAGCTTCTGGCGCAGAGCGAACCAGCTGACGGCGTAGTGGCGTTATCGGCTACCGGAGTTCCGTCCGTAGCGGTTGGCGCCAGCACGACTCCGGCCGGATCCGAGGAGATCGTCCAGGCCTCTTCCACTCCGGAAATTGACGCCGGCTCCGATGCCGGCAAGGTCTTGGATGAAGCCACCAAGCTCTTCGATCAGAAAGATTATACGAAAGCCGCGGATAAATTAAAGGAAGTAGATGAAATAATCAAGTAGTTCTTTGTTCTATCAAGCGAAGCAGCGCTAAGCTGTTAGTTTATCTCCTGTCAGGTGCACCAAGCTGAAGATACGTCCTCTCCTCTGGCCGGCCGGGCGAGATAAATTAACAGGTTCGCGTTCGCGGATCAACAAAACCCGTAAAGGGTCGAGTCTCGACGATACGAGACGGTTTTGTTTCTTAACTAACTTAGATCTTCAGTCCAAAACGCTTAACGGTCCAGATTTATTTCCACAGTAAATCGGTTAAGCTTTTCTCCAGCTGGCGGGCAACACGCGCTCGGCTGGCAGAACTTACAAGTAAGATCAGCCGGCCTTCGCCTTAAGCCTTAAAACGGCTGGTGAAGCGGGATTCCGACTGATTTACAGTGCACTTAGAATAGACCGCGTTTGGCGCGGCGGACTGAACTACCGATTATTCCCATTCGTTCCGACTCCACTGTCCGGACGATGAGAATGGTCCTAATCATTATTTATGAAAAAATTACGCAAACTCTTAGTCATCGGCGTAATGGTATTATCGGTTCTCGCGATGAGCGGGATCGTGGTCACTCCGGCCAAGGCTGCGGCTTCGGCTGGCGATTTGATCAAGATGGCCGGTAATTCCTCCGTGTATTACCTCGGCTCCGATGGCAAGAGATACGTCTTCCCCAACTCCACCACCTATTTCTCCTGGTACACCGATTTCAGCGGCGTGGTCACCATCCCGTCAGCTGAACTGCAGAGCTATCCGCTCGGCGGCAATGTAACCATGAGACCGGGCACGAAGCTGGTGAAGATCACCACTGATCCTTCTGTCTATGCCGTTGAACCCAATGGCGTCCTCAGAAAGATCCAGAGCGAAGCGCAAGCTTCTTCCTTGTACGGCACCAACTGGAACAAGCGGGTAGTTGACGTTCCGGATGCTTTCTTCACCAACTACACCATCGGCTCCGTTTTAGCTAACGGCGCGGTTCCGGCCGGTTCCTTAGTCAAGAACGCCAACAGCTCCACCGTTTACTACTATGACGGTACCAACTACCGCCAGGTATCCAGCGAGTCAGCTTTGACGGCCAACAAACTGCAATTGGCTAACGTTTTGACCCTGTCTTCCGCGATCACTGCGGGCGGCACTGCCATTTCGAGCGCTGAGACCGCTTTGGTCAACGTCGCTCAGAACGGCGGCACGGGCGTGGTCGTTACCGGCTCCGGCTTGATGATTTCATTGAGCTCCAGCACGGCGGCGGCTTCTAACGTCGTCACCACCACTGCTGGTGGCCAGGCGATCGCCAATTTCGCGACCTTCAACTTCACCGCCGCTAACGACGGTGCGGTGACGGTCAAGACCTTAAAGGTCAAGAGAGTCGGCATTTCTTCGGACAACACGGTTTCTTCCGTCTATCTCTATGACGGCAACACCAAGTTGACCGATGCCGGTTCCTTATCCAACGGTTATGTGACTTTCTCCAGCGCTTCCGGTTTATTCACCGTGGCGGCTGGCCAGACCAAGTCCATCACTGTCAAGGCCGACATCGCGGCTAACGCGACCGGCAACATCGGCTTCGCCGTTAACGCGGCTTCCGATGTCGTCTCCACCGGCGCCAGCGTGACGGGTTCCTTCCCGCTCACCGGCAACACGATGTCCGTCGTTACTGCGACCGATTTGGCCGCGGTGACTGCGGCCACCCAGCCGACCCCGAGCTCTACCGGCACGATCGATGCCGGCACCAACAGCGTTACTTTGTGGTCTGACAGCCTGAGCGTCAGCCAGAGAATGGTCAGCCTGAAGTACGTCAGCTTCCGCCAGATCGGTTCAGCTTCCGCTGATGCCATCCAGAACATCAAGCTGTACATCAACGGCAGCCAGGTCGGCAACGCTTCTTCCATCGGTTCCGATGGCCGCGTTACCTTCGACCTGAATGCTAGCCCGGCGTCTTTGAACACCGGCTCCAGCTTGGTCGAATTACGAGGCGATATCGTCAAGGGTTCCAACTACAACTATATCTTCTCGATTCAGACCGCTTCCGATATCGTGTTGGTTGATTCCAACTACGGCGTGAACGTCACCTTGACCGGTGTCGGCGGCGCCAACATCCTGCCTCTGTCCACTGCTCAGATTACCATTAACCCGGGCAGCGTGTCCGTCCAGCAGGATCCGAACTTCACGGCCACTCAATTCGTCGCTAACCAGGCCCAGACCGTCTTAGGTCAATGGACCATGAAGGCTTACGGCGAAGACGTGAAGGTCCAGAGCTTGAAGCTTACCGTTGCTCTTACCGGTACCGTTGTGGCCGGTGAAGGTTTCAACAACGTGACCTTATATGCGAATGGCGGCAGCGTCGGTTCTTCTCAGAATGCGGTTGCGACGGCCGGCGGCGCTGGTTATACCAAGGATTTGACCTTCGGTACCACCAACCTGTTCACCATTCCGGCTGGCACCACCTACACCTTGACGGTCAAGGGCGATTCCGTTTTGACCACTGGCACCGGAGTGACCGGATCAACGGTCAATCTGGCGGCGCTTAACAACGCTTACCAGGGCCTCTCTTCCTTCACCTATACCAACGAAGTCGCTTCTCCGACGATCACTTTGACCACCGGTTCCAGCAATGCGACTATTTCTAAGAACGGCAGCTATAACGATCAGTCCATCTCTTTCAACACCACGAAGCAGAAGATCGGTTCTTACTTGATCCAGGCTTCCAGTGCGGATGGCGTGAGAGTGACCAGCTTGACTGTCGCCTTAGTCGACAGCGCCAACGCGGCTTTGGGCGTTACCGATCTGCAAAAGATCGCTAACCTGTACGTGGTTACTCCGGATATGCCTAACGGCTCTACTCCGGTTAACCCGGCGAGCTCCAACAACTTCAGCACCAACTTCACTATCGCGGCCAATCAGACCGCCCAGGTGGACGTCTATGCTGATTTGACGGCTATCCCGACTGGCGCTGGCAGCGATCACAAGATCGGCACCACTTTGTTGGGCAACGGCAACGGTTCTACTAGCAACCAGGCCGTTACCTTGACCAAGACTGGCGGCGGCGCGGCGGCTGGCCAGAAGATTACGGTTGCCACCGGCGCTCTGGCTGCTAGCTCGGCTACTTTGTCTAATTCCTCACCGGTTTCCCAGATCCTGGTTGGCGGCACGAATGGCGTCGCTATGGCGACCTTCAACTTCGTGGCGGCCAGCGCTGGCGTAACCATCAGTGAATTAGGCTTCACCGGCATCAGCGACAAGGCTTCCTCGGTTACCGTGAACGGTCAGACCGCGGCGGTAGTTGGCGGCAATGCCTTGGTTACCGGCTTGAACATCGTGGTTCCGACCAATTACGGCGGCATTGACGTCCCAGTGACGGCCAATCTCGCTCCGGTCGGTATCGGCGGTGTGACTAACGGCACCATTTCTCTGGTCCTGGGTCACATCAAGTATCTGGCTGGCGGTACTACGACTGTTGCTGAGTCTACTGTCGATGCTTTCAGCGCCGACAATACTCACGACGACGTTTTCACCGCGGTTACCGGTACTCCGGCCAATGTCATGTACTTGGCTGGCGTAGCTCCGGTCGTCAATTTGGTTGCCGCTACTGGCAGCTTGACCACCGGTACGGTCAAGATCGGCTCGGTTAACATCGTTGCCCCGACCGGCAACGTGACCCTGCTTAACATGCCGATCACGGTTAGCGCTTCCGGCGCCACCTTCACCAATGATGGCAGCGCGGCGGTCATCGTCAAGGACGCTTCTAACGGCCAGACGATCACCACTACCGGCGGCGTGAACGCCGGCGCGGTGACGATTGACTTCGGCACTGGTTATACCATCACTGCCGGTCAGACTGGTAAGACCTTAGACATCTACGTTCCTGGCGTCAGCTTCTCTGGCGCGGCCGGTACGGCCCGGGTCAACCTGGGTCTCGGCCAGACCAAGACGGCCTTCACCTGGAAGGATGTCAATGGCAATACCAACACCGACGCGACTTACATCTTAAATTATCCGAACACCACGGTTTCCTTGGGGAACTAGTCTAGGATAATCGAGATAAGCAGTTTTGCCGGCTTACTGATAGAAAACCGGTTAAGGACAAGGGCGGCCTCAAGCCGCCCTTTCCTTATATTTAAAAAGAGCTCCCGACGGGGCTCTTTTTATTTTTAGGTCATGACTTTATGGCCGACCGCCCAGCTTTCCTCCGGTCGTCATTAATGCTATAATTGATGATACTTATTAATTAATCATCAATCATATGACAGTTAAAACCAAACAGATAGTCAATAAACAGATCCAGGCTGAATTCTATTCCGCCTATCTTTACCTAGCCTTAGCGGCCCGGCTGGAAAGCTGGAACTTGAAGGGCATGGCCAATTGGATGCATATCCAGGCCAAGGAAGAAGTGGATCACGCCTTGGGCTTCTTCCGTTTCCTGGGCGAACGCCAGGAGGAGCCGGTCTTAGAGCTCATCGCTAAACCGGAGGTCAGCAGCCTGAAAGATCCGCTGGCCGTTTTTGCGGCCGGCCAGAAGCATGAGGCTTACGTGACCGGGCTGATCAATAAGATCTATGAGACGGCAAAAACCGAAAAAGACCACGCCCTGGAATCGTTTATCAAGTGGTATGTCGACGAACAGGTCGAAGAGGAGGCTAACGCGGCCGAAAACGTTGATACGCTCAAAAGGATAGGGAAGGAAGGCGCGGCTCTGTATATGCTAGACAAAGAAATGGCCGCCCGAGCTTATGTGCCGTCTGGGCCTTACGCGGCCAAAGCTTAATAATAAATATGTCCGAAAAAATATATTTGCGCGTCCTGCAGGGCGGGCTGATTGTCTCTTTATTCATTGTCTTCTTCGTCTTTAAAGACCTGCTCTTTCCGTTTATCACTTCCAAGCAGCTGTCTTTCAATATCCTGATGGAATTCTTGCTGGCGGTCTGGCTGGTTTTCATTATGCGTTATCCGGCTTACCGGCCAAAGGCTAACTATATCACCTGGGGCTTGGCCGCCTATTTTTTGGCTATTCTGGCCTCCTGTGCGGTGAGCGTCGATCGGGGATTGAGTTTTTGGGGCGACGCGGAGCGCATGCTCGGGCTGTTCCACATCCTGCATTTCCTGATTTTCTATTTTATCTTGATTACGGTTTTCCGTTCCTGGGCGCAGTGGCGGGCATTATTGTTTTCTTCGGTCGTTATCGCGACCGTTGTCAGCCTGATGGGTCTTTACGGTCCGGCCCCCTATGCCACTTTAGGCAATACTTCCTACGTCAGCGGCTATCTGATTTTTAACCTGTTCTTTACCCTTATTCTGTTCCAGCGCAGTCCGCTTAAGGTCGCCCGCTGGCTCTATGTCCTGCCGGCCGTCATCATGCTCCTGGAATTCTGGTCCTGCCGTACTTCCGGCGCGATAATCGCGCTCTTTGCCAGCTTGGTGCTCCTGCTTTTCCTGCTGGGGGTCTTTCACGAACGGACAACGGTCCGGCGGACGGCCTGGCTGACCGGCCTGGTCGCCGTCTTGGTCGTTATCGCGGTTTTTTCCCAATACCGCGCGCCCTGGTTCCAGGCCAGCTTCCTGAAAAACCTGACTTTCCAGAAGAATACTTTCCAGACCCGGCTGATTTCCTGGCGCGGCGCTTTGGCTGATTTCAAGCATCACCCGCTATTCGGCACCGGTTACGGCAACTATGCCATTACTTTTGACCGGCAATTCGATCCCAAGTTTTTCAACTATGCCAAAACCGAAACCTATTTTGACCGGGCGCACAATAACCTGATTGACATCGCCTCCACGACCGGCCTAGTCGGCTTATTGGCCTATCTAAGCATTTTTGCCGCCATTGTTTATTATTTGGTCAAGGAGTTCAAACGCGGCGAACGGCGAACGGAGATTTTAGTTATTGTCTCCTTGTTGGCCGCTTATTTTATCCAAAATCTGGCGGTTTTCGATTCCTTGGTCACTTATGTCGCCCTGATGATCCTGCTCGGTTTCATTTACTGGCGGACCAATGGAGACCAAGCGGCGCCAGAGGCAGCCGATTCTTATCCTCTGACCATCGGACACCAATGGGAGCGGGTCGTCTTGATCATCCTGCTGCTGGCCGCTTATCTCTTCGCTTATCAGTATAATCTCAAGCCCTGGCGGATGTTCCGGGAAGTAATCGTCGGTTATGGCGAGATTCTTGACGGCAATTACGCCGTCGGCGTAGAAGCTTATCACCAGGCCCTTACCGGCACGCCCCTAGATCACGACGGCGCGGTCACTCTGATTAACCTGCTCACTATCAATCCGAACATGTTGGATTATTTTACGCCGACTCAGGCGCAGACCGTGTTGGATTACGTCATCTCTCTGGCCGAGAAAAATGTCGCCGGCAATCCTCAGGACAGCTTGATGCAAATGCAACTGGCCCAGGTTTACGATACGGCCGCCCGCTATAATTACGAGGATCTGGATAAGTTCAACGAGTATTCGAGCCGGGCGATGAACGCCATTGATCGGTCGATAGCGGCCAGCCCGGGTCGCGTGCCGGTCTATTTAATAAAAGCGCAGATGCAGTTAATCCGGGGAGAACAGGCGGCGGCCCTGGAAACGGTCAGGTACGCCATCGGCTTGAATCCGGATTATCCGGAAGGCCATTGCCGCCTGGCGCAATTCTATTTATTCTTGAAGGATGACGCCGGCTTGGGCGAACCGTTGCAGCGATGTATTGATCTAAATGGCGTCTATGATATAAATTCCGGCACTCTGCTCGTCAGCTTCCTGAGCTATCTGACCGAACAGCGGGATTACCCCCGGGCTCTAAAAATCGCCGAACGCTTGGCAGTCATAGATAAGAGCAACGAACAAGTCTGGTTCAATCTGGCCAAGCTTTATTTGCTTTCCGGCCAGGAAACGGCGGCTCAGAACGCCTTACAACAAGCCCTGGATCTGGATCAGAAATTACAGAGCGCTTGGGACGATTTCTTGCGCAGCTGGGAGCAGGCCGCCAGCACCACGCCGGCAAAAGTCCAGCCATAGTCCGGCTAGCGGCCGGCCCAGTGCTGGCCCGCGTCGGACCGGGTAAAATTCCGCCAATAGAAAAATCCATAAACACTAAAAATCAGACCATCAGGTCTGATTTTGATTAGGCAGGGAAAAACCGCCTTGATAGCCCGGTTTTAGGCGCCGGGCAGCTAGCCGGACTTTAAGATTATTTTAACGGAGCGTCAGCTTCGTTTTGTTATAGTAAGAAAGCTTAAATCTTAAGTTTTCCATTTATGTCTTATTGGCGCTTGAAATTTTCCCGCTTGAAACCGCATTGGCCGGCCGGCTGGTCGATCCAGAAAACCTGGCGCTTCGCTGGCCTGGGTATCTTGCTCGCCCTAATCGGCATTCTGGCGTATTTGCTGTTCGCCCTGTTCCGAATAAGTCCGGGCGAACTTAGCCTGGCTGAACTCCGGGATTCCTGGGAACAGGAGAAGCTGTGCCACGAAGATTGTTGGCAAAGACGCCGCGCCGCCGAGGCGGCCGTCGTCGCCGAACTGAAAAGCGGACCGGACACTTCCGCCGCCCGCCGCTTGCCGACCTATTTTTTAGATCCGGCTGAGTCGTCCGATTTCCGGATTGAATTGCTGTCGCTCCTTAGAGCCGCCTATGGCGCGGCTAATCCGCCGGATTATGTCCGGGCCTATCTGACTGATCCCGACGCCGCGCCGGCGATTCAGGCCGCCATTTTAAAGAATTTTGGCTCGGCGGCCGTCAGCCAGCCGACGGACGGCGCCGCCGCGAATCCTCTGGATTATTATTTCAGCTTGTTAGCCGGCGGCCACGCTGTCGCCTTGAAATTATCCGCCGCGCAGGCCATCAGCAATTATCCCGATCAGGCAGCGGCCTTTACCTCCGGCCAGCTCACTATCTTGAAAAAATTAATCCTTAATCCGGCCACTGACCGCCAGTTGCGCGCCTCGCTGGTGCTCTTACTGGGCGATTATCATGCGGTCTTGGCGTCAGAAACGGAAAAGGTCTTAAGAGCCGTTTATCAGGCGGGTCCGGAGCTGGACCGGGTGAGTGTCGCTTTCGCCGCCGATCTCCTAAATCGTCAGGCCGGTGCCGCCCTGGCTTTGCCGGCGGTAAGCTCTGAGGATTGGGACGATTATTATAATTATTGATATTTATGTTTAAAACTATTGTAAAGGCAGCGGCGGTCATCAGCTTGGCCTGCCTGCCGCTGCTTTGCCGGGCTATGCCGCCCGGCACCCTATTATACCGGACATCGGCGGGCGGCCGCCTGTTCGGTTATAATTCCCCCGACTTATTGGCAGTGGAGCAGGGTATAATCAAGGACGTTTACGCCGGCCACGCCGCTATCTATATCGGCCGCCTTGACGGCGTTGATTATGTCGTAGAAGCGGCAGCCGGCGGCATCGTCAAGACGCCGGCCAAATATTTCGTCAATCGGGCCGATAATGAAACTTTTTTGGGCGCCCGTCTGCCGCGCGAGGCGAGCCCGGTCCAGCAGGCCAAAGCGGTCGCTCTGGCGAAGAGCCTGGCTGACCGCCAACTGGCTTATGATTTTGATTTCCGCGAGCAGAAAGGTCCGGACAGCGGGGACTGGACCTGCGTCGGCCTGCTGGAAAAAATATACGAGAGCGCGGATATTCCCAATCCGAATAATCTGGCGGCGCTGGAGTATGACCCGGCTTATTACGCCGTGGATATCACTTCCGACGGCTATGATAATAGCAGTATCGCTAATGCTGACGGAGATTGCTTTTCGCGGACTAAGGAATTTTCCAAGATCGCCCGCCGGCCGGATCTGCTCGTTCCGGCGCCCGAGCTGATCGGCTATGACCTGGGTCGGGAGTACGGCGGCGAGCGCTATATCTTTCTGCCCTATACCCAATTCCTGCAAGCGAGCCTGGAACCGGTGGCGGCGGATATTGAACTGGCCACTTCGTTTTCCAGTCCGGCGATACGCGGCTCCTTGAACGTCAAAGCGCTGGCGCTGCGCTGGAGCCTGATCAATAATCCGCTTTCTTCTTTAAGATCAATAGCCGCTTCGGTTAAGACGGCGGCGCTTAAAGCCGCGGCGGGCGCTAAGACCTTGGCCCAGAATTTGGGTCAGAAGATATTCGGTTCTGATAGCGGCACCGAATTAGCTCTGATAGAGCAAGATTTATCCAAGGCGAGTTCGGCCGCCGCCAAGAAGACGACCGCCTCAGCTGCCGCCAAGGCCGGCGGCGCGGCCGCGTCCAGAGTAAAAGTCAATAAAGCCGGGGCGGGGCAGGGTGCTAGCCAGAATAATGGGATCAAACCGGCAGCCGACGAACAAGTGAGCGTTCCCGCCGCTACCGACTCTACGGCCCCACCGCCCGCCGCGTCTTCCGCGGCTAAAACCAGCAATGTGGCCAGTTCGAAGAAAACCATAGTGTCCGTAGCCAGTCAGGTGCCGCCGGAAATAAGCAAGCAAAGCCCGACTACGGCGCAGTCCGGCAATAATACCGCCGCTCCGGTCTATTATCCGCCCGTTATTTATACGACTGTGGCCAGTCCCGCCGTTGCCGCGAGCGCTGCCGCTCCCGAGGCTGGACCGCGGCTCGCCCTGATTAACGCGGTCTATGCTACCGGCAATAACGATTGGCTGGAATTGTTCAATCCCGGCGATCAGGATTTTGACCTGGCCGCCGCCGGCTACCGGCTGGAAAAGACCAAGACGGCCGAAGATCCCGGACTCTTGATGCGCCTCGGCAATACGTCCGACGGCGCCTACCCGGGCGGCACGACGATTAAAGCGCGCGATACTTATCTGATCGCGCGCGCTACGGCCGACGACTTTTATCTTTCCCGGGCCGACGCCATTGCTACGCGTGACGATTTCAGCTGGACCGGCCAGGGCTATACTTTGTATCTGGGTACCAGTGCGATCAGCTCTAGTTTGGATTCGGATATCATAGACGCGCTCGGTTTCGGTACCGCGACTTATTTTCTGGGCGACGCGCCGGCGCCGGAGCTGGCTGATTATTATTTTCTCCAGCGGCAGTCCAATAGCGAGGATAACGGGTCGGATTTCCACTTAGTCCCCGCTCCCGATCCGGCCGCTATCGCTGCTAGGGCCGCTTTGCTGGCCAGTTCTACCGCGGCGACCGCCAGCAGCACGGCCAGTTCCAGCGAAGAAACCGCGACTTCCACGGCGCCGGAAGAAACCGCGACTTCGACCCCCGAGAGCGATCCGCCGGCCGAACCGGCCGGCTTGGCAGTCTTCAATAGGATTTACGCGACCGGCGATAATGATTGGGTAGAGCTGATAAATCCGACCGATTACGATCTTGATCTGGCTGCCGGTGATTACCGCTTGGAAAAAACCGTAACCGCCGATGATCCGGGTTTGCTGATGCGCCTGGGCGATCCGGCGGACGGACAGTATCCGGGCGGAACGATCATCAAGGCGCACGACACTTATCTGATCGTCCGGGACGAAGCCGGCGCCTATTATAAGGATCAGGCGGACGCTATTGCCACCCGTGATGAATTCACCTGGAGCGGTTCCGGCTATACGCTGTATCTGGGCGGCGGGCCGATCAGCTCCAGTACGGACTCCAATATTATCGACGCCGTCGGATTCGGCGGCGACGCGACTTATTTCTTGGGCTCCCGGCCGGCCCGGGAAATCACTGATAATTATTTTTTGGACCGGGTAGCTTTTGATAATGACAATTATACGGATTTTATCTTGACGCCGTCAGCCGATCCGGCAATTGTCTGGACACCCGATCCTCCCGTCGAAACCGATTCTTATCTCTTCGTCCCGCCCGTACCGATAGTTTCCGCCGGTTTGGACCAGCTATGGCATTTCGACGAATGTTACGGAACGGGCGAATGGGCCGTCGGCCGCTGGGACTGCGCGCGCGCCGTGGGCGCTACGACCGGCGAATTATCCTGGCCGCTCGCCCCGGCCGCGGATCTCAACAGCTTTTCTTTCAGTTTCTACTACCGGAAAGATTTCTTAGACTATCCGCGCCTGAAGTTTTCCTTGTCCAACGAGGAAGCGGACGCGGTCAACCTGATCCTGGAAGCAGGCCTGATCACGGTAGAAGGCTTGCCGAATTCCGAGTGGCGCTATTATCTGGATACCAAGCTGGACGCCGATTGGCATCAGGCGACGCTGGTCATCAATCAAGCCGCCGACTATTGGGCCGTATTTATCGACGGCCGGGAAGTGATCAGAGAAAGCTTCCTGGCTCATTTGCCGGCGATGACCAGGCTCACGGCGAGCGGCGACGGTAACGCTCTCTTGATCGATGAGCTGGCTATTTGGCGGCGTCCGCTGCCGGCCGCCGAAATCCTGGCTGATTATCTGGCGGCCGCGCCTTATAGTCCTTTAGCAACCCGTCCCGGACAGAGCGCCGCCCGCCTGGTCCATTTCTGGGATTTTTCCGAAGACGAAGGTTCTTTAGCGGCCGATAGCGCGGGGAATGCCGTACTTAACGTTGACCCCAGCGCCTGGGTCGGACGCCGGCATGACAATTATGCTATCCGGACCATTTACAAGAAAGTATTCACGGCCGAACTTGACCCGCCCCTGGCTTCCCGGGATTTGTCTTTAGCTTTCTGGTGGCGTAACGGCGTTTATCCCTTAGACGGCCATGCCGATATTTATTTGGGCGGCGAAGGCGCGGATCAAGATAAGCTTTTTGCTCTCCTAAGCAATTATTTCCGCCTGGGTTATTGGTTCAACGGCCGTTACGGCGTCCTCGCGGAAGGGCTGAATAAATACGTGCCCTATGATGACGCCTGGCATCATTTTGCCCTGGTCTATGATTCTTACCGCTATCAACTGACTTTCTATGTTGACGGGGAAGAACAGGCTAGCCAGCCCCAGATTTGGCTGCGGGACACGGACCGGCTCAGCCGCCTGCAGCTTACCAGCGATAGCGACGGCGCAGAATTAGATGAGCTCCGGCTCTATGAAGGGGCGCTGAGCCCGGCTCAGGTACGCGATTTATATCTCAGCACGAAGTAGGGGCAATGCGTCTGGTATCAGATATTCCGTCGCTAGCTCCAGGCAATTTATGTCCGGCCGCGTTGATCAGGAATTATAAAAAACTGCCGCCAAAAGCGGCATTTTTTATATTTTATTTAATATTAAACAAGATATTAAATAAAATTTGCTTTTTTTATTATTTTATTGTAGTATTGTATCGTTATCAGGGGTAAGCGGGCGATCGCTCTGCCGTTCAATACGGCGGAGAGGAAAGTCCGGACTTCACAAAAAACGATAGTGGGTAATACCCACCGGGCAGTCCGCCATTTCGGCGGACGGCTCAGGGAAAGTGCCACAG
Source organism: Patescibacteria group bacterium (assembly GCA_041651095.1). GTDB lineage: Bacteria > Patescibacteriota > Patescibacteriia > Patescibacteriales > UBA12465 > UBA12465. Next base: position 23,950 of record JBAZJV010000010.1, read on the forward strand.
AGACAATACTAATTCTGGAATATTTAACAGAATAAAAGGTGAAAAGAGCTTGGAGGTCCCACGGGGCTACCAGGCTGGGCCTCCGGCGACGGAGAGACCCCGGTAAACCCTATCGGAAGCAAGAGCAAACTTTAGCCGTTCGCGGCTAAATGACAAGTAGCTCGCTCGAGCCGGCCAGCAATGACCGGCCCAGATAAATGATCGCTAGAACAGAATCCGGCTTACGGCTGCCCCCGATAACCAAATTTAACAGTTCCATATGCAGAAAGCAGAATCCTTTTTTTCCGCCTTGTTTGTGCCGGTCGATTTCATCTTGGTTGTCCTGGCCGGACTCTCCGCTTATTACCTCAGATTCTCACACTGGTCGGTGACCATCCGGCCGGTGATTTTTAATCTGCCGTTTCCAGAATATTTCCGTTCGGTTATAGTCATCGCGGTCTTGTGGAGCCTGATCCTGATCTTGGCCGGCTTATACCAGATCCGCAGCGCGCGTCAATTGGCCGTTGAATTGCAGAAGATATTTTTCGCCTGTTCCACCGGCCTGGCCCTGGTCGCGGTCCTGGTTTTTTTCCGCCGCGACCTTTTTGATTCGCGTTTCATCGTGTTGGCCGGCTGGCTATTCGCGGTCGTCTATCTCAGCCTGGCGCACGCCCTGTTGCGCGGGCTCCAACGCTTCCTGTACCGCTACGGCGTCGGTGTCCATAAGGTCGTGCTGGTCGGCAACTCCAAGACGACCGACAATCTGCTGGCCGAGTTTTCCAAGAATCATAAGAGCGGTTTCAGCGTCGTCAAACGGGTGCGGGATTTTTCCCTGGAGACGGCTCAGGAACTCGCGGTCTTCCTGAAGGATCATCGCGTGGACGAAATCATCCAAAGCGACCCGAACCTCAGTAAGGCGGAAACCCTGCGTCTTTATGACTTCGCCAATGAGAATCACGTGACTTTCAAATATGTCGCCGACCTATTGGAAGTGAAAGTCTTGCGCACGGAAGTGGCGGAAATCATCGGCATCCCGGTAGTGGAAGTGAAGCGGACGACTTTGGAAGGCTGGGGCCGGATAATGAAGCGCCTGTTCGATATCGTGGTTTCCGGCCTGCTCATCATTATTCTTTCGCCGGTCCTCCTACTGGCCGTCTTGGCCATCTTAGTGGATTCCGGTCTGCCGGTTTTTTTCTCCCGTCGGGATGACGGCTCTTACGTGACCCGGATCGGCCAGGGCGGCGTGCCGTTCCGCTATTTCAAATTCCGGTCCATGACCCCGAATACCGACAGCATGCGCTATCGCGAACTAGCCGACCGCAATCTGCGCAGCGACGGCCCGATGGTCAAGATCAAGGACGATCCGCGCGTCACCCGCGTCGGCCGCCTCCTCCGGCGCTGGTCCATTGACGAGCTGCCGGAACTATTCCTGGTCTTTATCGGGCGGATGAGCCTGGTCGGACCGCGGCCGCATTTGCCGGAAGAAGTAGCCAAATATGAAAATTACCATAAGAAGACCCTGACCATTAAACCGGGCATCACCGGCCTGGCCCAGGTTTCCGGCCGGAGCGACCTGTTGTTCGAAGAGGAAGCCAAATTGGATATCTATTATATCGAGAATTGGTCTTTGTTATTGGATATTTCTATCTTATTAAAAACGCCGCTCGCCGTGCTCAAGCATCGGGACGCGGAATAAAGCCATGAAAGTTGCCTTGATCCATGATCATTTGGCGCAGGACGGCGGCGCGGAAAAAGTCCTGAAAGTCCTCTCGGAAATGTTTCCGGAGGCGCCGATTTATACCTTGCTTTACGAGCCGAATAACGTCGCCAAGAATTTTTCCGGCCGCCATATCGAAACTTCGATCATCCAGAAGCTGCCGGGCGGCGTGCGCCATTACAAATGGTATCTGTATTTCATGCCGCTGGCCGTGGAATTTTTCGATCTGCGCCCTTATGATCTGGTGATTTCCGACGCCAGCGCTTTCAGTAAGGGCGTGATTACCGCGCCGGAAACGACCCATATCTGCTATTGCCATACGCCGACCCGCTATCTCTGGAGCGACGCCCACCAGTATCTTAACGAATTGCCCTATAATAAATGGTTGAAGAAGATAATTTCCCTGGTCTTGGGCCGCTTGCGGCTCTGGGATTATAATGCCGCTCAGCGGGTCGATTTTTTCATCGCCAATTCCCGGACTGTCGCCCGGCGCATCCATAAATATTACCGCCGGGAAGCCGCGGTGATCTATCCGCCGGTAGAAATCGATAAATTTTTCATCAGCGACCTGAGCCGGCAGCCGGCCGGCGAGCGCTATTTCCTGGCCGGTTGCCGGCTGGCGCCGTATAAGCGTATCGATCTGGTGATCGAAGCCTTTAAAATCCTGGGTCCGGATTATCGCCTGAAAATCTTCGGCGACGGCATCGACCTGCCACGCCTGCGGCAGCTAGCCTCCGGAGCCGGCAATATCGAATTCCTGGGACGGGTGGACGAAGCCGAGAAAGCGCGTCTGTTCAGCCAGGCCCAGGCTTTCATCAATCCGCAAGAAGAAGATTTTGGCATTACCGCGATCGAATCATTAGCCAGCGGCCGGCCGGTGATCGCCTATGAAAAGGGCGGCGCGACCGAAACCATAGCCGCGGGAAAGACCGGCTTATTCTTTGCGGCGCAGACGGCGTCGGCTTTAGCCGCCGTGGTCCGCGATTTTCGGAGCGCGGATTTCGATCCGGCCGCTATCCGCCGGCAGGCCGAACAGTATTCGGTCGCTAATTTCCGCCGGCAATTGCAAGACTTTATCAACCAGCATCGCGTATGAAAATAGGCGTCGACATCCGGGTCCTGATGGACCAATATTATAGCGGCGTATCGGAGTACACCGCTAATTTATTAGCGGCTATTCTGCGGCGGGACCAAGAGAACGAATACCGCTTGTTTTATAATTCTTTCCATAATCTTGACGAGCGTTTCCGCCCCTGGCAGAACGAGCGGGCCAAGGTCATCGGCACGCATTGGCCGAATAAGATTTTCAATTACCTGTTGCAGAAATCGTTGGCTTGGCCCAAGCTGGACCGGCTACTGGGCGGCGTCGATCTGTTTTGGTCGCCGCATTTCAATTTCAGCCGCTTCAGCTCCGGCCCGGCCGGACCGAAAACTATACTGACCGTCCATGACCTGTCCTTCTTGCGTTATCCGGAGTTTTTTAGCGGCCGCAAGAATCTTTGGCACCGAGCCTTAGGCGTATCCGGGATTCTGCGACAGACGGATCGGATCGTCGCCGTTTCGGAAAATACCAAAAATGACATCAGGGAACTGGCCGGCGTGCCGGATGATAAGGTTAAAGTGATCTATTCCGGCAATAACCTGGCGAAAAGGGAAGTCGGCGCGGAAGAGGCGCGGGAATTCCTGGTTAAGCATAAGCTTATCGGAGCTCAAGCTCTGAAACCGGAGCCGGGACGCTTCATCCTGTATCTGGGCAACATCGAGCCGCGCAAGAATATCGCCGGCCTGATTCAAGCCTTCAATATCTTACGGGGTAAAGAACGGCACCCTGGTTCATCGGATTTGCGCCTGATCTTAGCCGGTGCCGACGGCTGGAAGAATCGGCGGATATATGCGGCTTGGCGTAATTCTCCTTATCGGGATGATATTAGATTTTTAGGTTATATTAGCAAAAAAGAAAAGGAAATTCTTTATAGCTTAGCCAGCGTTTTCGCTTACCCCTCTTATTATGAAGGTTTTGGCTTTCCGCCCTTAGAAGCCATGACTTACGGCTTGCCGGTCGTCTGTTCCAATGTTTCCAGCTTGCCGGAAGTAGTCGGCGAAGCCGCCATTACCATCAATCCGGATCAGCCGGCGGAGATTGCCGAAGCCTTGGGCCTGATCCTCTCTGATGAGGCCTTGAGACAGCATTTGATCGTTGCCGGTTATGAACGGGCTAAGCGATTTTCCTGGGAACGGGCCGCTGACCAGTATCTGGAGATTTTCCGCAATCTTTATGAAGAAAAAAAGTAAGCTCAGCGAGAAACATAAAAATAAGCCGGATCGCCGAAAAGTCTTGGTCGCCCTGTCCGGCGGCGTCGATTCGGCGATGGCCGCCCAGTTGCTTAAGAATAAAGGTTATGAAGTGGCCGGCGTATTCTTGAATTTTTGGAAAGATGACAGCGCTCTTAAAACAGCCGGCGCTCATTCCGGCGGCGCCTCCTCTTTAGCCGACGCTCGTGCCGTGGCCGCGCGCCTGGGCATCCCTTTCTATAATTTCGATTTTACCGGTCTATTCAAAGAAAAAGTGGTTGATAATTTTTTAGGCGAATACGCCGCCGGCCGCACGCCTAATCCCTGCGTCGTCTGCAACCGGCAGGTCAAGCTCGGGCAGCTGTTGCGCCAGGCGCGCCGTTTGGGTTTCGATTATGTCGCGACCGGCCATTACGTAAAATTAAAACTGGTCGGTGCGGATTATCGATTATTCAAAGCCAAGGATCGGAAAAAAGATCAGTCTTATTTTCTTTATACTTTAGGTCAGTCTGAATTGGAACGGCTGTTATTCCCGCTGGGCAACTATACCAAGCTGCAAGTCAGACAGCTGGCCGAGAAATTCGGCTTGCCGGTAGCCGGCAAGCCGGAAAGCCAGGATATCTGCTTTTTATCCGGTGACCATAACGATTTTTTAAAAAAACATCTAGCCTTGCGGCCGGGCGATATCCGCCTATTATCCAGCGGTGAAAAGATCGGCGAGCACCAAGGCCTGCCGCTCTATACTATTGGTCAACGCCGCGGCCTGGTCGGCGGCACGGGGCCGTATTACGCCGCTAAATTCGATTATCGGAAAAATATTCTTTATGTGGTCAAGGATTGGAATGAAGCCAGGTTGTATCAGAGGCAGCTGATGGCTAAACGGGTGAATTGGTTGAGCGGCCAAGCGCCGCAACGGGCCATCCGCCGCCAAGCGGCCATTCGCTACGGTCATCCGGCCGTGCCTTGCTCGGTAACGCCGCGCGGCCGAAGCGGCTGCCTGGTCAAATTTGCTCAGCCTCAGCGGGCGATAACCCCGGGCCAAAGCGTGGTTTTTTACCGGGGTGAGCAGGTTCTTGGCGGGGGTATTATCAAGTGATGAAACAATTAAAAATCCGGTTTTCACCGGATTTTTTAGTGCCGCGGGCGGGAATCGAACCCGCATGAAGTTTCCCTCACACGATTTTGAGTCGTGCGCGTCTGCCAGTTCCGCCACCGCGGCTTTTAAGAAAATCAATAAGGCTTAAACTGGTAAGCCTCAATTACGGAGTCTAGTATAATAAATAATTATTCAATTGTCAAAAGCGATTTTTTCCCTTATAATATTTCTGTAATCAATCATCTATGGCTAAAGCGATCGCGATTGTCAATCAGAAAGGCGGGGTCGGCAAGACCACGACGGCCGTTAATCTGGGCGCTTATCTGGCTAACCTGGGCAAGCAGGTGCTGCTGGTGGATGTTGATCCGCAGGCTAATGCCACTTCCGGCTTAGGCCTGGATCACCGCAATCTGGAAGCTGGCGTCTATGAGGCTCTTTTGGGTGCCAAGCCGCTTATCGAAGTGATAAAACGCACCGTGCAATCCGGATTGCGCGTCGCTCCGGCCACGATTTCCTTGGCCGGTGCTGGCGTAGAAATGGTCAATTTGGACAATCGAGAATTCCGTTTGGCCAATATCTTGGAAGAAGTCCGGCCGGATTTCGACTATATCATTATCGACGGCCCGCCTTCTTTGGGCTTACTGACGATAAACAGCCTGGTGGCCGCCGACGAAGTGATGATCCCTATTCAGAGCGAATATTACGCCTTAGAAGGCTTGAGTCAGCTGCTGGAAACGATCAGCCTGGTTCAGAACAATCTGAAACCGACTCTGGGCATCATGGGCGCGGTCATCACCATGTTTGATCGCCGCAACAAGCTGTCCGAATCGGTCATGGCCGAATTATACCAGTATTTTCCCAACCGCATTTTCCGATCTGTTATTCCGCGCAGCGTCCGCTTGGCCGAAGCCCCGAGCTACGGCCGCTCCATTTTCCATTACGATCCGAAATCCAAAGGCGGCCGGGCCTATGAAGGCTTGGCCCGGGAAGTTATTAGCCTGGAAAAATAATTCAAATAAGCAGGATTAAACATTTTAATCGATTAAAATATGCCACAAGGTTTAGGCCGGGGACTCGGCTCGCTGATTCCCAAGAAAACCGTGACTTACGGTCAGAATCCTTTCAACCCTAAGGATCCGGGCGAGGAAACGGTCGTGCTCCAGGACGGCGACCGTGTCTTGAAGATAAGTCCCGACCGCATAGACATCAACCCGCACCAGCCGCGGACGCAGTTCAGTGAGAGCGCTTTGAACGATCTGGCCGAATCGATCAGGCAGCACGGCATCATTTCGCCGCTCATCGTGACTAAGAAAGGCGAACGTTTCGAGCTTATCGCCGGCGAGCGGCGCTTGCGCAGCGCCAAGCTGGTCGGTTTGAAGGAAGTGCCGGTCATCGTCCGCGCCGAACAGGAACAGAAAAAACTGGAATTAGCCTTGATCGAGAATCTGCAGCGCGAAGATTTGAATCCCTTAGAAAGCGCCCGCGCTTACCGCCGCCTGATCGACGAATTCAATATCACCCAGGAAGAAGCGGCCAAAAAGCTGGGCAAAGCCCGTTCCAGCATCGCCAACGCGCTGCGTCTCTTGTCCTTGCCGGCCGCGGTCCAGGACGCCTTATCTGCCGGCAAGATTACTGAAGCGCACGCCAAATACCTTTTGGGCCTGGAAGGCGAAACCAAGCAGCTGAACATGCTGAAGAAGATAATGCGCCAGAATCTGACCGTGGCCGAGACCGATAAGGAAATCAAGCGTCTGGGCGGCACCAAGGCGGCCAAGCAGAAGGACTATTTCGACCGAGCCAAGGAAGAGGAGCTGGGCGAACGCCTGAGCACCAAGGTAGAAATTAAAAGGCAAGGGAAGGGCGGGAAAATAATCATCGATTTCTACAGCGAAGAGGAACTGAATGAGATCTGGGGGAAGATAAAATAAGATTAGTTTACCAAAAAAGATGGCTGATTAGCCATCTTTTTTAAAAGGTCAGGAAACCCCGCACGAGCACCCAGCGAGTGCGGGGATGAATGACTCCTTGTTTAGCACGGCTCGCAGAGGCGTGCTAAACTATAGTCATGAGAATCCGAGCCTTAAATCACT
>JBAZJV010000011.1:0-20691 GCA_041651095.1 Patescibacteria group bacterium
GGCAAGGCCAGAAGGATCTACCGCAAGAAGCGACGCTCGGATTCTAATGAAAGCCCGGAAGGAAACCCCGTATGAAAAAAGACTGTCCGTTAGGGCAGTCTTTTTGAGTGCGGGGAGGAGGTCATTATTATGATGATTTAAAAGTTTATTCAATAACTTGGATTTGCGCCACCTTGACCCCGAATTGCAAAGCGTCATGCTTGTTTTTCATCCAGATATCCACCCGGGTCGGGTGTTTGACGTTCATGCGGTCGCGGACGATGAAGATCCGGTTGCCGAACAATTCCGGGATTTTTACTTTTGTGCCGAATTTAAGGAAATTGGCGGCAATGGTATCTTCCGCGCCATGGGCGCAGACATTGAAGCCGTTAGCGGTGATACAAGGGGAGTCGTCGGTCTGTGCCGCTTCGGAATTGTAGGCGGTGATCACATGGATGCCGCTATCAATCACCCGGTCGTCCGCTGTTGGCAGACGATACTGGCTGTTTTGGCCAGATTGTTCAGTTGCGGGAGCCGTTGGGCTGGAGGTGGCGGTTTCCGGTCCGGAACCGGCCATTTCTTGATCGGCATCGGACTTAACCGGTGCAGCCAGTTTAGCCGCTTCCTGGTTCATGCCCGGTTCTTTGGTGACGGAGTCATTAATCAGAATTTCCTCTTCCGGAGCCTGGGCTTTAGCCTGCTGGACGGCTTCGTCAGCCAGGGCTGGGGCGAAAAATAAGACGAATTCAAAGATACAAGCGATAATTACTAATAAAACAGCGGTCTGCCTGCTACTTAAGGGCACGACTTCTTCGCTAATTTTTTTTAGTATTGACATACTTGTTTAATATTAGCTAAATTAAAAAACCCCTACCATATCATAATCAAGATATTAAAGCAGGGATTTTCTTGACCAACTATCTTAGCACCGCCTGGTCAAAAAGTCAATATCGTGGTGTGGATAGAATGGGGATAGAAAAATTAAGGAATTTTATGGCTTAAAGTTTTAAATGGGATTAATTATTGACACATTTTTATAAATATGCTATTATATTTTGATAATTAGCATCCATCTTATAACATAAAAAGCTAATTATTAGCATTATTAGCTCTTTGACAAAGATAATCAACAATCCAATCATAAAACAAGGAAATTTATCATGAAAACGTTTAGATATTTATTAATCGTTAGCAGTTTCTTTTCATTACTAATTTTGACCGGTTGCAGTTTTTCCACGGGAACCTTTGGCGATAAGAGCCTGAGCCAAAGTTATGAGGAGCAAGAGGCTATTCGTCAGCGAGTTTCCGATTACCAAAAGAAAATTGATAACTTGCTGCAAAGCAACGAAGATGTAACTAGCCGTCTAGCGGAAATATTAGTTGACTCCACGACATCAGAATCGGTAGCTCGGTATAGGATGGTAATAGCCGCCAATGATTCATTGATCGCGGTATATCGCGCGAAAATCCATCGTTTAGAGAATGAAGGCGATAGGACGCTATTAGATATTGCGGCCAAAAATGAGCATAATTCTGTGGTTTTAGAGAGCACCTCGGCCAGGGAAATATCCGAAGCATATTTCTTGATTAAATATGCTGACAACCTAGCGACCGGTAATATCTCCACGCTCACCGGCATAGTGGCCAACAATACCTCTAGCGAGGTAAGCGTGAAAGTGGTTGGCCCGATGAATTTTAGGTGGGATTACGTTTTAAAAGCCCGGCAAAAAAGTCCGGAATTTACCCTGCCATGCCCGGGCTGGTATACAGCCACCTTTACTAACGGCTATGATGATAGTTCTGTTAAGAAAGAAGTGGGGCCAAGGATATTCTATTTTGATATCGAACGCGACAAACAATACGCGTTTATAGCGACTCTAATAAATTAGAGACAACAAAAAAGGGACCATAACCATCAGGTCCCTCTTTTAATTTAACCGATTAATGGCTAGCTTAGACGGCCGTACCCATCGTGCTCCCGCCGCTAAACGGCAGGTATTTGAAGACGAAATAAGTAATCGCATAGGCGGCGAGAACGACCGCGACGCCGATTATAGCGTTCCGGATGGTCGCCTGCGATTCGGTAACCATTTCTTCGTTTCCCCGGGCCGTCATCCAGCGGAAGCCGGCAATGATCATTAGGATGATAAAGACTGTCGCCAGAAAGCCCAGGATTATCTGGATGACCCGGGCGATGATGATTTCTATGGGTACATCGCCGAAATTGGCGGTCTTGCGGACGGTCTCGGTCATCGGCAGTAATGCCTTATCGGTATTGGTCAGCAATTGAGCGGCGACTGGCTGGATAGCGATGATGGCAAACAGCGATAGGCCCAGGCTGAAAGCGAAGATTTTTTTTAGCATATAGTTACTTGAGGATTATATTCCTGAAAATGAAATTCCAAACGGCGTAGGCGGACATGGCGACCACCAGCCCGATGATCGCTTCCCGGATGCTGGCGACGGCTTTATGGATTTCTTCTTCGTTTCCCCGGGCGCGCATATATTCGAAGCCGGCCATGATCATGATGACGATGAAGGTAATGCCCAGGAAGCCCAGGAAGGCGCCGATGACCGTGCCGATGATGAAGGGAGTGGTCGCTTGTTCTCCTTCAGTTTGGAATCCGCCCTCCTTGGCGACATTTGTTAACCGCTTGAGCAACTGATTGTCTTGCGTTGTAGTTTGGGCGGCGGCTAAAATCGGCGATAAGAACAAGCCGGCCAGGAATAGAGCGGAAACTATGGAGATAGTTAATTTTTTCATATCATTATTATTTAGTGAGCACGACAGAAGAGATAACTCGGCTAAAGCCGGAAGCGAGAGCGTAAGCGATGACAGTTAAAGCCAAACCGATGACCAGGTTACGGATGGTATCTTTGGATTTTTTGACCTTTTCTTCGTTGCCGGCCGCCTGGATCCAATCATTGCCGGCCAGGAACATCAGTAATATGAAAATCAGGCCTAAGACCGATAAAACCAGCCGTATGACCGTGGCGATCATGCTTTCCAGGCTGGTATTGGTCTTATAGTCGCTGGAAGAAGCCACGATTTTGACGTTGTCATCAAATTCGCCGAATTTGTCCTGGTTTATCAAGGCCGCCTGGGCGGGAGCCAATAGCAGGACGGAGAGCGATAAAGCGCTTATGGCGAGTCGTAGGTATTTCATATTTTATGGCCAAAATTGACTGACGATGAGATAAGTCAGCGCGTAAGCGGCCAGAGTGACGATCAGGCCGATAATAGAATTGACCAGAGTGTTGGTTGCCGCCTTGACCTTTTCCTCGTTACCGCGCGACGTCATCCAAGTATAAGAACCATAAAGCAGATAAGCCAGGAAGGCGATGCCGACCAGGCTGAGCACGGTATATAGAACATCGCCGATGATGACGTTCAACGGCGTGGCGTTGGCGCCGATTTCAAAACCGGCGGCGTCGCCGGTAGCGTCCAAGCCGCTATTCTGCCGGAAGTCGTAGGCCAGGGAAATATGAAAATAAGCCAGAGACAGGATGATAATGATGCCGATATTTATTAGGTTTTTCAATTTTTGCTGCGGCATTATTTTAGAAGTTCAGTGCCCAAGAACGAAGTGATGGCATAGGCGGCGAAGACGATGACGATGCCTATCGCCGCGTTAATGATCATATCTTTAGACTCGGAAACTTTCTGCTCGTTGCCGTTAGCGGTCATCCAATTGATGCCGGCGTAAATCATCAGGCCCAGGAACAGGACGCCGACGAAAGAGAGGATCAGGCCGACGATTTGCCCGGTCTTGGTGGCCAGGAAGGCGGTGCCGTAAGATTCGCCGGAGGCGACTTGGGGCTTGAAAGCATCGACCGCGCCGGCCGTTTCATTCAGGCCTTTTACAGCGCTGTCTACGCTTTGCGCCTGCGCTGTCAGCGCCAACAGGGAAGCAGCCAGGACAAAGAAGAGAGAGATAAAAAATAGCTTGTTTTTCATATTAGCAAGTGTTTTAACCACTGCTCCGGATACGAAGGTGATTCATATCTGGAGCAGTGATTCCCATGTTAGAGATGAGAATCACCAAACTGGCTACTGTCCGCTTACCGCCGTGTTGAGAGAGTTGATAACAAAGGTCGCTATTCCCCAGGACGCTAAGATGATAATTAAGCCGATGACGCCCGCACCCAACAGCTTTCTGGCTTCAGCGGTCTTTTCTTCATTGCCCGCGGCCGTCATCCACTTGAAACCGCCCAGTAAGATGATGCCGACGGCAATCACGCCCAAGAAACCCAGAGCCACGTTGATAACGCGACCGATAACGGTTCTCGGATCGCTGGTGGACAAAGAATTGTTTAAGCCGTTATTAACCTCGTTCAAACCCGGGTCAAATTGCGCCATGGCCGGCAGAGCCAGGAACGGCAAGACCAATAAGGAAATGATCGCTAAAGAAATTAAGTGTTTGGAAATTGTTTTCATATTTCACCACCTTTCTAGTTTTTAATAGTTTTTAACTTTTATACATTTAATTTTAGCATATTATTTTAAACAAGACAAATAAATCGGCCTATGCTAAAATGGAGCTGTAAAGGCTGGGATTAGCGAATTTTTATGCTTAAATCATTAAAACGCGTCAATTTTTCTCAACTTTTTTGGATTTTTTTCTATTTTTTCATTTTTTGCCTGCTGCTCCGCAACTCTTTCAATTATCTCGACCCAGATTTCGGCTGGCATTTGCAAGTCGGACGGGCGGTCAGCCAGACCCGGTCCGTCCCCAGCCTGAACCAGTACAACTATACTTTTACCGGCCACTGGGTCGATCATGAATGGCTAAGCAATGTCCTGGTCGCTTTCATTTACGACCATTGGGGGTATCTGGCCTTATCCGTATTTTTTGCGGGCCTGATCATTTTGGTTCTGGCATTGCTCAATCGGGAAGCGCGGCGGCGCGATCCGGAATTGTTTTTTTGGATCGCCGGTTTGCAGCTTATCGGTTTGACCGCGGCCTTGCCTCATTTCGGCGTCCGGATGCAGGAAAGCGCTTTGCTCTTTTTATTCGGTTTGCTTTGGCTGATTAATGATTACGTCCGGCGCCAGAATTGGCGGCGTCTTTTATGGTTATTGCCTTTAATGTATTTCTGGTCCTGCCTGCACGGCAGTTTTTTGATCGGTTTTTTCTTATTGGCCGCCTGGTTGGCCATCAAGTCGAGCGAGCGTCTTTTAGCCCGCTGGCCGGTAATTTCGTGGCTGGACCGGTCCGATTTTCTGGATTGGCCGGCGATTTTCCGGGCGGCCGGGATCGCCGCCCTGTCTTTCGGCGCGACCTGGCTGACGCCTTACCGTACCGATCTTTACGCTTTTCTGGGCGGCTATCGCAGCACTTTTTATTTGTCCCGCATTCAAGAATGGTTGTCCCAATTTTCCTTCCCTTTCCATTATTGGCAGCTCTTATATTTAGCCCTCGTCGTTTTAGCCGGCCTGCTCTACGTTTATTATGCCCTGGGTCGGGAAAAACGTTTCCGGCTTGATTTGTGGACTCTGTTCTTGCTCGTCTTATTCGTCGGCCTTAGCTTCAAATCGCGTCGACATTTCCCTTTGCTGTTCGTAGCTACTTTTGCCTGGTTAGCCGAAACTTACGGCCGGATTTTTCGAATTGCAGCGGTCCGGACTGTCCGCCAAGGACTGAATATTTGGCTGAAAAGTTTTTTGCTGCTGTGCCTGTTGGCTGTCGCGATTCTAGAATTGACGCAGATTAAATTTACCAATAATCCCCTGGAGGCTTATTGCGACGATTATCCTTGCGGTGCCGCGGCCTTTCTAGCTGCCAGCCCCGAACTGGCCGCCGGGCATATATTCAATGAATACGGCTGGGGCGGTTATTTGATCTGGTGTTTGCCCGGCCGTCCGCTGTTCATTGACGGACGCCTGCCGCAAGTAGAATTTGCCGGCCATACTTTTTTGGAAGAATATTTGGATTTCTTTAAAAAAGATGTCCAATTGTCGGAAAAATTTAGCCAATATCAAATAAAATTAATTTTAATGACGGCCGCCGATCGGCCAATCAAAGCCAGCAATTGGGAAAAGTTCATCTTCGCTCTCAGCGACTCCGAGCTTAACCCGACTAATTATTTGCGCCGCTATCTCGCCGCCAGCTCGGATTGGCGGGAAATCTATCGCGACGCGACGGCCGTGATTTATACTCAAGATTGAAATATGCTAGTCGATCTCTGTCTGCCGGTTAAGAACGAAGCCTTGATCCTGCCGGATAACCTGGAGCGGCTGCTGGATTATTGCCGGCGCGCCGATTTTCATTTTGCTTGGCGGATCGTCGGAGTCATCAACGGCTCCACGGATGACTCCCGTTTGATCTGGCAGGACTTTCAAAAGCGCTATCCCGATCAGGTAGCTTATTTCGAGGTCAAAGAAGCCGGCCGCGGCCGGGCCCTGCGGGAGTATTGGTCTGTCAGTCAGGCCGATATCCTGGCCTATATGGATGCCGATTTGGCCGTTTCCCTGGATAATATCATTGACCTCATCAATCCTTTATTGGCCCGCGACGCCGACGTGACGGCCGGTTCGCGTTTAGCGGCGGGAGCCAGGGTACAACGTTCCCGGTACCGCGATCTTATTTCTTACGCCTACGTTTATCTTTCCCGTTTTTTGTTAGGGCATCATTTTTTAGATCTGCAATGCGGTTTCAAGGCGGTCCGCTCAGAAGTGTTCCGAGCCGTTAAGCCGCGGCTGGCCGACGATTATTGGTTTTTTGATACGGAATTGATGGTTTTGGCGCAACGCCTCGGCTACCGAGTGCGGGAGGTGCCGGTCGACTGGCGGGAAAACCGTTACTTACGGCGGGCCACGAAGGTCCGGCTAGTCCAGGATAGCCTGGTGTTTCTAAAAAATCTTTGGCGCTTCCGTCAGCGTTTGCGCCGATTCAGATGATATTGCGATAATGCCGCAGTGTTGCCCGTCCGGCTGCGCGGTCAGCCAGGACGACGATCAAGTCGAGACTGGCCATGGCCACGCTCAGGCGATGTTGGCGGCAATATGAACGTATCGCCCGCTTCAGATTGATTATCTGCCGGAATGGCAAGGGATTGTCAGTTAAGCTGGCGGCGGTCTTGAAGCGCGTCTTGACTTCGATAAAAACCAGTTGATCCGGCGACCGCCAGGCGATCAGATCGATTTCCCGGTGGCCGAAACGGCAGTTATGCTCGATGAGGCGATAGCCGCCGGCTAGCAGGTATGACTTGGCCAAAGCTTCGCCGCGGCGGCCCAGGCGCTGTTCGGCAGTTTCCGGCATAAGTAATAAAAAGCCCCGAAGCGGGGCTGATTTTTTTAACCGCAGTTGTTATCCGACGGCTTAGGGCAGGTATTTTTTAAGCTCCTGTTCCTGGGTCAGCCGCTTCTTCTGCTGCGGGATAGCTTTTAGTTTTTTCAGGACCAGTATCAGCCAGAACAGCATGGCGAGCGACCAGAGACCGAGCCAGAAACGGGCGGAAAAGAAAGGGACAGTTTCATAATTGAAGAACAGCAGGATCAGGCCGATAATCGTGTTTATCGCCCAGAGCGAATAAAGCCGGTTCAAGAAACCGCGGTAGAGGCCGCCCCGTCTTTTGATGATCAGGGTAGCGATCGCCAAAATAGCCAGCAGGACGACCAAACCGATCAGCGCCATCTGAGCCTTGGGCAGCAGCGGTTCCGGGCTGAGATCGAACCAATAGTGTACAGAGATAAGGTTAGACATAATGAGAGGGTCCCCGATTGGGGTGTTTATAGTTTAGTTAGTATCAGGCCGTAGTGATACGGTCCGGCTTCAAATTCTTCTTTGATACCCAAGCCGATTTTTGGCGCGGCCGCCTTTAGGGCCTCCAACCGGACCCGGCGTTCCGGACCGGGTCCGATCGGGATATCGATATTCTTCCATTCGACGATAAGCAGTTTGCCGCCCCGTTTGAGCAAGCGCATGGCTTCCCGGATGATTTCCAGCCGTTTATCCGATTGATGGATGACATTAACCAGCAGGGCGTTATCCAGGCTGCCAACCGGGATATTGGTCGCTTTGAATATTTCCAGATTGCTCCAGATCGGCACGATTTGCGGCAGATTGTCGGTTTTGGCCTCCTTGCGGATTTCATCCAGGGTTGATTTCAAGATATCTACGGCGTATACGCGGCCGTAGCGGCCGACCAGCCGAGCTAACGGAAAGACGAAAAAGCCGAAGTTGCCGCAACCTAATTCAGCCACCTGCTGCCTTTCAGCTATGCCCATTTTATCTAAAATCGCGGCGATGTCAAATAAAGCGGTCCTTTTTATTTCCGGCATATATTTATTCTACTAAAATTTGTCGATTCACTGTTTTGGTTTGGCTGTATTTCTTCTGGGCGGTAATAGTGATATTATTCAATCCTTTTTTCAGGTTGACCGTTTCGGTAAAATAGCCGTTATAGTTATTCAAGACGATTTGTCCGTTGATTTTTACTTCCGCCTCCGCTTCGGTCTGGCCGCTGATCGTGATCATGTCGCTGGCCGTTACCAGGTTTTCGCTCGGCTGGCTGATAGAAAGCGCCGGCGGCAAGACTACCTGTTTAAAATAGGAGATCAAGTACAGGAAACAAATCAGTACAGCCGCTAGTACCAGGATGTTCCGGACGATTCTTGGGAAAATGATGAATTTGTGCTTTTTGACGATTTTTTGAGAAAAAGGGTCGCTGTTTTCCCGGTCGCCGCGTTGTTGCCAGTAATTGGCGATATCCGCCGTTTTCAGACCGAGGAAGGACGCGTATTCTTTCAGGAAGTTTTTGCCGTAAAGACCGGCTGGCAGCTTATCCAGATCCTCGGCCTCTAGAGCTGCCAGATATTCGGCCCGGATATTAAGCCGCTTGGCTACTTCTTCGATTTTTAAGTTCCGGTAATGTCTGGCTTGTCGCAAGCGTTCACCGATAGTTTCATCAAGCGGCAGTCTCTTGGGAGTAAACGGGGACATAAATTAAAACAAATCAGGAGCTAATTAGGCTGGCAGCATTGGATATTGGTGCCGCCGGGACAGTAACCGGTCCGGCAATTCTTACCCAAGGCTTCGTCCATGCAGGTATAACCCTGGTTGCCGAAATTAGTGTCGCAGGCATTGCCTGAGCCGATACCGCCGCTCCAAGTCAGCCCCATTGATTGCATGACAAATTTAATGATCAGATAGCTGGCGAAGACGATGACCAGGCCGATGACTGCGGCGATGATTATTTTTTTTGCCTTTTCGACCTTTTCGGATGAGCCGCCGGAAATCAAAAACATGAAACCGCCGTAGATGAACATGATTAAGGCCAGAGAGCCGACGATGCCCATGACCCATTTGGCGACGTTGATGCCTAAGGCGATAAAATCATTGACCGCATAATCGCCGCAGTAATTGGCGTCATAGTTTCCGGTGGCCGGATTCTTGCAGTCCGATTGCTTGCCGGTCGCCTGCGGCAGGATGCCGTTACCCGGTCGGCAGCATTGGATATTGGTGCCGCCGGGGCAGTAGCCGGGACGGCAATCTTGGCCGCTAGCGACGTCCATACAACTATATCCCTGATTGCCGAATTCAGAAGCGCAATCCGCCGCCCGCGCCGCCGTCGCGCCGAACAGGCATAAACCCAAGCCTAGGCCTAGGCCTAGGCACGCAGCCACCACTAGATTTTTTTTAAGCATATAGCGTTAATTAATAGTTTGTTGGACCTTGGCCGCCGCCGTATCAATGATCACCTGGACCTTATCGGAAGTGTTTTTAATCATCGTATCGATCATTTCCCGGATAGCGGTTTCCGCGGCAGCGACATTTTTGCCGCGGTACCAGCTTTTGGCCGTCAGGACCTGGGCGGCAAAGACACCGATGATGTCGTCATTTTGCTGGGATGCGACCAGGGAACGCAGAGCGGTCGGACGCTTGGTTTTTTCCAGATAACTCTTGACTTGTTCTTCCTTGGTGGCAAATTCGATGAAATCCCAAGCTTCATTCTGGTGAACGCTTTTTTTCGAGACCACCTCTATCCAGTAGTTGGCAAAATTAATGTTAGTTGGCGGGTTGCCTTCGATCTGGGGTAGTTTTGCGACGGAAAAATTCAGTTTCGGCGCCCGCGCCTTGATCGTCGGCAGGTCATAAGAATAACTGAACATGATAGCCAGATTGCCGCTGATGAACATTTCCAGGGCGTTGGGCAGGTCACTGTTCCAAGCATAAGATTCTTTGATCGGATTGGCAAAATCGGTATAGAAGCGCAGGGCCTCCAGGCCGGGGTTGTAATTGGTGTCTTTGCTGAAAGGCGGCACCCGGTTGAAGGCCACCTCGCCGTTATCGCTCATCATGATGGCGCCGTTTTGCATCATCAGAACCGACAAGATATCGCTGAAACGATTAATGTTCGCACCGCCGCCCAAGGCTACGCCGGATTGCAAGACGACTTGTTTCTGGTCCTGTTTGGTCAGTTTTTTGACATCTTGCAGGAACTCCTTATTCCAATATTGCGGCGGCTGGCTGATGCCGGCATTATTGAATAGATCCTTGTTGTAGTACATGGCCAGAGTGTCGACAGAAAGGGGTAGTCCGTAAACTTTGCCGTCATCCAGAATAACGTCTCGGCCGACGACATCGACGAAATTATCCCTGATTTCTTTCAAGGTCGGGCTATTGGTGGTGCGCAGTTCCGATACGACCTCTTTTTTGACCGTTCCTTTGACGACCGGATAGGCCATCGTGATCGTTTCCGGCATCGGTGCCAGTTTGGACTGGTATTTTCCCATCCAGGTATTATGGATGGAAAAAATGTCCGGACCGCGATCTTCGGCTAGAGCGTTCAATAAGGCATTCTCGTATTCGTCATAGCGCAGCTTGCGATACTCAATCGTCACGAAGGGGTGCAGGGCTTTATATTTGGTGACGATATCCTGAAAGGCGTCTTCGCCGTCGAAGACCCGCCAGTAAGTCAGGGTAATCGGTTCCATCGCCTCTTGTGTTTTTTGGTCGGTGATGCGGCAGCCGAAACCGGCGGTCGTCAGGAAGATGGCGAGGAGCAATAAGATCGTAATTTTCTTGGGCATAGGTATTTAGATCTTCCCCAGTCAACGGCGGGGATAAACATAAGTTATTTCTTTTTTATTATAGCAAAGTTGGCCGGATTATTCCAATTTAGGCCGGTATTGGAGGGCTTCGGCCAGGTGGGCGGTTTTGATATTTGCTTCGTCCGCCAAATCCGCAATGGTCCGCGCCAGTTTTAAGACGCGAAAATAAGCCCGCGCCGACAGTTTCAGTTGGTCGGCGGCCGCTGCCAGCAAGCGTTCTTCGGCCCGTTCTAGACGGCAAGCCTCTTTGACGGCGGCCAGATTCATCTCCGCATTAGTCAGACTGCCGCCGGCTCGACCGCGCGCCAGTTGTTTTTGGCGGGCGGCCGTTACTCGTCGTCTGACCGCCGTCGAATCTTCCGTTGCCGGCCAGGCAGCCAAACGCCGGACATCAACGCGCGGCACGGAGATATGCAAATCCAGGCGGTCCAGTATCGGACCGGATACGCGGCCGCGGTAAGCCGCGATTCTTCCGGGCGTACAGCGGCAGGTTCCTCCTTCATCTCCCAGATGGCCGCAAGGGCAGGGGTTCATCGCCGCCACCAGGCTGAATTTGGCCGGAAAGCGGCAATTATTGTCTGCCCGCCTGATGTTTATCCATCCTTCTTCCAGGGGTTGCCGCAAGCTTTCCAGGCTGGCGCGGGAGAATTCCGGGAATTCATCCAGGAAAAGTACGCCGCGATGAGCCAGGGATATTTCGCCCGGCCGCGGCCAATTGCCGCCGCCGACCAGTGCCCGAACGGAAGCAGAATAATGCGGCGCGCGGAAAGGGCGGGCGGTGATTAACGAGCGCCGATTTTTTATTTCTCCGGCCGCGCTGTAGATTTTGGTAACTTCCAGCTGTTCCGCCAAGGTCAGCTCGGGCAGGATGCCGGGCATAGCCTTGGCTAGTAAAGTCTTGCCGGCGCCCGGCGGGCCGATCAGTAATAAATTGTGGCCGCCGGCAGCCGTAATTTCCAAGGCTCGTTTAGCTTGCTGTTGCCCGCAAATATTAACCAGATCATTATCCGGCCGGCTGGTGTGGCGCGGTCTGACCACCGGTTCGGCCTGAGCTAAAGATTCTTTTCCTCGCAAGTAACGCAGCAGTTGCGGCAAGCTGTCGACCGGCTGAAATCTTAGTCCGGATATCAATTGCGCTTCCGGGAGATTGTCGGCCGGCAGGAAAACGGACCTGAGGCCGTGCTGGCGGGCCGCGATAGCCATGGCCAAGACGCCAGCGACCGGCCTGATCCGGCCGTCCAATGATAGTTCGCCGATTACCAGGCTATCAGCCAAAGTGGCCGGCAGTTTATTGGCCAGTCCGAGAATCGCCAGGGCGATAGGCAGGTCATAAGCCGGTCCGCGCTTTTTCAGATCGGCCGGCGCCAGGTTGACGGTTATCCGACGCCGCGGAAAAGGCAAGCCGCAATTGCGTATGGCGCTCCTGACCCGTTCTTTGGCTTCAGAAACGGCGGCATCCGGCAATCCGACGATCCTGATCTGGCCGAAGTCGCCGCCACCGCTGTCCGCTTCCACGTCGATGATTACCGCCTCCAAACCCTGCAAGGCGGCGGATAATATTTTGGTTGGCATACTAAGTAATTTAAAAACCGTTCCCGGCAAAGGGGGAACGGTTTGATATTAGCAGAAGGGCGCTTAAATCAAGGTAAAGATTTTATAGAGGCAAAATCATTTTTTAGGGTTCCATTCATCCAGCTTGAGGCTTAACAGCTGGCTGATGCCGTCCGAGCCCATGGTCACCCCGTATAGGATGCTGGCCTTGCGCATGCAGGCGCGGTTATGGGTAATGACGATGAATTGCGTCTTGTTGGACAGGTCGTCTAAAATGCGGGCCAGCCGTTCGGAATTGGCTTCGTCCAAAGCGGCATCTACTTCGTCGAGAACGACAAAAGGCGAAGGGTTCGCGCTGATTATCGCGCAGATCAGGGCGATCGCCGTCAAAGCCCGTTCGCCGCCGGAGAGCATGGTCACGGTCTGGATCTTTTTGCCGGGCGGCGTCGCCTGCACTTCGATGCCGGCCAGGCCTACGGCATTATGTTTCTTAAGGAATTTCAAGCGCTTCAGTTTTTCGTCCATTTCTTTCTTGATCGTCGCTTCCGCGGCCGTGAGCCCGTTATTTATTTCCGCCGCTGAGGCGGCCGGCCCCTTGGCTGCCGCGTCTTTCGCTTCCTCTTTTTCCAGATCTTCCACCATGACCTTATAAATCTTGGCCGAACCGCCGTTGAACAGGATCTTGAAATAATCGTTGAATTTTTCAGAAATGACCTTGAATTCAGCATCGAAACGGTTCTTGATGTTCAGATCAAGTTCGTAGATGACTTCCTCCAGAGATTTTATGGCCTGGTCCAGATCGGCCGTCTGGCCGCTTAGGAAATCATAGCGTTCCTTGGTCTCCTGGTACTCCTTTTCCGCTTCCGGGTCGATGCCGCCGATCGCTTCCAGCTGTGATTTATAGGTGCTTAGCGTCTTATATAGGCGATCGATATCGTCAATCGTTTCGGTCAGCTCATGATTCTTGATATCCGCGAGATTTAATTCATCGTTGCGGATATTAGCTTCCAAGTCTTCCAGCTTGGTTTCCTGACGGGTCGCTTCGACCCGGGCTTTATTTATTTCTTCCGACAAGCCATTGATTTCCTGTTGTAAGACTTGGATATGGTTTTGATATTCGAACAATTGCGCCTTTTCTTTTTCCTTGGCCTTATTCAATTCAGCCAGCTTGCTTTCCAGGTTCTTGATTTCCGCGTCCAGGCCGGCGATTTGTCGGTTGATTTCTTGTTTAGCGGCCTCTATTTGTGAAGCGTCGAATTTAGCCTGGCTTCTGACCAGCTTGCCATTGATATCGGAAAGCTCCTGTTCGATCTGCTGTTTTTGGTCTTGCAGCAAGCGGCGCCGTTCATTCAGGGCAGATGATTGCAAGCGGCAGTCCTGTATTTTATCCAATATTTCTTGTCGTTTTTCCTGTAATTCTTTCGGTCGGTAGTCGTGGCTCAAGGCAGTTTCTTCCTGCTCCAAGCGCGCTAATTCCTTATTGATTGCTGTTTTTTCCGTGGCGATCTTGGAGGCATCGAATTTGACCTGAGTCTGTGCCAGCTTGGCGGCGATATCTCGGCTTTCTCGGGCCAATTGTTCTTCCTTGTCTTCCAGCAGCTTCAGATGTTCATTGGCGGCCAGTAGGCGCAGCTTTTCTTCGCCCAACAGATCCTTGGTAGTTTGACGTTCTTCGGCCAGGGCCATGCTCTCCTCTTGGAGGCGCTTGATTTTTTCCAAGTCGCCGTTCCGGCCGCCTTTGAGCAGCCGGTCGGCCCGGTCTTGAAAGTCTTTTTTCGCCGCGGCGATCAGTCGCTTGATCTTCGCCAGGTCGTTTTCCCGATCGATGGCCTCCAATTCGGTCAGCAGGCTTTCGATTAGGCGGCCGATAGCCGCGCCCTGGTCCTCCTCGGTGTTATGATCCTTAATGGTTTTTTTCAGGGTCGCCAATTCTTCATTCCGGCGGTCAAGGTCGTTCTGGATGGATTGCAGTTTGTCTTCCAGCTCGGTCTTTTTAGCTTGATTGTCTTGCGCGCGCCAAGCCGCGATTTCCGTTTGGACCGTTCTTAATTCCGCGCTAAGCTCCCCTTGCTTGTTATTAAGCCAGGAAAGGTCGAATTGCCCCTGGCTTTCCAGATTGGCTTCCAGAATTGCCTCCAGTTTAGCTAATTGTTTGAAGTAACGGTCTTTTTCTGTTGTCAGCCCGTCCAGTCGCCGCTTAAGATCATCTGATTGTTTTATTTCCCGGTCCAGGTTAGCTAAAGCTTCTTGCCAGCGCTTAGCCTCGTTTGCCAGCCGGTCGTCGGAGAGGGATTTGATTTCTGCTTCGTTGCTTTTTAGGGCCGCCTGGAGTTCGCCCTGTTTGTTGTTTAGCCAGGAAACGTCGAATTGCCCCTGGCTTTCCAATTGCACCTCCATTTCGGCCTGCCGCTTGGCTAGCTGTTTCAGGTGCTGGTTCCGGCGATTTTCGAGATCCCGGAGGCGCGGCTGCAATTCGTTCATTTCCTGGAAATTATCGGTCGCCCGGATCTTGTTCAATTCCTCGTTCAGCTTATGCAGGCGGCGGTCCCGTTCCAGTTTTACTTTCTCGTTGGCGAGCAGCGCGGTATTGCAAGTTTCCAGTTTATGATTGATATCCCGCCAGAGCCAGCCGTAATAGTTCAGCTGGTGGCGGCGCAAGTCGCTCTCTATTTCTCCCCGCCGCCGCAGCTTGTCCACCTGCCGCGTCAGGCTTTTCAGCCGCGGCTTGATTTCCGCCAGCAGCATATCCACCTGTTGCAGGTTCTCGTAGCTGGTTTCCAATTTATTCAGGGCGCTATCGCGTTTGATTTGGAATTGTTTGACGCCGGTCGCTTCATCGAAAAAATCCTTGCGTTCCGCGGCGGAAGTATTCAGAAAATTTTCGACCATGCCCTGGCCGATGACGCTATAGGTTTTTTGACCGAAATTAGCCTTAGCCAAGAGCATCTGGATATCGGCCAAGCGGACGCGGCTATTATTCAGCAGGTATTCGCTGTCGCCGTTGCGGTATAAGCGGCGGGTAATGACGATTTCCGGACAGCCGGCGATGACCTGATCCAGATCATTTTCCTGTTCAATGGTTTCCGGTGCCGCCGCCCGGTTCTTGCCGGCCTCGGCATTGTTCAAATATAAAGAAACCTCAGCCAGGCTGAGTTGGTTCTTTTGGTCGGAACCGGAGAAGATGACGTCTTCGCTTTTCTTGCCGCGCAAGGTTTTCAGGCTCTGTTCGCCGAGCGCCCAGCGGATGGCATCCGCCACGTTGGACTTACCGGAACCGTTCGGTCCGACGATGGCCGTCAGGCCTCTTTTTTGGCCGTCTACCAGGCCGGAAAAGATAAGCTTATTCTTATGGGCGAAAGATTTGAATCCTTGGACTTCCAGTTTTTCTAGATACATATTGGCTGCATCCGCCTCTTGGCATTTAGCTGATTTAAGATATAATTGATAATAATATAATAAACTGTTATCGATAAAAAAACAACAGAGACTATGATCATATCTTTAATGGGAGCTATCGGTTCCGGAAAAAGCACGATTGCCCAGATGTTAGCCGACAAATTAGGCTGGCCGCGCTATTATATGGGCGGATTGCGCCGGGAAGCGGCCAAGAAACGGGGTATGACGCTGGCAGAATACAATAAATTAGGGGAAAGCGACATCAGCACCGATCAGGAAGTTGATCTATATCAAAAAAAATTAGGCGAAACCGAAGATAATTTCATTATTGAGGGCCGGACCTCTTGGTATTTAATCCCCCATTCCTTTAAGATCTATCTGGATGTGGACTTTGATGAGGGTGCCAAGCGGGTCTTTGGCAGCTTGCAGAAAAAGAACGAACGCAATGAGGGCAAAGACTTAAAAACCATTGAAGATGTCAAGGAAAGTATGCATAACCGACTGGCCAGCGATCGCTTACGTTACCGCAAATACTATGACATTGATGTCTATGACTTGAAAAACTATGATTTTTATCTGGATACCACTAACTTGAACCCGGGCCAGGTTTTTCAGGCGGTTTATGACCGGGTCAGGCGGGAGCTTGACAAGAAGAAAAATTAATTATAACATTAGACAAGATTTGCCTTATTAATAAGCCTAAAAACGAGACGAAAAGTCTCGTTTGTATAATTTTTAACCAATATGGTTGAGACCAAATTAGAACTGAAGCCCGGAATGACGGTCAGGGTTTATCAGAAAATCAAAGAGCTTAACTCCAAGGGAGAAGAAAAAGAAAGAATCCAGTATTTCGAAGGGATGATCATCGCCCGTAAGCATCACAAGGAACAAGGCGCGACCATTACCGTTCGCAAGGTTTCCGAGGGCGTCGGCGTGGAAAAGATCTTTCCTCTGAATCTGCCGACCATCACCAAGATCGAAATCAAAAAGGAGGCCAAGGTCAGACAGGCTAAGCTGTACTATCTGCGCGGCGAGTATAAGAAAAAATTGAAAGAGAAGATTGTGAAATAGCGGTTTGCTGAGAGATAATAGATTAATCACCCTACCGGAAGTAGGGTGATTTGTTCATAATTCCAATTAAGATAAGTTGAAACCGAAGTCTTGAAATTATCCAGATGTTTGTATTATGATAGTAATATTGTCTGTTTTGGCGGACAACGGTCAAAATCGGAGCTTCTAGGAGAAATATTAAAAATAAAGCGCGAGTGGCGAAACTGGTAGACGCTACGGCTTGAGGGGCCGCTGTCCGCAAGGACGTGGAGGTTCGAGTCCTCTCTCGCGCACCAATATGGGAAAAATTTTTGTAGTCCGGCACGGAGAGATCGATCTTAACGCGCAGGAAAGGTACGCCGGTTGTCTTGATGTTGAACTCAACAAGAACGGTTTGCGACAAACACGCGATATAGTAGAAGATATTGGTAATTTAAAAATTGATCTTATCATTTCTTCTCCTTTAAAAAGATGCCAATATATGGCTGAGGCGGTGAGCAGGGCGATGAGTTTGCCGGTTATCACGATGGCTGAATTCCGCGAGCGAGGGGTTGGAATATTCGAAGGCTTGACTCGCGACGAGGCAAGAATTAAATATCCAGAATTTTGGGCTAGAAATATCACCAGAATTTATAATGATGCCCCGCCCGGCGGTGAAACGATTAAACAAGTAGAGGAGAGGGTTTTCGTCGGACTTAAAGAAATTTGTAAGAAGTATAACAATAGGAATGTCCTCATAGTTACCCATGCTTTTATAGGTAGAATGATTAATAAATTTTTTAATAATATTACTGAAGAGCAATTTTTTGCATACAAGCTCGGCAATGCCAAAATTGCCGAATATATATGTTCATAAGGGGCGCATAGCTCAGCTGGTTAGAGCACTTCGTTTACACCGAAGGGGTCCAGGGTTCGAATCCTTGTGCGCCCACCTTAAGTCAAGACTCCCATTTTGGGAGTCTTTTGCTATTAAAGAATAGGGCTCTTTAAATTTAATATTAGTAATTTTTCCGTCTTTAACTTCGGCGTTCCAAAGTATATTTTTTATTATTTCTCTTTGTCTATTAGGTTTAGCTTCTAAAAACTTATTTTTCATTGCCTGTTGGGCTAAAAAGAAGTTTTTAACTTGTTCCAAAGTAATTCTAGCTAGTGGCTGATTTTTATTCTCTAAAGTTTTTAATTCTTCATTAAGCGAGTCCAGCTCATCGGCTATTGTCTTTCGTTTAGCCTCAAAATCGTCCTTGCTAATCGCTTTATCCAGTAAAAGATTAAATAGTCCCGCTTGGCGTTCCTCTCTAATTTTGAGCTGTTTTAAGAGCTCATTTTTGGTTTTAAGATACTCATTACTTTCCGATTCTTGTTTTAATTTATCTTGGCTAGCTTCATACATTAAATTAATCATTTCTTCGGGGAAAGTTAATCTCTCAAAAACATCAGCTAACATTTTGATTGCTTCGTATTCTTTTAAATAACTCTTATGCTCCTCGCATTTATTCTTCCCGTTGGTGCAGTAATAGTAAATATGCTTACCCCTCTTTTTAGAAGCAGTATATAGACAACCACAATGAGCGCAAACCATTAGCCCCCGAAAGATAAAATCCAGTTTATTCTTTTTAATATGCTGTTTTTTATGCGCCACTTCTTGCGCCTCATCAAATAGCCTCTTAGCGATTATCGGTTTATGATTTCCAATATATTCCTCGCCGTGAGAGGTCATAATGCCATAATAGAATTTATTGTTTAGTAATGTGTATATTTGCGACTTATGGTATTTATTTCCGCCCCGGCTCTTTAATCCAGCCATATAGATTTTATCGGCAATCTCTTTAATCGTATAATTACCACTGGTATACATCTTAAATATTTGCTTAACATAGGGAGCCCGTTCATTATCAATCAGAATATTACCTTTCCCGTCGTTTAAATAGCCAATCGGCGCAATACAAGGCCAACCGCCCTTTTCCAGTTTAGTTCTCAGTCCTCTTTTTACATTCTTACTCAAGTCTAGAATATATTGGTTAGCCATTGAGCCCTCAATGTTTAATAACAAAACATTATCACTGGGCAAATATTGCTTATCGCTCGTTTGGATTACTTTTATTTTAGATTGCTGCAGTAGCCATTGAATCTTTCCGCTATCTATTGGATTACGAGATAACCTATCTATTTTCCAACATAGTATTCCATAGCCCTCGGCCTCGTTATTATTTTCCAGCAGTTTAAGCATTTCTAAAAACACCGGCCGATTATTTGGCAGTTTAGCCGATTTAGATTCAGTGAATATTTTAGCAATTTCCAAACCTAAACTATGAGCCAGTTTTTTCATTTCATTAACTTGGCTTTCCAGGGATAGCACTTGTTTGCTCTTGTCTTCGCTAGACTTGCGAGCATAGAGAATATATTTCATATTGGTTAGATAATTAATTACTCTAGATTCTTATTCTAATTAGAAGTTCTTTTAAACAAGGATAACTTTTTCTTTTCGGCTCCCCCTCCGGGGGGATCCGCCGAAAAGAAAAAAAGAGTTATTTCTTGGTTAAAAATAGAGACTTAGTAAAAAGAAAGGAATCTTAATACTACTAGTATACGGAAACGATGTTGCACCATCTTGCGTGCAAGACTGAATCCTTAATTTTAGAGTTTTTATTGGTGTTTTTAGGCTATTTTGTACTAAAACTGTCAATCTATTGACATTTTAATTAAAGTATGCTATTATATAATTATTAAGATAGTTCGTTTACAAATAAGGTTATATTTGGTTAATTACCAAGTTTGTCTAAAAATAGGCAGATTTAGTAATTAATCAAATAGTATTAACTTTAAAAAAGGATAGTCATGAAAAAATCAATTATTTTTATTCTGCTTCTCGTTTCGTCTGTGTCATTTGCACAAGTTTCAGTTTTTACTAAATATTCGGACGGAAAACTTGCTCCTTGCGCAACCATATTTGGCACAAAGCCGATTAACGATAAAGTAAGTTTTACTTATTTTGCTCTAGTGCAAGAGAAATGGGCAGAAACAATGCTTGGAGTGGCTTATTCACCGACTTCTTGGGCTCAAATTGGTTTAAATTGTGGATTTGAGCAAAATCCTGCTTTATTTCGTGTCGGTGGCAGTATCTGGCTGGGAAAAGGAAAAACTTCATTTTTAACCCTTTTGGAAAAAGGAGATGGCCGGGATAATTACTGGTATAAAAGCACGTTGGCCTATAAAGCTACTAACAACCTATCTCTAGGGGTTAGAGCGTGGCGCTTTAATGGTGTTGGCCCAATCGTTGAATACAAAGTAAAAGATTTAAAATTTTGGGTAATGCCTGCTTATGAGTTTGAAAAGAATAATTCAAATCTTATTGTCGGCGTAGATATCAAAATTTAATATCTGTCGTTCTTGTTCAAGGAAGTCTAAAACATCAGACTTCCTTTTTTATTTGTCTAAAGCTATAATATCAACATATTTATTATTAACGAGCCATGTTCCCAAATCATACCAGGCTCCCCACCACACACATATTATTAAAAGACAGGCGAGAGCCTGTTTTTAAAAGGTCAGGAAACCCCGCACGAGCACCCAGCGAGTGCGGGGATGAATGACTCCTTGTTTAGCACGGCTCGCAGAGGCGTGCTAAACTATAGTCATGAGAATCCGAGCCTTAAATCACT
>JBAZJV010000012.1:0-19584 GCA_041651095.1 Patescibacteria group bacterium
ACGCGGCGTCGCTCCTTCAGGCTTTCGCCCATTGAGGAAGATTCTTGACTGCAGCCTCCCGTAGGAGTCTGGGCAGTGTCTCAGTCCCAGTGAGTGGGGCCATGCTCTCGCACCCCATACCCGTCGTTGCCTTGGTGGGCCGTTACCTCACCAACTAGCTGATAGGCCATAGGCTCCTCTCTAAGCGCCGGAGCTTTAATCAAACAGCTTATGCCATTTGATACCATCGAGTATTATCCTCGCTTTCGCAAGGTTATGCTCGTCTTAGAGGTAGATTGCCAATGTGTTACTCTCCCGTTTGCCATGCCGGTATTGCTACCAGCATTCGACTTGCATGCCTTAGACACGCCGCCAGCGTTCATCCTGAGCCAGGATCAAACTCTCTAAAAGTTTTGATTGACTCTGTTGAAAACTTGCGTTTTCGTATATGATTCCGTTTTAAAAAACGGACAAAATTTTTGTTTACCGAATTGATGCCGATTAGCATCAAAATTTAACCATCACCATGATTGTGCTTATTGAGTTTTTAAGGGACCGATACAGACAGAAAAAAACAAAGATATAAAACATATCTTGTTTTTCCCTTATATTCTGTTTTATTTTTAATAACCTCATTCTATACTAATTAAATATGCCTGTCAAGAGGCCCGGTACGGCCGTTTTATGGTTTGACTTTTAGCTATTTTTAAGCTATAAATAATATAGCCATTAAGTAAATTAAGCTGAAAGAAGCCGAATTTAAAACCATGCGTATTAAATTTCACAGAGTAGAACGGAAAGAAGAACCGATTTTTCGCGCTAATGCCCAGATCAGGGTGCCGGAAGTTTTTTTGATTGACGAGAATAATGAGGCGATAGGCAAGATTGAGACGGCGGAGGCCATCCGGATGGCGGATGAGGCCGGCCTGGATCTGGTCGAAGTAAACCCTAAAGCCCAGCCGCCGGTCGTTAAGATCGTCAATCTCGGCCAGCTCAAATATGAACGGGAAAAGCAGGCGCACCGCCAGAAGATGCAGCAGAAAAAGACCGAAACCAAGAATATCCGCTTATCTTTCCGCATCAGCGATCATGATCTCGGCCTGCGCGTCGCCCAGGCAGAAAAGTTTCTCGCCAAAGACAATAAGATAAAAGTAGAATTGATTCTGCGCGGTCGGGAAAGGCAGCATCCGCAGAAAGCTGTGGAAATAATTGAAAATTTTACGACCAGACTGAAAAACAGCCCGGATCTGCACATTGAAACCGAGCAACCCTTGACAAATCAGGGTGGAAGATTTACTATTATATTGATCAATAAAAAGTAATAACCGTTAAATCAGGTATCCTGCCTGTTTTTTTAATCCGTCAATGTTATGCCAAAAATCAAGACTCATCAGGCTACGGTCAAGCGCTTCAAAAGGACGGCGACCAATAAATTAAAGCAACGGAAGGCCGGCCAGGATCATTTCAATTCTCGCGAATCCGGCAATACCACCCGCCAGAAGCGCCTGGACATCGCCGTTCACCAAACAGTGGCCAAGACCATTAAGCAGCTCACACCTTATAATTAATAGGAATTTTTTGTAATTAGACATTCGCTAATATGCCCAGAGTAAAACGCGGAACCACCCATGTTAAGAAGAGACGCAAATTGCTGAAAGACGTAAAAGGTTATAAATGGGGACGGAAAAAGCTGATCAAGTTGGCCAAGACGGCCCGGACTAAAGCCGGCGCCCATGCTTACATTGACCGCCGGAAAAAGAAACGGACGACCCGCGCCTTATGGCAGGTCAAAATCAACGCCTTCGTCCGCGAGCACGGCTTGTCTTATTCCCGCTTCATCAATCTGCTTAAAACCAATAAAGTATCTGTCGATCGGAAGATTTTAGCCGATCTGGCCGTAAATAATAAGGAAGTCCTCGCGGCTATGATTAAGCAGCTCTCCAAATAATTATGATTTTTGAGATTAAAATCGCGCAAGTCGTTGTGGCCGTCCTCCTGATGGCGGCGATCTTATTGCAGAATCGCGGCGCCGGCTTAGGCAGCGCTTTCGGCGGCACGGGCGGCGGAGTCTATCTGACCAAGCGCGGTTTAGAAAAGAAGCTTTTTATCGCCACAATAGTGCTGGCGGTTATTTTCATATTCTTGTCTCTTGGCGTTTTCTTTTTCTAAGGCTTAGCGCCTTGCTTCGGTTAGGAACTTAAGATGTCTGTGGAACCACTTAAAACTAAAATTTCATCCGTTTGGCAGAGGGTAAAGACAACCTTGCCCTTTTTCGGCATGCCCGCCCGCCCGGTTCGCCAGACTGATTTGGATAAGAAATTGGTGTACGACCTCTCTTCCCGCAAGATTCCCACGGGCCGCCAATTTCGGCACGTCAAAAGATTTTTAAACCCGCGCGAATTCCTAGTAATCAAGATTTGCCTGGCGGTTATTATCCTGAATTTGATTTATTTGGCGGTCGTTTTTGTCCAGCAGCATTTGCAATACACGCCGCTGCCCGGCGGCGAGTATAGCGAAGGCGTAGTCGGTTTCCCACAGACCATTAATCCGCTTTACGCCGTTAATCGCGATATTGATGGCGATCTGAGCCGTTTGATTTATTCCAGTTTATTTAAATATGATCAAGACGGCCGCCTCCAGCCTGATTTGGCGGCGGAAGTCAGCATTAATCCCGGCAACACCGAGTATCTGATCAAGATCAAGGACAATGTCAAATGGCATAACGGCGGGATCCTGACCGCTGGCGACGTGCTCTTTACCTTCAATCTCATCCAGGATCCGAATTACCATTCCCCGCTCCGTTCGGCCCTCACCGGCGTAACCGCCCAGATCATCGATGATACCACTATTAAATTCACGTTGCCGAGCCCTTACGCTCCGTTTCCGGAATTGCTGACTTTCGGCATCCTGCCCCAGAGCTTATGGGAAAATATCGGGCCCAAGGCAGCCATTCTGTCGGATCTCAATCTCAAGCCGGTCGGTTCCGGACCCTTCAAGTTCAAGTCTCTGGTTAAGAATTCCGCCGGCGACTTGAAAGACTACTATCTGACGGCCAACTCCGATTACTATGGCCAGGTACCATATCTCAAGAGCCTGGATTTCAAATTTTTTGTTGATTACTCCAAAGCGATCAAAGCGCTTAACGATAACAAGATCAAGGGCCTGAGCTATTTGCCTTTCGAATCGCGTCAGGATTTGTTAGCCAAAAAGTCCTTGAATTGGCATGAACTTGTTCAGCCGCGGGTTATCGCCGTATTTTTTAATGCCGATAAAAACAAGGCCCTGGCGGATAAGGGGCTGCGTCTCGCTTTAGCCCGGGCCCTGGATAAGGACCAGATTATCAATGAGCTATTCGGAGGCCTATACCAGCGGGTTGACGGTCCGATCCTGCCTCAGAATTTCGCTTACGCCGCGGGCATTATCAAGCATGATTACGACCCGGCCGCGGCCGCCGCGACGTTTAAGGATAAGCCCTTGGCCCTGACTTTGACCGTGATCGATTCAGGCAGCAATCTGGCGCTGGCCTCTAAAATCAAAGATTATTGGACGGCGGCCGGCGTGACAGTGACGTTGCGAGCGGTCACCAGCGAACAAGCCGCTGGCATCATCCGGGATCGCGATTTCGAAGCCTTGCTGTACGGCGAAGCGGTCGGCGGCGATCCGGATGTCTACGCTTTCTGGCACTCCAGCCAGACCGGCAGCAAGGGCCTTAATTTGTCCAACTATAACAATCCGGAGGCGGATAAATTATTGGTGGAGGCCAGGGTGAACACCAATCTTGATGAGCGGATCGCCAAATACCGGAAATTCCAGGAAATTATTGCGGCGGATGTGCCGGCGATTTTCCTGTATTCGCCGACCTATACCTATGTGCAAAGCCAGGAGCTCAAAGGCTTTTCCGGCACGATGGCAGTTGAACCGGCCGATCGTTTTGACAGCATCAGCCATTGGTATCTCAAGACCAAAAATACTCTTAAGTGGTAGCCGGAACAGCTGTCAGCTGGTTCCGCCGCCCGATTTATCTATCTAAATTAATCTATTTAAGAGGCTCAGCCTCGCTATTTATCTGCCGGAGCCCGGCGCCAGAACGGCGACTGACGGGCTTCCGGCAGCCATCTTAATCGTATGAATTTTAAATCCTATTCCCCCCGGATCAGACAGAACCTGCCCGGCAGTGAAGCCATCGCCCAGTTGGGCTTGCGGACCAATCACCCGCTTCAGCCGCCGGTGGCGGTCGCCGCCCGGCCCGTAGCGCCCAAACGACACAGATTTGCCGTTACGCCTACCAGGCAGCCCGCGCGGCCGATCGCTAAATTTTCGGCCATGCGCCAGCCAGCGGCGGCATCCAGATCCCGGATACCGGCCATAGACGGCAGCTTGAAGATCTATCCTTTAGGCGGCCAAGAGGAAGTCGGCCGCAATTGCACGGTTTTCGAATATGGCGAAGACATCGTCATTTTAGATATGGGCATGCAGTTTTCCGACGAGGACATGCCGGGCATTGATTATATCATTCCGAACGTTTCCGGCCTGCGCGGCAAGGAGAAAAATATCCGAGGAGTCCTGTTCAGCCACGGGCATTTGGACCATATCGGCGCTGCGCCGATTCTGCTGGAACAGCTTGGCAACCCGCCGATTATCGGCCGCCCTCTGACTCTGGCCATGGTTAAGCACCGCCAGGAAGACTATAAGAAGGGGACGACCAAGAATCTCAAAACCATCAGTATCACTTCACTTAATCAAAAGATCTCGTTAGGCGGATTCAAGATCAGTTTTTTCCAGGTGGAGCATTCGATTATCGATGCCGTCGGCATCATTATCCAGACGCCGCACGGCACGGTCATCCATCCCGGCGATTGGCTGCTGGAAGATGATCCGCTGCACGGCCGGCCCGTGGATTATACCCATTTGGCGCAGTTGCCTTCCCCGCGCATCTTGATGTTGGAGAGCCTCGGCGTCTCTTACAGCAAGGAGCGGACGCCGGTCAAGACGACTTTGGCCAATCTGGAAAAAATCATTCGGGAGGCGCACGGCCGGGTCATCATCGGCACCTTCGCCTCACAGCTGGAACGGATCACCCATCTGTTGGCCTATGCGGAAAAGATCGGAAAGAAAGTGGCCCTGGACGGCTACAGCATGAAAATGAATGTCCGTATCGCCCAGGAATTGGGTTATATTCCGGCGCACAAGAATACGCTTATTCCCATTGAGGATTTTCATAAATACCCAGACAATAAGCTGATCATGATCTGCACCGGCGCTCAGGGAGAAGTTAATGCCGTCTTTTCCCGCATCGTTAACGGCAGTCACCATTATGTGAATATCAAGAAATCCGATATCGTGATTTTTTCCTCTTCCGTCATCCCCGGCAATGAGCGCTCCATCCAGAAAGTTAAGGATCTGATCTACCGTCTGAGCGATAACGTCATCCACGACAGCATCATGGATATCCATTCCGGCGGCCACGCCAATATCGAGGACATCAGGAAAGTGCTGCACCAGATCAAGCCCGATTATTTTTTACCGGTTTACGCTAACCATTATATGCTGGTTGAAGCCAGGAAGCTCGCCTTGCGCGAAGGCTTCCGGGACGACCAGGTGTTTGTTCTGGATAACGGCCAGATCATTAAATTCCAGAAGGGTAAGAAGCCGCAAGTTCTGAAAGAGAAATTGAATACCGACTATGTCATGGTCGACGGCTTAGGCATCGGCGATGTTTCGGAAATCGTCCTGCGGGATCGCAAGATGATGTCGGAGGACGGCATGATCGTGATCATCGCCACTATCGACAGTAAGACCGGCGATATCATCGGCAATCCGGACCTGATTTCCCGCGGCTTCGTTCATATGAAAGAGAACCGCGACCTGATTGAAAAGACCAGGATGCGGGTTAAGAAGATCGTCAAGGACAAGAATCCGATGACTCCGGCCGATGATGACTATATCAAGAACAAGATCCGTAATGACATCGGACAATTCCTATTTCAGGCGACTAAACGCCGCCCCATGGTGTTGCCGGTGGTGATCAAAGTTTAACTATTATCTAATATTAAACTAAAAATACCAGAGATAATCTGGTATTTTTATTTGTGTCTAAATTGTGGATAAATCTATTGACAAACTATATTTACTATGCTATATTGTTTAGTTGTTTAGAACGTAAAATCATTCATAAAAGACCGCTTTAAACGGGTCAGGCACGACAAGCATGGGGATTTTCTTGTTAGGATTTTTCCGGCTCTACGCTCGAAAGTGCCTAAAAGAAATTTTCTTGCCTACCCGTTTAAGTCGGTCTTTTTTGTTTTTCCCACCGATCCTATTCGAATAACCGATCCTTACCGACGATGATATTGACGCGGTCTTTCATGATGCCGACATCCGCCGGCGTGTCCACTTCCATGACCCCGTCGATCAGCAGCCGGCAGTCCGGGTTAGCGACCTTTAAGCGGGTAGTCGCCAGACAGGTTATATCTTTTTTCTTGGTTTTTATATAGACATCCAGTCTGCCGTCATGCGGGTTGGATTTAATGCTCGGCTCGCGTTCGCTGAGCAGATTAATAATCCTGACTTCCCCTTTTTCGCCGGACTCCAGCGCATAGCCGTCGATTTCCAATACGGTGCCTCGGCTTTGGATTACCGCTTGGTTTAGAAAATAATGGTTGCCGACCAGGCCCAGATCGATCTTTTCTATCCGTCTGGCCAACAGGATATTGCAGGCTTCGGCGGCGTCCTTGATTCCGAAAGAGGCGGCGATGGAGTTATCTTCGCCGATGGGAATAATGCCCAACAGGGTCTTCTTTTGAAAATCACCGTAGAGGTCGGCGTCGATGATGGCGCCGATGATCTTGTTGACAGTCTGATTATTGCCGACGGCGATAATAGTTTTGGCGCCGAGCCTGATTTCATTTTGGATGGCGCTTTTGATATTCTTGATGCCGCCGAGGCGGATAATCTTTCCGTTCAAGCCCAGGTCGGTCAGTCGGATTTCCAGGCGGTTGAGGCTTTTCTGGTATTTCCCCTTATTTAAATAATCATCGTAGATATAAACGTGCATAAGCTTGGATCAAACACGCTTATTTCTCCTCGGCGCTGTTTTTTTCCTCGGCCTTTATTTTTTCACTGCGCTTGTGTTCCTCGGTCAGCATGAGTAGCTGGCCGTTGATCGTCGCCCCCTTTTCAATAGAAATTTCGCCGTATTGGATATCGCCATAGATTTTAGCAGTGCCGCCTATGGCCAGATAATTCTTGGCTTTGATGTTGCCGCGCACTTCCCCGTTGATGATAATGTCTTTTGATTCGGTATTAGCCACGATTTTAGCCTGGTTACCGATGTAGATGCTGGCGTCGGTTTTGAGTGAGCCTTCCAGCGATCCTTCAATGATGATATTCCCCTGGCCTTGGAAGTTCCCTTTTACTTTGATGGATGACCCGATGATGGTCTCCGCGTCTTTTAATTTTTCTAGCTTGCTGTCTTTGCTAAACATATATTTATGATGAAATTTAGAGATAAGGTGGACTGCTTTCATTTTAGGCTAACGGTAGTGCTTTGTCAAAACTATTTTTTCCCTTCCCGGTTGTCAATAACCGGATATTATTATAAGATAAGGCTGGATTAATGGGCCGGCCGCGGCTAATAATCGCGGTCATTATATTGTCCTCGTAGTTCAACGGATAGAACGAGAATCTCCTAAGTTCTAGATCCAGGTTCAATTCCTGGCGGGGACACATCGATTGGTTGCGTTTATCGGTATTGATGGTTAATGATATAAATTATATATTTTGTCAATATAATTGACAAATCTCAATAATTATATTAATACCCCCCTATTGACTTTTATTTTTATATTAGTATTATTAATATAGTATTTTTAGCCGCAAAGTTTAAATTGTTCTTTGAGGAACAATTTGTAATGGGCCATTAGCTCAGTTGGCTAGAGCGCTTCCATGGCATGGAAGAGGTCAAGGGTTCAAGTCCCTTATGGTCCACCAAATAAAACACTCCAGGCACCGGGGTGTTTTATTTAGATATTTTATATAGTCATAAAGTGTGTTATAGTTTTGATAATAGGAAACATATTTTGATTGTAGAAAGGATATTATGATCAAAAACGCTATTATTCTCCATGGCTCAGGGTCTAACCCAAAATCATTCTGGCTGCCCAGCATCAGTCGGTACTTATTGAAAAATAATTATGAAGTTTGGGCCCCATTGTTACCGGATGCAGGCCAACCTGATTTAAAAACTTGGCTGCCTTTTGTTTTAGGCCGTGGCCAGTTTAACAGCAGTACCATCTTAATCGGACATTCAGCCGGATCGCCATTAATATTAAGTATTTTAGAAAATATTCCAGCAGTAATTAATCAGGCTATTCTGGTGGCCGGATATGCTCGTCCGCTCGGACAGAGTAAGAGCAATAAATCTATATTACAAGATGTTTACGATTGGGGTAAAATTAAACAGCATGTATCAGATATCATCTTTATTAATTCTGATAATGACCCTTGGGGGTGCGATTATGAGGAAGGATTATATATGTGGCATAATATAGGAGGCACTTTGATTTTGAGAGCTGAAGAAGGACATATGGGGTCGGATTTGTTTCATCAGCCTTATCAAGAATTTCCGTTATTGGAAAGGATAATAAAAATTTAGTCAGCAGAGAAGAGATAATAGAATGTTCCGCAAGGAACATTTTAATTAACAGTTATTATAGATAAGTCTACTAAAATGTAGACTATTCTTTATAATTTATTTAATATTAGCTAAATAACATATTTAGACCAATTGTGGAAAACCTGTTATTAGTACTCAATTTTTTGGCTAAAATTAATTGTTGCTTCGGAATTTACTTATTATTTGCTTAAAGTTCTAATAAAATTTATAATTCTTATATTAATATATTTTTTTCATTCCTTTTTTGATGAGGGAATTATAAAATTATGTATGACCTGATCATCATTGGTGCCGGACCGGCCGGCATGACGGCCGGCATTTACGCTGTCCGGCGTGAAATGAAAACCCTGATTATTGGCAAAGAGGTCGGCGGCCAATTAGTCTGGGCGAGCGACATTGAAAATTATCCGGGTTTTCCAAAAATCAGCAGTTTTGACCTGATCGAGAAGATCAAGCAGCAAACCCTGGCTTGCGGCGCCGAACTTAGAGAGGACGAGGTTAAGAAAATTGAAGTCACGCCGGAAGGGAATTTCTTGCTCTACACCAGCCGAGAAAATTTCACGGCTAAAACAGTGCTTATTGCCATCGGCCTGTCGCCCCGCCGCTTGGCCGTAGCCGGCGAAATAGAACTCAACGGCAAAGGCGTTTCCTATTGTGCCAATTGTGACGGTCCGTTTTTCCGGGATAAGACCGTGGCTGTCATTGGCGGCGGCAACTCGGCTCTTGATGCCGCCGAAATGCTATCCAAGATCGCCAAACAGGTTTATCTGGTCCATCATAGCGCCCAATTCAAGGCCTTTGAAACCTTGGTGGCGGAAGTGCAGTCCCGTCCTAACATCAAAATAATGTTAAGCACGGCGATTAAAGAGATCGCCGGAAAGGCTAAGGTGGAAAATATCAAAGTTTATGACCAGGGGAATCAGTCAACGGCGGAATTTCCTGTTGACGGCGTATTTATAGAGGTCGGCCGTATTGCCAGCACGGATCTGGTGGCTGATCTGGCCGACAGAAACCCCAAGAACCAGATTATCGTTACCAGCAAAGGAGAAACTCGCACTCCCGGTCTGTTTGCCGCCGGCGACGTAACGGAAGGAGAATTCAAGCAGATCACCATTGCCATGGGCCAGGCCACGACGGCCGCGCTTAGCGCTTATCAGTATCTGCAACTACGGTCCGGTCAGCCCTTCGTAGCGAAAAATTATTAATAATCTGATATAATAGCAGCAGACAGCATTAGCTTTTGTTTATAGGATTATGAGTTTCCAAAGAATTAATTTGGTGGCGGCCGATATGGGCTATGGCCATCAACGGGCCGCCTATCCTTTGCGCGACTTGAGCGGCGGAGAGATCATCACTATCAATAATTATGCGGGCATTCCGGATTGGGAACGGGAGTATTGGCTGAAGAGCTTGCGTTCTTATGAACGGGTTTCCCGCTTGAAAAAGGTCCCCGGCTTGGGCGGGCTGGTTTTTGCCGTTATGGACGCCTTTCAGAGGATCCAGCCGCTGTACCCTTATCGGGATTTATCGCAGCCGAGCGTTCAGCAGAAATATTTTTATCGGTTTATCAAGAAGGGAATCGGCCGCGATCTGATCAAGAAACTTAATGCCGGCGCCTTGCCGTTTGTCACGACATTTTTCGTCGCCGCATATATTGCCGAATATTATGGTTATGCCGGAGAGATCTATTGCATTATTTGCGATACGGACGCTTCCCGGGCTTGGGCGCCGCTGGATCCAGACCGGAGTCGGACCAAATTTCTGGTGCCCAGCGCCAAAGTCAGAGAGCGTTTCTTGATGTATGGCGTCAAGCCGGAAAATATCATTGTTTCCGGCTTTCCTCTGCCTAAAGAAAATATCGGCGCGGATGCCGAGATCTTGACCAATGATCTCGGCTGCCGGGTCGGCGTCTTGGATCCCCGGGGAGCCTACCGCCAGCATTACCAGTCGTTATTAGAAAAAGTGACGCCCGGTTTTTCTCGTCGGCATAATCTGCCCCTGACCATCACTTATGCGGTCGGCGGCGCCGGCGCTCAGAAAGAAATCGGTGCGACCATCCTCCGGCAGTTAGCCGGTCGGATCCGAAATCAAGAAATCAGCCTGAATCTGGTCGCCGGCAGCCGTCCGGAAATCAAAGACTATTTTTTGGATGCTATCCAAGAAGTCGGTTTGCAGCCCGGGCAAGGGGTAGAGATTGTTTTTGCGCCGGACAAGATGGATTATTTCCGCCTGTTCAACGAATGTTTGCATGATACCGATATCCTATGGACCAAGCCGTCGGAGCTGTCTTTCTACTGCGCCCTGGGTTTGCCGATCATTATTTCCGAACCGGTCGGCAGCCAGGAAGATTTTAATCGGGAATGGCTGGTTAGTATCGGGGCCGGCCTGGACAGTCCTGATCCGGCTTACGTATCCGAGTGGCTGCCGGATCTGCTGGCCTCCGGCCGCTTGGCCCGCCTGGCCGTTGACGGATTTTTGAACGCGGAGAAGATGGGCACTTATAATATTGAAAAACTGCTGTCAAAGCATAATTAACCGGCTAAATTTATGACTTGGTTAGGAGTAGCGGTCGCCGCTTATCTGATTCTGGCGATCGTCAATTTATTGGACAAATTCTTAGTGGAAAGCATTTTGCGCAATGGCCGCGTCTATGCTTTTATCGCTTGTGTGCTGGGCTTAGTGGTTTTTTTGGCCGCGCCTTGGTTATTGTCCTGGCCCGGTTGGACGCTTTGGGCCTGGGATTTGATTAATGGCGCGGTCTTTGCTGTGGCCCTCTGGCTGCTGTATGAAGCCTTGTATCGCGGCGAAGCCTCCCGGATTATCGTCCTGGTCGGAGGCCTGACCCCGATTTTTTCTTTATTTTTTTCGCTGGTGTTTTTCGCGGAACAATTTCGGCCGAACCAATGGGCCGGCCTGATTGCCATTTTAACCGGCATTTTCCTGATCGCTTTCTTGCCGGTCGGCCGTAGTTTCTTGGCTCGGGTTTTCAGCCGGTTGCGGCTGACCCAGGAGGACAAGTGGGGCGGCCTTTGGCTGGCCGTCCTTTCAGCCCTGGCCTATGCCTTGTATTTTATCAGTACCAAGGAAGCTTATGCTGGCCAGGACTTTGCCAGCGCTTTTATTTGGAATCGTCTGGGGGCCGCTTTATTCGTAGCTTTGTTTTTGATCAATAAAGATGACCGGCGGGCGATTGGCGCCGCTTTCCGCAAATCAAATCCGGGTGCCAATAAGCTCTTGATAATTTTCAACCAAGCCTTCGGTTCGTTGGGCTTTATCCTGCAGAATTATGCTATATTTTTAGGTTCGGTCGTCCTGGTCAACGCCCTTCAGGGCGTCCAATACGCCTTCCTGCTGGTAATCAGCTCAATTTTAGCTTTGCTGGCGCCGCGCTTGCTCAAGGAAACTTTTTCCGCCCGGATATTGTCCCATAAGATCGCGGCCGTATTGCTAGTGGCGCTCGGGCTTTATCTTATCGCTTTTTAAGATTATGACCGTAAGAAAATCTTATATCTGGTATTTGGCTTTGGTTGCGGCGGTTGCGCTGGCGATTTATCTGTTAAAATTTTCCGCCCCCTATCCGTTTCAACGGGATTTGCGCCATCAGCCGGATTTTTTTGGCGTCACTTTTTCCACCAAGTTCTGCGATGAGCTCGGTTTGGATTGGCGGGAAACCTATGCCGCCGTTCTGGATGAATTGTCGGCCAAGTATATCCGCATTCCCGTGTATTGGGATGAAATCGAGCCGACCGAAGGGAACTATGATTTCAGCAAGTATGATTATTTAATCAATGAAGGCGAGCGGCGCGGGGCCAAGTTCATCATCAGCCTCGGACGGCGGGTGCCGCGCTGGCCGGAATGCCATAGTCCGGCCTGGATTAACCTGAAGGACCAGCCAGCGATACAGGAGGATGCTCTGGCGATGATCAAGGCGGTCGTCGAAAGATATCGTGACCGCGCCAGCGTAGAATATTGGCAGGTGGAGAATGAGCCGTTCCTGGGCACTTTCGGCGTCTGTCCGCCGCTGGATCAAAATTTCCTGCAACGCGAATTCGACCTGGTCAAGTCCCTGGATCAGCGGCCGACTATCATCACCGGCTCCGGCGAGATGAGCTCCTGGAAGCGCGAAGCGAAAATCGGCGATATTTTCGGTAGCACGCTGTATCGCGTCGTCTATAATTCCTGGTTCGGCTATGTGCGTTTTCCGCTGCCGATGATTTATTATAAATTAAAAGCCCGGTTGGCCGGTCTGGCGCCGGAACGGACCATGATTATGGAACTGCAGACCGAACCCTGGGTGCCGCAAGGCAAAATGATTTATTTGACTGCCGATCAGATCAATAAATCCATGAGCATAGAACAGTTTAAGGCTAATTTGCAATATGCTATCAATTTGGATTTCCGCCGGGCTTACGCTTGGGGAGTCGAGTGGTGGTATTGGCAAAAAAAATACGGCAATCCCGAATATTGGCGGATTGCCGCGGGGTTATTCCAGTAGCCGGGCGGCTTTAGCTGATTGGTTTTTCCAGGATCCTGATTATCTTATCATCATTATCATCAACCCATTCCTTGAAACGGCGTACCGCCTCAGAGGGATGGTTTTTTGTTTCCGCGATCAGCGAGAGATCGAAAGCGTCAGTCGTCTCGGCCAGGCCGGCCCGCCAGGCGTCGACCGCGTTGCATCTCTGTTCAAAATGATTTTTAGTCGGATTCATCAGGATCGGTTTTTGGAGGTAAGCCGCTTCGGAGATGGAATCGAATCCGCCGGTGCTGGCATAGGCGCGGCAACTGGCCAGCAGAGCAATGAACTGGGCGCCGCTCAAAGGATGGAAATGCAGATCATTGTTGATTTTGGCCGCTTGCGGCCGGTCCCAGAAGGCCTCGACCTTGACGCCGGGGTGGTTTTGGCTCCAGGCGCTGATTTTTTCGCTATAACCGGCGTTGAGGATGTAGACTAATAAGAAGTCGCCGACCGTCGGCACCTGTTCTTTAATGCTCCGCCTGATGAGCGGCGGGCAGACCCATAATCGTCGATCGGGTTGGTCGGCCGCCGGAGCGAATGACAGGGCGATCCTGATGCTGCGGCGGGATGTCGTCAGATAATTATAAGCTTGGAAGGCCAGGCGCGATAATATCTGTCCGGGCGGGAAACGGAAATCGGGGTGTTCAACGAAATATTGGTGTCCTAAACAATATAAGGGCCGCCGGTCCTTAGTCAGCCGATGGTAGACGCCGACCAGTAGTTCATAGCAACTGATCAAGGCGTCCGGCTGGTAGTCGTTGATGATTTTTTTGATCGTCTGATAGGATTTTCGGTAGCGCCGCCAATCCCGTAAAGCCAGGCCGACGGTCGCCGGAATATTTATGCCCTGGCCGCGTTTATCCACCACGAAACCGGGATTGGCAATGAGAAAAATGGGCGCATTAACCTGTTCCTTAAAGAAATCCGGCGGCGGGGTATGGTCATTAGAGCTGACGACGAAGGCCGCTATGCGGTGTCCGTTGGCCTCCAGTTTTTCTTTCAGAGTTATTGCTTGGCTCAGATGGCCGCGGCCTTCGCCTTGGACGAAGCAGAGATAGGTCATAAATGAGCGGGTAAGGGGAATCGGACCCCTCTCATAAGGTTGGAAACCTTAGGTAATAACCACTATACGATACCCGCGGATCAATCCGGCAATTTATATTTAAGCGGAAGCCGTCGCTTTAGTCAATCATTATTTAGTGTCCTTTATAGAAGCGATGAAACCGAAGCCGGCCAAGAGGATCAGGGCGAAGAACAAGAAAAGGTAATGCAATGGGAAGAAGCTTAAGATCAGGACGCCCAATCCGGCGCCGATAATGTAGCCCAGGGGGCCGGTAGTGCGGAAAATATTGATATAACCGACTTCGTCGGCGTCGACAATTTTGAAAAAGTATGTTTCCCGCATCGACTCTACCAGGGCCGCGCCGACCCGGCTGGCGAATAAGACGGCGGCCCAAAGCCAGGCATTAGGCGTGGCAATGCGGTAGAACAGCAACAAGGAGATGACTATAATGGCAAAGCCGGCAAACAGAATTTCCTTTTCCCCGAGATATTTGTCAGCGATTACTCCAGCCGGAATTTCAATCAGGACGAAAGGAACGAGCATGACGGAAAAGATCCACCCCAGAGTGTCCCAACTCATACCGAGATCCTGAAATAGCCGGAGCGGGACATAAATCACGGCCGCGCTATAGAACAGGGATAAAAGCAAGGCGACGAAAAAAATTCCTCTTAAGTTCCGGTTCCGCCACATTTTTTTGATCGTTTCCGGCAGAGCTTCGCTTTTGTATTCTATCCGGTCTTTCAATTTTCGCCGCTGGGAAACCAGGATCAGATAGAACGGCGCAACCATGAAAGCGGCGATCAGGAAAGACAAGGTATATTGGCCACGGCTGATCAGATAAGCGCTGAATAACGGCGACATGATCCAGCCGAGGTTGATCGCCGTGAAATAGGCGGTGCGGATCCGTCCGGTAGCGCGGTTGTCGGAGAAACTTTCTACCAAGATATCCATATTGATCCAGATCAGGTTGGAGGTTACCGAGAATAGAATGGTCGAGATCAGGGCGATATTCGGCCCGTCAGCTATGGTCAGGCCGAGCAAGGCCGCCAGGTAAAGAGCGGCCGTGACCTTAGTCAGAAAATAATTGCCCAGATTCTTAATCAACGCCGGGAAGAGTAGGATAGCGGCGACGCTTAGGCAGTTAGCGATAGCGAAGAACAAGCTGACAGTCCTAACACTGACGAATTGTTCCAGGAAATTAGACTGGATATAGGCCGGGATAGCTCCAGAAATGGCTAATAATAGCCCTAATAGGTAGAGAATCAGCAGCCTGGCTTTATTTTTTTTCGTTTCGCTGGTTGAGACGGGCATAAGGATAATAAACGATTAATAAACTAGCGGCGGCTATTAGCATGAGGCTGGCAATTTGCGGCCAGCGCCAGCCCAGCCAGGCCGGCGCCGGATCCAGCCGGATGAATTCCAGGCCGAATCTCAATATAGAATATAGTATCATATAAAGCGCCACGGCTAAAACATCAAAGTAATAATCCAGACGCTGGTTTTTTAATCGATAAAAATGGCCGGCGATCAGCACCAACCCGATCAGCAAGCAGCCCAAGCTTTCATAT
The DNA here is from genome assembly GCA_041651095.1 of Patescibacteria group bacterium. Classification (GTDB taxonomy): domain Bacteria; phylum Patescibacteriota; class Patescibacteriia; order Patescibacteriales; family UBA12465; genus UBA12465. Next base: position 15,804 of record JBAZJV010000012.1, read on the forward strand.
AAGAAGGTCGGATGGAAATGTGTGCGGCCGATAAATTGGGCCGGCCGATTGATAATGTCAATCGGTATGCTCCAGGGCAAATCACTGGGTAGGCCAAAAATTTCCTGGTTGAAATAATTGCCCCAGCGGCCGATAGCTTGTCCCAGCGCCAACCCGGGCGCGATCAGGGCGCCCAGGCGCCAAAAGTTGAGGCGCCGCCGCCGGGCGAATAGCCAGATGATCAGCGCGCCGGCGATAATGGCGCCATGAATAGCCAGGCCGCCCCGCCAGATAGCCAGACTTTGCCACGGGTGCTGCCAGTAGTAGGGGAGCTGCAGCAGATCGTCATAAATCCGGGCGCCGGCCAACCCGCCGATGATCAACCAGAAAGACAAGTCAAAAATCACTTCTCCGTTTATCTGGTAATGTTTGGCCAGCCATAATGTCAGGGACATGGCCGCTAAAATAGCCAAGACCATGAACAGGCCGTACCAATAGATCGTCAGCGGACCATAAGCGGCCAGCACGGCCGCAGGTTGGAAGTTGTGGAGCAAGCTTAGCATGTGCGGACGGAGAGACTCGAACTCTCAAGGGTTGCCCCGCTAGCTCCTAAAGCTAGTGCGTCTACCAGTTTCGCCACGTCCGCCTGGCTATATATTAGGTAATTATTCTTATAAAGTAAAGTTTATGTTATAATTGAGACATCGATTTAAAAAATATTTTTTTGTATGCTAAAAAACAAATTCGTTCATTTTTTCAAAGAGTTGACAATCAAGAACGTGCCGCAAGTCGGCGGCAAGAACGCTTCCTTAGGCGAGATGTACGGCCGCTTGAGCCGGAAAGGGATGCGGGTTCCCAACGGTTTCGCGACCACGGCCGCCGCTTATAATTATTTTCTGGAATCGACCGGCCTGAAGGCCAAGATCAAGCAGATCTTAAAAGGCCTGGACACCAAGGATGTCAAGGATTTGATGAGACGCGGCGCGATTATTCGGCGGCTGATCGTAGCGACCGAAATGCCGCGGGATTTCCAGACCGCTATTTTACAGGCTTATCGGGCATTATCGGCAGAATACAAGATCAAAAATATCGATGTCGCGGTCCGTTCCAGCGCCACGGCCGAGGATTTGCCGGACGCTTCCTTCGCCGGACAGCAGGAAACCTATCTCAATGTCAGCGGCGAAAAAGACCTCTTGCTCGCCGTGCGCAAATGCATCGCCTCCCTATTCACTAATCGGGCGATCTCTTATCGCGTCGACAAGAAATTCGACCACTTCTCCATCGCCTTGTCGGTCGGTGTCCAGAAGATGGTGCGCTCGGATCTTGGTTCGTCAGGCGTGATGTTTACTATCGACACCGAATCCGGTTTTAAGAATACCGTCTTGATCAATTCGATATTCGGTCTGGGAGAAAATATCGTCCAGGGGCATGTGACGCCGGATGAATTCTGCGTTTTTAAGCCGACTAAGGCGATAATTTCCCGCTCTTTAGGCAGGAAGAACATCAAGATGGTTTATGATCCGCGGGGTCGCCGGCCGGTCAAGAACGTGCCGGTGCCGCCAGCTGAGCAGCTGAAACCTTCGCTCAGTGATCGTCAGGTCCTGCAATTAGCTAAATGGGGCATGTTGATCGAAGAACATTATGGGCGGCCGATGGATATCGAGTTTGCGGTCGATGGCCGTACTCAGGAAATCTATATCACTCAGGCCCGGCCGGAAACGGTCCAGAGCCAAAAAGACTGGCGAGTCGTTGAAAGCTATAAATTAACCAAGAAGAGCCGGGTATTATTATCCGGCCAGAGCGTGGGCAACCGGATCGGCGCTGGCGTGGCTAACCGGATCATGGAAGTCAAGGATATTAACAAATTCAAGGCCGGCCAAGTCTTGGTGACTGATATGACGGATCCGGACTGGGAGCCGATCATGAAAATCGCTTCCGCCATCGTTACCGATAAAGGAGGGCGGACCTGCCATGCCGCCATCGTTTCCCGGGAACTTGGCATCCCTTGCGTCGTCGGCACGGAAAAAGCTTCGACGACGCTTAAAAGCGGCCAGGCCGTGACCGTGGATTGCGCGGCCGGTGAGGAAGGCTTGGTCTATGAAGGAAAATTGCCGTTCAAGATAGAGAAGACCAATATTAAGGATTTGCCGAAACCGAAAACTAAGATCATGATGAATATTGCCGAACCGGATTTGGCCTTCAGCAACTCTTTTATCCCCAACGACGGCGTCGGCTTGGCCCGCCTGGAATTCATCATTAATAATTACATCAAGATTCATCCTTTGGCCCTGATTAATTTCCGTCAGTTGAAAGACCGGGCCGTCCGGGCTAAGATTGAATCTTTGACGGCCGGCTATAGCAATAAAGCTCAATATTTCGTTGACCGCCTGGCCCAGGGAGTCGGGGTAATCGCCGCCGCTTACTACCCCAAGGATGTCATTGTCCGTCTAAGTGATTTTAAGACCAACGAATACGCCAATCTGATCGGCGGCCAAGCCTATGAGCCGGTAGAATCTAATCCGATGATCGGTTTCCGGGGCGCCAGCCGTTATTATTCGCCGCAATTCTTGCCGGCTTTCAGGCTGGAGTGCCAGGCGATCAAGAAAGTGCGGGAGCAAATGGGTTTGAAAAATCTGAAAGTGATGATTCCGTTCTGCCGGACCGTTGAGGAGGGTAAGCGGGTCCAGGCGGTGATGGCCGAAAATGGCCTGAAACGCGGACAAGACGGGCTGGAAATATATGTGATGGCGGAAATTCCGGCCAATATTATCCTGGCTGATCAATTTTGTCGTATTTTTGACGGATTTTCTATCGGTTCCAATGATTTAACCCAGCTGACTCTCGGTATCGACCGCGATTCCGGCGGCACTTTGACGGTCGCCGGCGTGTCTAATGAAAAGAATGCGGCGGTCAAAGAGCTTATCCGGCAGCTGATTAAGACTGCTAAGAAGCATAACCGGAAAGTCGGGATCTGCGGACAGGCGCCGAGCGATTTTCCGGATTTTGCCGAGTTTCTAGTTGAAGCGGGCATAGACAGCATTTCTTTGAACCCGGATACGGTAATCAAGACGACTATAGATATTGCTAAGAAAGAAAAGGAAATCCGGAGGAGCAAAGGATTTCTCAGCCTGTTTTTCTAAATGATCAGCCGGTTCGTGAACCTAATAAAAAAGCCCCGGCCGTGGCCCGGGCTTTTTTAAAAGGTCAGGAAACCCCGCACGAGCACCCAGCGAGTGCGGGGATGAATGACTCCTTGTTTAGCACGGCTCGCAGAGGCGTGCTAAACTATAGTCATGAGAATCCGAGCCTTAAATCACTCAACCTATCAACATCAATACCATATCGTCTGGGGAACCAAGTATCGCCGGAAGTTTTTGAAAGAGTATGTTAAGCCCGAGCTTCTGGCCGTCTTCGGCAGAGCGATGAAAAAATATCCCGAGCTCCAGATTATCGCTATTAATACGGATAACGACCATCTCCACATTCAGATTGAAATCCCGCCAGACATCTCAGTCAGCGCCGCCGTCCAGCAATTAAAGTCAATGTCATCTTCTCATCTCAAGAAGAAGTTTAAATTCATTAAAACAATGTATCTTGACGGCGGCATCTGGAGCGTGGGATATTTTTCCTCGACCATTGGCCTCAATGAACAGCAGATTAAAAAGTATATTTCTTGGCAAGGCCAGAAGGATCTACCGCAAGAAGCGACGCTCGGATTCTAATGAAAGCCCGGAAGGAAACCCCGTATGAAAAAAGACTGTCCGTTAGGGCAGTCTTTTTGAGTGCGGGGAGGAGGTCATTA
>JBAZJV010000013.1:0-13832 GCA_041651095.1 Patescibacteria group bacterium
AGCCAGGAGGAATCCTTATCGCGGTCCGTGGTTGAACACACTCATACGGAGAACCCGGCCACGCCTGCGGCGCCGGTGGCGGAAAAGGGTAAGATCAAGCGCGTGGACGCCGCGCCGACGGAGGCGGGGAACCTGCGGACAGCGGAAACCACGACTACGCCGAAAGACCAGGTATCGGCCAGTAGCGAGAATTCCAAGAGCCGGGCCAGGACAGCCACATTGCACACGGAGAACCCGGATACACCCACGCCGGCAACGGAGGTCAAGGGCCAGATAAACCGGGTCGAGGCGGCGCCGACGGAGGCGGGGAACTTAAGGACGGTCGAGGAAACGATCACGCCGAAAGACCAGGTTGCGGTAAGCAAGGAAGTGGCGGCATCCGGCACGGTGGTAAGCACGTTGCACACGGAGAATGGAACCACGCCGGCTGATCCGGTATCGGAAACGGGCAAGATCAAGGCATTAAGGCTGGCGCCAACCGAGGCAGGAAATTTACGATCGGAAGAGGTAGAGGAAACGCCGCTAAACCAGACCGCGGAAGCGGGCGAGGATGATGCGTTACGCACGATAACCCGCAAATTACAAACGGAGAATACAAGCATACCTAGTTTTGTATCGGCAATCTACAAGGCCAAGCGAGTTGACGCAGAGCCAACTAAGTCCGGGCAATACCGAACGGTAGTTGAAGAAGAGACGCCGAAGAAAGTACAATTTACGTACAATTACCCGGACCGGTATGGACAGGTATATGTATATTTCGGACTGAATTGCAAGGAAGCCGAATACGCGGCCGTGGTGGCAACGGCAGGCTTGACGAGCAACACGAACAATAATATCCGCAAAGAACCAACCAAGTACCCCGGATTATTCAACTACGTGATAACGAAACAACCGTATGAATTAGGCACAGCGGTAACAACTTTCTTTGGCACCCTGGCAACCACGACTACCACGCTATATGACAGGGAACGCAGGGCGGATTCGTCAGACACGGATAACGGATATAAATGGCGGCTGATCACGATAACTTTGCGGGAACGGTTGAATACGGGTTTAGCGGAGTCCTGGGCGAATATAGCGGACGGCGATTCGGATTCGATCAAGCCGCAAAACAAGGGATATATTAACGGGTTGCCCGTGTATAGATCGGTGAAGAAAACCAGAGCATACGGCGCCTGGTCAGGCAGCGCATCGGATACCTAAGATGGCAGATGAATTAAAAGATCAATCGCGCATAGACAGCCTGGAAAACACGGTAAAGCGGCTGGAAGCGCAACTGGCGGATGAAGGGGACAGCGACGTTTTCGGGCGCTGGATAACCGGCGGTGCAGGCTCTGAACCGTTAGGGACAAAGGAATTGTATAAAGTACCGGTATTGCGCGAGTATGACGAGGATGGGAACCTGGTGGCGATCGGGGCGGAAACGGATCCGTTACCGGCAGGACACAGTTTGAAATGGACCTGGGATTGGGTGAGGGCGCACTGATGGCCAGAACATTTACAGAGATAAACCTGGGAACGGATCTGATGGCGCTGGATTTCGTAAATGAGATTGCCGGCGCATACAGCGAGAGGCGGCAGGTCCTGGGCGACTCTGCTTTCGCGGATTTCACGGCCGGTTACGACATGAGCGATCATGATTTATGGGTCGGGATCCAGCAGTGGATGGAAACAAATTGCGTCTCCTTCATTGATTACGATGAGACGATCGTAGGTACGCAGGGACCCACGATGTTGACATTGGCGGCCATGCGGTCAAAGGCCGGCCTGCACGCGGACGGTTTCCGGCGCGCGCGGGAATGGCCGGAGGACTGGACCGATCCGAATGACCCGGCTTATGAGCATGGCGTAATGCAAATGGGCGATATCATCGGTCCCTGGATCTTCGACGATCTGCAGAAGGCGTTTGACGCGCTGCGCTGGACGGTCTATGGGATCGGCGGAGTGGGGATAAGCTGGAGTGCGGAAGGCGAAACAAATTATGCTTACTATGGGGTTAGTGGTTTTACCGATTGGGTGACTACAACGGCCAGCGGCACAACTATGTTCAACAGCTTCCCGACAACCGGCGTCAGTAATTACCAGCCAATCGCTTATACCTGGGCCTATTATTACGAATCGGGCGGCTTCAATCATTACATCGGGTTCCTGGTCCGGCGCTATGCCTATGGTAAATACGCGGATATTCCAACGCACATTAAGCATTCGCTTGATTTTTATGCTTATGCCCGCGCGCCTTTCTACGGGAATTGGGTGAGGCCGACGGATGCTTTCAATGAGAACGGGGACGGCTACACCTGGGATATCTGGAACCTGATTGAAAGCAAGGCTGAATCGGACGACTCCGAGTTTCTATCGGTCAACCAGGTCGGCAACACCGGGCTGACGCCGGCGCCTGCCTGGTGCAATGAGCCGGACGAGCCGGTGGAACATATCCCGCCGCAATCCACGGACCAGGTAATTATTGAGGGCTACATACTTGTCGGCGCACTGGTTTTCAAGTGGGACGGGCCGGAGGGGTTTGCGTGGCATTTGTATTAAACAAACAAGAAGGAGAATAAATAATGGCTAGAGAAATGAGAGATGAAGAGAAACGCACGATGGCTTACGGTGAATCCATATATCGGACCTGGCCGCAGGGTGCGCCGCCGTCGGTTATAGGAAGGGGCGGAATGGGAACGGCACAGGAGGAAGTTGATTTAGCGCGATCAAAGGGCAGGAAGATAGGGCGCGGCATACAAGTACCGGGCGGCGGATACATATTTACGACAACGCCGGGCGCGCCGCCGGCTGGTCCGGCGCCGGAAGCGGGAGCGGTCCCGGCCGGTACTCCGCCGGGCGGAAGCATCGTGGACCAGGTATTAGGCGAGAATATGAGGGAAGTTAAGTTTACCAGGAATCCTAAGACCGGGGAGGTTGAGGAAAGATCGATCCGGATCCATACGCCCACAAATTTACCGGGATCAACTGGACCCATGCTTCAAGGCGGTCCCACGGGGCAACAGCCAAGTAATATCATACCGCCACAAGTGGCCGGGATCCCGGCCACCAATCTGGCGGAAGCAATGCAACCGCCAGGGCCGGTGATTGCGCCGACAATTAGACCGGTTCAGGGTGCTTTGCCTGCTGTGCCGGGATCCGTTGAGGAAAGGGAGACTGAACGGATAAGGGCTGAAATGTTACCGCAGATAGCCGCGGTGACGGGCGGGGTACCCGCCGGACAGCCGCCGGCGCCGGGTCCGGGCACGGTAGCCGGAGCGCAGGGATATAACCTGCCGATGCGGAAAATATCCGAAATGGCTTTACAGCCGCCGCCAGGCGCGGGGGTTGGACCAATCGCCGGCGCACCGCCGGCAGTACAGGCGCCGCGCACGGAAGCACAACCGGCGACACGGACCGAGCCTGTTCAGCCCGAGACAGCGGCGCCGGACGAAGAAGCTTTGCCGCCGGGCGCGCCGAAGAGCGCGGAGGAAGCGGCAAGGTTAGGGCCGGGTATGTATAAGACATTTTTGGAAGCCAGCGGATCCGCCAGCGCGAGTCCGGCACAACGCGACAGATCGAAAGCGGTTTTAGCGCAAATGGATCAGGAGCGTTATCTGGAACAGGAACGCCGGACCAGGACGGGGATCGCCAAGACACAGGCGGAAGCTATGACGGCAAAAGCGCTTGGACCCGCCCAGATAAAAGCCGAAGCCGGTAAGGCCGTGGGTGAAGCAAAGCTGGCCTGGGAGAAAGAAGCGTTTGGCGCGAAGGCAAAGCAAACAAGCGAACTGGAAAAGCAGAAGCATCTGCAGCGTATAGATGAAATAAATCGAAGAAGCGAGAATTATAAAGACTACCAGCAACAGAAGTTTGAGAATGAGAAAGAAATCAAACAACTGCAAAACGAGTTGAAGAAGAACAGCAACTACAGCGTGACGATCAATGGCACGGATTACGTACGGGTCGGCAATACGCTGGTGAACAAGGAAACGCAGGAGGCCGTATTCTTCGATGATACCGCCGCGCTAATGAGTTACATGCAGAAAGAAAAGGGAACCGCGCCGGCAACTTCGGCCAGGGCGGAGTCGGCGGCGGCGCCTGCGGCAACGGGCGGCGCGCCGAGAGAAGGGGCGACAGCTAGTAATAAGCGAACGGGAGAAAAATTAGTTTATAGAAACGGGCAATGGCAAAGGGCTTAACAGATTTGCCCGAAGGTTTTGAACTTGACGAACCGGTTGCTACAGTATCGTTGGGGCAAGAAAAAGAAGTAGGACCGGGGCAATCCGGATTGCTGCCAGGTTTTGAACTGGATCGGGATGAAACAGGATCCACTGAATTGCCGGCAGGTTTTGAGCTGGATAAGCAGGAGCCGGCTATAACCGAATTGCCGGAAGGCTTTGAGGTCGAGCCGGAAGGCGTGACGGATTACCGGAATAAGCTGGCGATCGCCATGAGCGACGCCGGCGGGGTGCTGGAAAGGGATCCGGGATTTTGGGAACGGACCGGCAGGAGCCTGCTGGCGACGGCCTTTCTTAACGCGCCAGCCGCTATACCATCCTATATCGGCCGCAAGGCGCATGAGTCCGTACTTGAGGATGCGGAGAATATGACGCCGGAAGAGCGGGAAAATGCCGCCTTGAAGGTGGCTACCGCTTTCCTGTTTTCCAAGCAGATGGAGCCGGCGGAATCACAGCATTTCACCGATTACCTGGCCGACTTCCTGGGGATGGGTGTGGGGTTTCTCGGTCCGGGTCCGGGCAAATTATCCGCGGTCACGCGCGGTCTGCGGCTATTCAGCAAGGCGGCCGGTTTTATCTTACCGGCCAACTTCCTAGCGAAGCTCGGTCCGCGGATCTTCGGCAAGGTTATCGGCGGGGTCCGGAACGTGTTTGGCCGGGCGGCTTTGCATGGAGCGGCGGCTGGTCTTACCTATGGCGCGGCGGAGTTACCGGCGATCACTCCGGAAGAGGGCGGCAAGGAGATCGCCAAAAATAAGGCCGCGCAAATGCTGGATACCATCTTCGGATTTACCCTGTTTTCAACGGCTACCGCCGGGGTATTCAAGTTTCTACCTAAAGCGTTTATTACCAAGATGAAATGGACGGAGGCCGATTTTAAGCTGAAATTCCCGGATATGGCGCGGAAAGTGGCTAAAGACATGGCGTCCGAGGCGGAAAAAGAGGTGGTATATAACGTATATGACTATCTGGCGGCCAGGGAACAGCCTATGCCGCCGTTCCAGGCCGGGGAGAAGGGATTGGGGCTGGAAGCCGTTCGGAACCGCGCCTGGGTCAATTTCGTGCCGGTATTGAGGGATATAGTGTCGGGAGCAAGGAAAGTGGAGATAAAAGGAGGGGAATATGCCAAAGAAATTAGAGCGCAAGTTGAAGGCGGAGGTGGCGAGCAAGCCATGGGGCCAGGAGAGGAAGGACGCCTACGTGTACGGAACCTTGAGGAAAAGCGGCTGGAAGCCAAGCCGGGAGAACCGGTCCCGGAAGCGGGTGGAGAAGTACGCCCGGAAGCTGGGAAGGTAGAGATCGACCAGCCGGCGATCGATGTGCCGGGACCGTCGCGGGTCCCGGCTGGACCGGAGGTGGTCCCGGATTCGATGGCAAACCCGGTAACGGTCGTTAACCCGCTGACGAAGATAACTTTCAAAGCGGAACGGCCGTATGATTTGTGGGAATTTGTGAGGGGCAATAAGATCAAGGCGTATGACAAAGGCATGTTGAGCGAGGAGATTTATGGACAGCATGGCCGGGGCGGATTGCATCCGAGCCTGCGTGGCGGACCGGATGCGCGGCGGGCGGACCTGGTGGCGCAGGAAGCGGTTGCGGAAGGATTATTGCCGCCTGGATCAAATGATATGGATATGATCGCGGCGCTTAAGACGATCCAGTTACAGCGATCGGGAATGAGAAGCCAGGAAACCGGGTTGCGCCAGGTGTTGCGAAATCAGAGTCTGGACAATAAGGACCTAGCGCTGGATACGGAGTGGAATGATCTGCAATGGCAATTAAAGAAACAAGGCGGGGATGGTGCGCCGGGCGTGAATCTATGGTACGGCGATAAGGTCAAGATCGGCGGCCGGGAATACGAAGTTACCGGGGACCGATTTGACATAAATAATGAATACGTTGATATGCTCTACATGGAGAACGCGGATACCGGGCGGCGGATCTGGCTTGGCAAGAAGGAAGTGTATTGGGATAAAGGATCCTTTGTTGCCGGCGAGGCCAGGGAAAGCGGGGTAATGGGGTTTCCGGATAAGATCCGGAACCCGAAGAAGTTTAGTCAGCAGGAACTTACCGGGGAAGGCGTGTTCAACCTGTACGGCGAGAAGGTGCCGGATGGGGAAGCTGTCCAGCGCGCGATTGAGTCGGACCGCCTGCGCAAGTATAACTTGGAAAATATGGCACGGGATCTTCCCGGTATGCCGCCAAGAGTTTCGCCAGAAAAGGAGGTCGGTTTTCCGGACAAGATCACGGAAGGGTTTGAGCCGGTACGGAATGAGCGCGGCGAGATCCTTGAGCCGGCTAAGCGGCCGCCGCCGGTTATCCCGGTTGAGGACGATCCGGCGCACAGTGATCTGCCGCTGGCGCTGGATGGGCCGGAAGCGTTGCAGTTGGCGAAGGAACTGGTGGGCGGTTATAAGAATATCGAGGTACGCAAGAGATTGCCCGGCGCGAAAGGCACGTTCGATCCTAAGACGGGCAAGATGAAAATAGCAGCGGATGTGTTTTCGCCGGTCCCGAAAGAGAAGCGGATCGAACTGGCAAACGAGGCAATGCAATGGGCTATGGAGAAGGCGGAAGGCGATATGCAGAGCGTGGAATCGCTGACTAAACAGCGGTTTCGCTACCTGTATGAAAAGGAATTCGACCGGGTACTGGCTACCGGAGAAAGCGTGGAAGGCGCGTTACGGACGATCATGCACGAGGCGGGGCATGCCGTTGATTGGGCGCCGCAGAAAATAGTGGCCGGACGCGGCAATATCCTGGGCCGGATCGCCAGTTTTGAACGGTATTTCCAGGAACAGTTGGCGAAGTTTCCAAGGGACCAGGCTGATCTGATCAGTAAGGAAGAGCGTGGAAAGATGTATAAGCTGGCTAAGCAGATAGGGAAGAAGGATAAGGCGGCGGTTAAGGCGGCTTATGATAATCTGCTTTCCGAAGAACTGGCCCGGCGCGGACTGGTAACAGAGAAGCAGATTCGAGCGGAACTGGAACCGCTGGCGGCCTGGTGGCATAGTCTTGAGGGCGGATCAGAACTGCGCGCGCCAACCGGCGCGCCGGCGCCAGGTGAGCCGGCGGCGCCTATCCCTTATTTCCGGCAGTCGCATGAACTTTACGCGGAGGCTATGTCGGTCCTGCTGAATAATCCGCAGGCGCTAAAGAAGCGCGCACCGCTGTTCTACAGTATGTTCTTTAACTGGCTGGAGAATAAGCCGGAATTCCGCAGGTTATACACGAAAATGCAGGAAACGCTTAAGACCGGGGAACGGGATCCGGCGCGCCGCCGGATCTTACGGGAGGAAATGCTGGAAGCGAACCGGAAAGCGGCGGAAACAGAATATCTGAGGAAAGATATATCATCGCGCGAAATGCGGGATGCCTGGATCTATACGGTGGACCGCGTGTTCGGGCCGGCGCAATTAAGATATACCGCGATAACGGATCCGAAAGAACGGACGCGCGCGTTCGGGCAATTATCGAACGTGCTTTATCAGCCGGGCAGTACCGCGGAGCTGATCCATGACCAGATTGTCAATAGTGTTGTGCCTATTTTAAAAGAGAAGGGCTTGGGTTTCACGGAAGATCTTGGTGAATACCTGTTTCATAATCGCGTGGTTTACGGGGACCGGATGGGGATAGGGAATCCCTGGAATTATGACGTTAAGACCAGCCGGCAGGCTTTGGAACATATGCGCAAGACTTACGGACCTGACAAGTTTTCAGCGTTGGAAGAGTCGTCCTTATGGTTGCGGAATATCTATGAAAAGGAAGTGCTGGACCTGGCTAAAGAATACAAGATATTCAGCGATAAACAGATGGATATGCTTATGGAAAATATATTTTACGCGACTTTTGCGGTAAGTAAAAATGAGGCGTTGCCGGGCCAGAATGTATTGCAAAATGAAATGGCGCGACAATATGGCGACATGGTGACAAGCCATCTCTTCAAACAGTATGGAACGATGAAGCCGGTTAAGAGTCCGGCGGTCGCTACCCTGCAAAAGATGGTCGCTATAATGCGGATGGTGGTTAAGGAACATGCCAAGTACGAAATGATCAAAGAACTTAAACGACCGGACGTTGAGGAAAAATTCGGGATCGAATGGGAGCCGGCGCCGAAAGTGTATGACGGTAAGCGCCGGGTGGTTAAGATGGTTGAAAATGAGCGTATTGGAACTTTGCTCATTCTGCATGAAGGCGAAGTGGAGGGCTGGTACGGGCCGCGCGTGATGGTGGACGCGTTCAATCGTCAATCTCCGATTGAAATAATGACGATTGCCAGGTCAATGTCAACGGGCAACGGGATTTTAAAGGCGGTATTCACGCAGGCAAATCCGTTCTGGTGGCTGTTTGGATTTACATATGACGTGCAGGATTTTAACCGTAAGATGCCGGGGACTTGGAAAGACGTACGAAACTGGATCCCGTTTACGGGCGGGACGTTCGGGCGGTATATGGTTGCGTCCATGAAAGATTCGTGGAGTACGATTGTCGGACGGCCCACGGCAACCGCGGCGGAAGCGTTGCGCCGGGGGACTTTGATTAGCAAGGTCGAGGGATACCGGGGTGAGCATCAGGATGATGAATGGTCGCGCGTTCTTAAATCGCGCGGGCTTTTTAATGCGGTCAGCGATAAGGAATTGGGCCGGTTGGATAAGATCGTGGACGGCTGGCATAGGTTTATGGAGCTTGGTCAATTCTTTGAGCGCACGGTAAAAATCGCGGGTTTCCGCTATCTGGATGATAAGTTTCCGACTATGCCGCGTGAAGAAAAGAACCTGATCATTCGGCAATGGTCGGGATCGCCCGATTTCCTTGAAAAAGCAGGGGCTAACTGGCTGATTGATAGCGTAGCGTTGTTCTATAATCCGGCGAAAGAAGGATATCGTTCGGAGAAACGGGCCTGGTTGGGCGGCGGTGGAGTGAAGGGGCGCCCGATGGAAATGGCGATCAATACCCTGCGCCTGACGATCCTGCCTACGCTTGGGCTGACGTTGCTGGCTAATTTGTCGAGACTTACAGGCAAGCGCGGGGATGAACGGTCCGATTTTGAACAGATATATCAGGATTCGATCGGGGAACGGGACCGGCTTTCGTACCGCTGCATACCGTTGGGCTGGATTGATAAGGTAAACCATAAAGGAATGTACCTGCGCCTGCCGATGCCGGAGAATGCCAGGATCATAAGCGCTACGTGTCAAACGCTGGTGCAGGCGGCACTAAACAAGGAAATGACGGATCCAAAAGCGGTGCTGGATTATGCAGGGCGGCAGTTGCCGACCAGTAACCCGATAATCAAATGCGCTATGAATTGGCTGACGTATGCCGGCGGCGGGAACCCGTTCGATGTGTTCAGAAACCGTGGCGTGCTTACTGATGATGAGGCCAGGTTAAGGGGAATCATTGGGCTTAAGGCTATGGCGAAAGATACTTGGAATAATACGCTTGGAAGCCTGCTTGGCCGGGCGGAGAGCCGGGACCCGAACGCGCCGCCGTACACGATCGAGGAAAAAATCCTCAAGCTTCCCATAATATCAAGCGCGATCGGGCGCTGGATCAAGATAAGCGACGCCGGCTACCGGGAAAGGCTGGTTAAAGCCGGGGAACCTATCGCGGTGAAAATGGCAAAAGCGCGCTATGAAAACATGAATACGGTCAATAATGTGATGCGCGGCCAACCTTTGACAACGGATGAAGTTGCGAAATTAAGCGAAGGAAAAGCCTTGCAAATGTATCATCCGCATGATACTCTTTCCCCGGAATTGGAAGTTAAAAGATACTATTATGTGAACTTCAAAAATGAATTGAAGCAGGCTTTCCAGGCGAAGTATTACACGATTGATCTGCGGACTCTGACAAAGCGTTATCCTAAAGCTGTTAAAAGCGCGGTGATACGGGAACTATTGCGGGAGTAAAATGATATGATGCAAAGACTTATAGAATTCTTCTTCGAATTACTGGAATTGCTGGGGGTTCGAGTTGTGCCGCCGAATGAGCCGGATTTTTTCGAAACTAACTTGTTTTTCCGGCATAATGATAATTGGCGTTCTACGTGGTGCGCGTTAGCGGATAACTCGGATGAAGTATGGTGGAATGCCATGCTTGCCAGCCAGGACCGGCGCAAGGCGAACATGCTTTGTTTGCTGATTAATTCCGGGAACCAGGCTAATCCGGTTTCAATTTATAAGAATGGCGTGTTCCTGGGCGAAAAGGATTCTGCCAGGATAGACCGGATAAAGGCCAGGGCGGAACACCTGGTGCTTAAGAAGCGGCGGCTTCTGTTTGTAACGCTGTTCGATGATTATGATAAGCAACTGCCTGGTAAACCGCTGGAAGCTTTATCCGCGTATTTCCGTGATGTCCATGAGATATTCAAGGGCCTTAATGTCTATTATGTTATCCGAATTGAAGCGAATGAAACGGGAGGCATAGGGGCCGGGCGTTGCTCGGAATTGGCGAAGCGCATGAAGGAGATAAGCGGCCGGCCGGTGGGTACGCATATTATCGTTCAGAAGAGCAAGCCTTATTTTCCGGGCGGCCTGGATTTCTTTCTGGTTGAGAATTCCTGGGATCCGCATAATGGCGATCGCATGAGCGCGGATAAGGTTGTCGAGGAAATGAAATGGGCGGTGGAGAAGTCGGGCAAGCGCAAGTGTATCGCGGGCGAATTTAATATCAACGAGGTCGGGAAGCAGATCGAGGTCCAGCGCGCGGCGGCGCGCGGGATGGATCCTAAGTTGTGGGGTGTTGCGTGATAATGGAAGCGTCTCTGATCAAGCAGGAAGAGAACCAGTTGCGGCTGATAAGCGAAAGCGCGCTGGATCAGGATATCTTCAAGGAAAGCGAGAATTCCAGGAACCCGGAATTCACGGCGGAACGGCTGTTCAAACACCGGCCGGATAAATATCAGGCGATCGTTGCGTTAAGCGCGGAGATAGGCGCTATCCGGCTGGCCGACATGTTACACGTTTCGGTTAATAGTGTCCTGGCCGTGCGCCGGCGCGAATCAGAGGCGATCCATGAAGAGAAGAAGCGTATCTCCATAATGGCGCGGGATGCCGCGCGCATGTGCGTTGAGGCGATAATCGAAATGCTGGCGGACCCGGACACCCGTAAAAAAATTAGTGTCAGGGAGTTGGGAATTGTGCATGGTATATTGATCGATAAGTCGGAGTTGCTTGGTGGTTCGCCTACGTCTCGGGTTTCGATCCAGAACATCAATGCGACCGTGGATATGAGCGATTACCTCAAGATCCTGCATGAGCAAAGTCAGCGTGTGGCGCAGGCAAAGCTTATCGAGCCTGAAAAGGATCAATAACTCAATATTTCTTTCGGCTTGGCATACGGGAAATAGGTCATGTGCCAGCCCAGGTAAGTGCAATATTTGAGTTCCTTTGTTATTTCAGAATTGGAAATAGCAAAGGTCATGTTCTCCCCGGATTTCCAGTAGAAGGATATCATGCCAACCAGATAGCCATTGATATTTACCAGGGCGCCGCCACTACAGCCTTCGGATATGGCGGCGTCCGTCTGGAACAGATCCGTGCCATCATCCCATATGCGCCGGCCACTTATGATCCCGGCCGTTATTGTGCCTTCAAACCCTTTCGAAGCGCCGATTGCGTAAACTGGATCAGCTGGAAGCATTAGAAGCGGATCGATGAATATAATCGGCTTGGCAAGGTTTTCCGGGTCCCGGAAGCGCATTACGCAGATATCCGGGTTATAGTGCTGCCACATAAATTGCGTCATTTCAATGTAGCCGCCATGCGGGAACTTGCCGACAGCCCGGTGCGCGCCGGCGATCACGTGCCAGCAGGTTATCGCCAGGTCCGGGGCTATGATGATCGCCGATCCGTGGCCGGTCCGGTTGCCGGATTTGTCATATACCAGCAGAGTGCATACCGAACTTTCCATGATCTTTTTTATGTTGAGCCGGCGCGTGTCGTTCGGCCATGCGTTTTTTTCCCATGATGTCTGCATCAGGACCACGCCTTCATTAGTCACGCCGGCAAGCGCGGCAACGGCCAGGATAAGGCAAGTCAGAGTTATGGCTATAGTTTTCATTTATGTTTCTTTCCGATCTTTTCAGGCGGCAGGCGCCCGAATATGTGATTGCCGACGCGGATCCGGTTCTCAAGCTGGTCCATCCATGCCTTATGCGTGGCGAGCCGCGGGTTGTAATAATTCGTGGCGTCTGTTATTGGCTTGAAATGGCCGATCTCTATTTCCAGCGCGATTTCAATGCAATCGTACCAAGTATCATTTTCGAGGGTCGCTGTCTTATAGAAGTTTTGCATTTCGTTGCGATTCTCAATAGAATTCCAGCAGGAATAAAGCTTGCCGATCCGGCAAGCTTCCGCCGGCGTTATCTGCCGGATCCGGGCCTGGTTGTAGATCGTGCTGGCAACCATCAGCCGCCCGGCGTGTTGTTCCGTGCCGGCCTCAAAGTAAAGCGTTAGGGCAATTATAGCGTATTCAGGGATCATTGGAGTTACCTTTCAATATATCCGCGGTTTAGTCATTCCCAGGGTTCGTCCCGCGCGCCTGGCTATTGTCCGCGCGTGCCTAACTGCCATCTTATGCGGGCCATGCGTATTTATGCGACAGGAGATATACGCAAAAACCATTACGGCTTTCATAGACATGATCGCAGCTTGTTGCGAGATTTGGAGCAAATTGACTTCCGGAATAACGTCCAGCATAGTTTCCAGCATGCTTTCCATATTGTCCCGGTCTTGTTCTTGCAGGCTTTCCACAAATTCTCGCGGTGATTTTTCGTCCATTGTTATCATGGGTTTTTGCCTTTCTTTTTCTCGCGCCAGTCGTCGTAAAGTTTAATGCCTAATCCGCTTAGGATCAGCGCGAAACATAATATATTATAACTCAAAACAATCAAGTTTTTCATGTTTTCCTGCCATGCCGGGACTAGGCCCGGCGCCTTCACGTTGATCCTGGTGGATCCTGGCGCGGTTTTTAAACTTCTTCTTCACCAAATACGGCGCGCGGGTCGATTTTATGATTTGCCGGCCTGAATACGCCGCATGGGTTTTGCCAGGCGCCGCGAAAGTTATTCCAGGAAAATCCAAGTTGTTTAAGGGCGGCCCGGATCTCCGGCGCTGGTTTACTATTGAAAGTTACCCATAGCCAGGCGCCAACTTTACGGGTCCGGGGCACGGCGTTTCGGCGGTTACTCGTCGCCGCAACCGCAGTACCAGGTTTCGCCCCGCGGCAGAAACTTCACGCGGTCGCAACAACAGCACTCAACCGGCACAAGCCCAAGTTTTTCTTTTTCACTCTCTACTTTGTCCGCAAGGTCATAGGACCCTTCTTCGACAAGTTTTTCATAGTTTCCGTAGATTTTTTCTGTGAGCGTTTTCATCGTTTTTTTTTGTCCTTTCAGTTAAATGCTACAAGTCCACCCTCTCTTATGCTGTAATGGGTTGCTCCGATGATGACATGATCCAACACTTTCACCCCAATAATTTTTCCAGCGGCGACCATCTCCCGCGTGATTTTGATATCTGCCTCGCTCGGTTGCGGATCGCCGGATGGATGATTGTGGACGAGGATAATTGCCGCCGCATCATCGAGGAGCGCAGACCGGAAGACCTC